>DATJAI010000126.1:0-47939 GCA_035516415.1 Binatia bacterium | reverse complement strand
AGATGTCATCCGCCAGGCACGGCGCTACAGCACGCGCCGCGAGTTGACCCTGGCCATTCGCCGGATTGCCCGCGCAGACCTGGAGCTGCGCTCCAACCCTCCGGGCAAGCGCCTGGTGCTGGAAAATCTGGTGCTCGACCTGACCGCCGAACCGAAAGCGCAGGAGCCAGTCTGGTTGCAGAATGAACTCCCGGTTTGACGATGGACGTCGATGCCTATCTGCGGCGCGTCGGGTACGAGGGAGCGCGCCAGCCCTCCCCGGCGACCCTGCGCGGCCTGCATCGCCAGCACCTGTTCACCGTTCCCTTTGAGAATCTCGACATTGCGCTCGGCACGCCGATCCAGCTCGATCCTGCCCTGATGTATGAGAAGATCGTGACCCGCAGGCGCGGCGGTTTCTGCTATGAGCTAAACGGTCTGTTTGGCGAGTTGCTGCGCGCCATGGGCTTTCGGGTTCATCGGCTTTCAGCCCGGGTGCGGCGCGACGATGGCGGCTTCGGGCCGGAGTTCGACCACATGCTGCTCAGGGTGGAACTCGACGGGCCGTGGCTGGTCGATGTGGGCTTTGGCGACTCGTTCGTCGATCCCATTCCCTTCCGCGCCGGCGGAGCCGACCAGGTGAACGGCCATCGTTATGTCGTGTTGCCCCTGGCAGAGGAATGGGAGCTGCTGCGGGAAGACGAGCAGGGCAAGGTCCCGCTGTATGTCTTCCGCGAGCTGACGCACGAGCTGAGCGAATATCAGCGGATGTGCAGGTTCCATCAGACCTCGCCGGAATCGCACTTTACCAGGAGCTGGATCTGCAGCCGCGCCACGCCTGATGGCCGTATTACGCTGGCCAACATGCGGCTGATCGTCACCCGGGGACGCGAGCGGGAAGAGGTGCTGTTGAAGACCGAAGGCGATCTGCGCCGCTGTCTGCGCGAGGCCTTCGGAATCGAGTTCGAAGAATCCGCGTCTCTGTCGAAGCTGATCGTATAAACCGGTGCGCTAGCGCCGGCGTGCGGCGCGGGCCCGCCTGGCAGAGGCGGCGCGCGCCGGGCCGGTTCCCTTTGGGGGCTTGCGATTGCCGCTGAGCAGGTCGCGAAGCACCACCGCATTGTTACGGTCTTCGTTTTTCGATGCGAAGAGCAATGTCAGGCGGTCGTGCTCCTTTTGCATTTCATAAAGCTGCTGCAATGCCCCGCCGGCGGCCTCAGAGGAAAGTTCCTTCAGATATCTCTCGTGAAACCGGCTCCACTGTTGCGGGTGGGCATGGTACCACTTGCGCAGCTCGTCGGAGGGCGCCAGCTCCTTCAGCCAGGCAGTGAGCGCGGCAGCGTTTTTCGTCAGCCCGCGCGGCCAGAGGCGGTCCACCAGGATGCGGGCGCCGTCATCGGGAGACGGCTGCTCATAGACGCGTTTTGTGGCGACCGTCATGCGGTGTATTCTACCTCTGCGGGAGGCGCAGCTGCGGTCTCTCCGGCAAACAATGCGGGAACCCTGGACTGAACCTTGAATGCGAAGCGCGCCCGCTGTGCCCTGACTGGAATTCTCCTGATCGGTGTGGCGCTTTTTCTTGCCTGCGAGGCGGAACCCCGTAAAACCGATGCCGAACTGGGCCTGAATCCGCAACAGGCAGCCGGCCGCCGGATCTATGACACGCGATGCGGCGACTGCCACTATGCTTACAGCACTCGCAATCTTCGTGGTCCCAGCCTGCACGGGCTGTTCAAAAAGCAGTTCATGACCAACGGCATGCCGGCCAATGACGATCGCGTGAGCGATATCATCCTGCTGGGACGGTCGAAGATGCCGGCCTTCCGCAACAAACTGACGCAGCAGCAGTTCGACGACCTGATGGCGTACCTGCACACCCTGTGAGAGGGGCCGCAAGAGGCAGGCCGAATCGGGACCATACCGGCATCGAAAGCGGGCCGCATGAGCGAAGCTTCGTGTTACAACTGAAAGCGCCCGCACCATGAACAGCAAGCGCAGCACCATCATCTTTCTTTCGGCACTGGTCATCATTGTGCTCGGGCTTGCTGTGGTCATTACACGGCCATTCCTGAAGCCGTTCGCGTTCGCGATCATTCTGGCCGTAGTTTTCTATCCCGTGCATGAACGCATAATGCGGGCGATGCGGCGCCGGCGCAGCCTGAGCGCGCTGCTGTCGACGCTGGCCGTGCTGCTGCTGTTCGGAGCTCCGGCGTTTATTATCGCGACCCTTGGCGCGAACGAAGCTCTGGGCGCGGCACATTACCTGAGCCGGCGCAGCGCGGAGGAGGGCGGCTTCACGGTCTTCCTGATGACGCTGGCGGCGCGCCCGTTGCACTTCCTGGGCCACTGGGTCGATCTCTCGAAGTACGACCTGCGGGCCATCATCGGCTCCAACGTGCAGAAGGTGAGCCTGGGGATGGTGGGCTTTGGAGCGGCGGTGCTGGGCAACCTGGCGCGGTTCACCGTGGATGCGCTGATCACCATCGTGATCCTGTTCTTCCTGTTCCGCGAAGGCAAGGAGTGGGCATATCGCGCCGGGCGGGTGATTCCGCTGTCGGAAGCGCAGGTGGCGCACCTGTACCAGAACATCTCTGACACCATCATCGCCAACGTTTACGGCATTCTGACGGTGGGCGCGGCGCAGGGTGTGCTGACCGGCATTGCCATGCGGATTGTGGGGATGCCCTCGTCGCTGCTGCTGGGACTGGGCGCGGGATTCGCTTCCATCATTCCGGTAGTGGGAGCGTCGATCGTGTGGGCGCCGGTGGCGATCTACCTGCTGGTGAGCGGCGCGATCTGGAAGGGCGTGTTCCTGCTGCTGTGGGGGACGGTGGTGGTGAGCAGCATCGACAACATTCTGCGTCCGCTGGTGGTGGCCGGGCGGGGGGAGCTGCACCCGATGGTGCTGCTGTTTTTCATCCTCGGAGGCGTGGAGGCGTTTGGATTTCTGGGACTGTTTCTGGGACCGGTGGTGGCGTCGGTGCTGGCCGCGGTATTCGCCATGTTGCGCGAGGAGCTGAGCGAGCCGGCGGAGGAAGTGAGCCGGGCGGGAGCCTCAATCGGAGGCCAGCGGGGTGTATAGGTCGCCCTGCTTGCGTTCGCCGATGTTGCGCAGCGCCCTGACGGCATACTCCTGAAAGTGGGGCGAGCCGCGGTGGGCCTCCAGCGCGGCGGCGTCGCGATACTGCTCGTAAATGAAAAAGCGCCGCGGATCGTCGACATGACGATGGACTACATACATCAGGCAGCCCGGCTCCTGGCGCGAGGCAGCCTGAAGTTTTGCAAAGATGATGGCCACTTCGTTTTCATGTCCAGGATTCGCCATCCAGTTCACAGCCAGAACAATCATCAGGCCCTCCAATTCCGCAACATGGCAGCCCGCCTTAGCCGTTCGAAGCTCCCGTCGCAGCGCCCATGCCATCGAGCATCCGAGCGAACTCCGGCATGAAGATGGTCTGCTCGCGATCGGGTCCGGTGGAAATAATGGCGATGCTTGCGCCGGATTCCCTCTCCACGAACTCCAGATACCGCCTGGCTTTCTCCGGCAACTGCTCATAGCGATTGATGCCGAAGGTGTTCGTCTGCCAGCCCGGAAGCCGGGTGTAAACGGGCGTGATCTTCTCGTAGCCGGCGATCTGGGCGGGAACCTGCTGCGCCGGTTTGCCACCGATTTCATAGCCGACGCAGACGGGAATTTCCGGCTGATCGTCGAGCACGTCAAGCTTGGTCACCACCAGCCAGCTGGTGCCGTTGACCATGTTGGAGTAGCGCAACAGCGGCAGATCGAGCCAGCCGGTGCGACGCGGACGCCCGGTGACAGCGCCGAATTCCTGGCCCTTGCGGCGCAGCGCCTCGCCGGTAGCGTCCTTCGATTCGGTGGGAAACGGCCCTTCGCCGACGCGCGTGCAGTAGGCCTTGGTGACGCCGACGACGGTGCCGATGGAGGTCGGCGGAACCCCGGTTCCGATTGCTGCGCCGCCGGAGGTCGCGCTGGAGGAGGTGACGAAGGGATAGGTCCCGTGATCGATGTCCAGCATGGTGCCCTGCGCGCCCTCGAACATCACCGGCTCGCCGCGCGCGATGGCCTGGTTGAGCAGCAGCGCGGTATCGGCGACAAAGGGCGCGACGCGATCGGCGACTTCCGAATACTCGCGATACATCCTGTCGGCATCGAGCGGCTCGCTGTTGAACAGGGCGTGGGCGATGGTGTTCTTCTCGCGGCAGGCGTTTTCGATGTGCTTCTGCAGCAGGCTTTTGTCGAGCAGGTCCTGCACGCGCAGCCCGCTGCGCGCCATCTTGTCCTCATAGGTGGGACCGATGCCGCGGGAGGTGGTGCCGATCTTCACCCGGCCAGGCGCGTTCTCCGCCGCCAGCTCAATCATGCGATGGTAGGGAAGGATGACGTGAGCGCGGTTGCTGACGAAGAGATTGCCGTCAATCTGCACGCCCGCCGCGCGCAGCACGTCTACTTCCTTCATGAAGGCGAAGGGGTCGAGCACGACTCCGTTGCCGATGACACCGCGGCAACCGGCGCGCAGTACGCCGCAGGGAATGAGCTGCAGGATAAACTTCCTGCCGGCGATGGTGACGGTGTGTCCGGCGTTGTGGCCGCCGGAATAGCGCGCGACAACCTTGAAGCGCTCGGAGAGCACATCAACGATCTTGCCCTTGCCCTCGTCGCCCCACTGGGCGCCGACCACCACCGCTGTTCCGACCGTTTTCAAATGTTGCTCCAATCGCGGTCGTAGAGTCTGGATCGGGTAGAGCGGCACTTTAGCGCCGCGTTCGCCGGCTACATCTCTGTTCTTGCGGGGATTCAGGGTAAACAACCCCAATCCCCGCAACCGTTATTCCGGCTGCGAGACGCAGGGCTGAAGCCTGCTCTACCCAACGACCGCACACAACTCGCCTCTGGTCCGGAAGCAAAGCCTGAATTCTGGGAAGTAAGAGCAGACGGGCTGTGTAACTCTGAATTTTACAGGGTAGCCGCCGGGCGGTGCAACGCAGGACCTGGGAGTCTCCGGATTTGACGCGCGGGCAGTCCTGTTGCATAGTCTGTGGCAACAAGGGGTCTCCATGGGCACAAAAGAGAAGATCACCTCAATAGGTCAACCAGTCCCGGAGTTGCCGGTCGCCGATGTGGAACGTGCACAACAGCATTACCGAGATAAACTCGGCTTTGAGATTGGCTGGCTTTACCCGGGCAAAGAGATTGGGGCCGTATCACGCGGGCGGGTAGCAATCTTCTTCCGCAAAAGAGAGCTGCCGTTCGAACCAGCGGTTCACTGGGTCTTCGCCGATGACATCGATGCGTCGTATGGGGAACTAAAATCGTCAGGCGCGAACATCGTTGAGCCGCTTGAGAAAAAGTCCTGGGGATTACGCCAGTTCACGGTGAAGGACCTGGACGGCAACCTCTTCTACTTCCACCATGACTGACTGCGGCGCATAAGAGGAAGCCTCTTGCGCGCCGGTGCGAGCGGCACAGCCAGATTTCCATGCCCGAGCTTCCAGAAGTTGAAACCATCGCGCGCGGGCTCGACCGGCGCATCGCTGGCGACATGATCGAGTCCGTGTGGTTGGGCTCGAAGCCTGAGCCGCTAAAATCTACCGCCGCGGAGATTGTCGGCGCGCTGGAGCATTCGCGCATCGCCGGAGTGCGGCGGGTCGGCAAGCACATTGTTTTCGATCTGGTTCGGGAACCCAGGTTAGCGTCGAAAGGCGCGACGCGAACCTGGGGCACACAGAAGTCGACAGGAAGCACGCGCGCCCAGTGGATTGTCCACCTGGGGATGACGGGCCAGCTTCTGATCGCATCTCCGGCGACGGAGCTTGCCAAGCACACCCACGCGGTGCTGAAGCTTGCTTCGGGACGCGAGCTGCGCTTTGTCGATCCGCGGCGCTTCGGCCGTCTGGCGGTAGTGAGGATCCAGTCGCGGGACGGCGCCGGCTTTGCCGCACCCGGCGAGGAGCCGCTGGAAGCGAAGATTGACCGATTTGTTGCGCTGTTCCGCCGTCGCAAGACGCCCATCAAGAGCGCCCTGCTGAACCAGAAGCTGCTCAGCGGGGTGGGGAACATCTATGCCGACGAGGCACTGTTCCGCGCCGGCATTCGCCCGCGACGGAGAACCTCGTCGCTGACGCGGGCCGAACTGCACAGGCTGCACGCTGCGCTGCTGGAGGTGCTGCGCGAAGCCATCCGGCTCGGGGGCTCGTCCATCAGCGACTATGTTGACGCCGAAGGACGCGCCGGAGTCTTCCAGCTGCAGCACAGGGTTTACGGCAGGGAAGGCGAGCGGTGCCTGACGTGCGGAACGCCCATCAAGCGGGTTATCATCGCAGGACGCAGCAGCCACTACTGCCCGCATTGCCAGAGGTGAGGATTCACTACAGACGCACAGGGAGGCAAACCTCTGGCACTGCCACGTCCCGGTGGTGAAAACAGGAGTTGAGGCCTGGATGAGCGTTTACTCGATTGCCGTCGATCTCGGCGGGACCAACCTGCGCATTGCGGCGGTCAGCAGCGAGGGCAAGCTGCTGGACAAGCTGACTACCGGAACCGAGGTGCAGCGCGGCCGCGACTACGTCATCGGAGAAATGTGCGACGCCATCCAGTCGCTGGAGGCGAAGCACCGCAGCGCGGGCGATCTGGCAGGTATCGGCATCGGCGTTCCCGGATTCATCGACATGGACACGGGAACGATCATGCGGTCGCCCAACCTGCAGGACTGGGCACGCTTTCCGGTGCGGCAGGAGATTGAACGGCGGCTGGGGACCAAAGTGATTCTGGAGAACGACGCCAATGCCGCCGCCCTGGGCGAAAAGTGGCTGGGAGCGGGCCGCAACACCGAGCACATGGCGATGTACACCCTGGGCACCGGCGTGGGAGGCGGAATTGTAATGAATGGCCGCCTGTGGCATGGCGTCAACGGTATGGCGGGGGAGCTGGGACACATCACCGTCGAGCCCGAAGGACATCCCTGCGGCTGCGGGAGCCGGGGGTGTCTGGAGCAGTATGCGTCGGCGACCGCCATCGTGCGCATGGCGCGGGAGGCGCTGGAGAGCGGCAACGCTCCCGATCTGGCCGATGCGGCACAGGGCAACGTCGAGTTTACGTCCCGCGCCATTTATCAGCTCGCCGTTCAGGGACACCCTTCGGCACAGAAGATCTACCGGCGGGTGGGATGCGCGCTGGCCATCGGCATCGGAGGCATGGTCAACGCCCTGAATCTGCCCATGTATGTGATCGGCGGCGGTGTGGCGAGCGCGTGGGATGCGTTCGCTCCCGCCATGTTTGAGGAGATGAAGGTGCGCTCCTTCATCTATTCCATTACCGCGCCGGACCGGGTGGGGCCCGGCGAGAAACACACGGTTGTGACCATTGCGCTGCTGGGCAGCGACGCGGGCCTGTACGGAGCGGCGTGTCTGCCGCTGCTCGCCCCGGTGGCGCAAACCGAAACCGTCCGCAGTTTGGCGCCCTAGCGGACTTCAGCGCCTTGAGCGCATAAAACCATGCCGCCGGTCTCGCAGCCGACGCGCAGACAGCTCATCGAGGAGCCGAGATGGCAGTGAACAGGTACGTCAGCATACCCGGCAGCGAACGCGAGCCAATGGCCGGCGCAACGAAGACGGGACCACCGGATCCCAACGAAACGATGCAGGTGACGCTGGTGCTGCGGCCGCGAGAATCCGGAGGGAAAGCAGAACCTCTGCACCGGCTCATCTCCCGCGGAGAGCGGCTTTCGCGTGAAGAGTACGAAAAGCGTTATGGGGCCGATCCGGCGGATGTGCAGAAGGTGCTGGCGTTTGCCGGCAGCTTCGGGTTGGCGGCGTCGCGGGTCGACCTGGGCGCAAGGACGGTCGCCCTCACCGGAACGTGCGCCGACTTCTGCCGGGCGTTTCAGGTGGAACTGGCGACCTATCGCTATCAGGGCGGCGCCTATCGCGGGCGCACCGGTCCGGTGAACATACCGGAAGAACTCGGCGGAGTGGTTCTCAGTGTGCACGGACTGGACAACCGGCCGCAGGCGAAGCCGCATTTCCGGGTGGCCGATGCATCGCGCGCGGCAGCTGCGGCTGTTTCCTACACCGCGCTGCAGGTAGCGAAGGCATACAGTTTTCCCGCTGGCGTGAACGGCAGTGGCGAGACCATCGGCATCATCGAGCTCGGCGGCGGATTCAACCCGTCCGATCTGCGGACCTACTTCAGGGACCTCGGGATCTCGCCTGCGCCCACGGTGGTGGCGGTTTCCGTGGATGGCGGGCAGAACCAGCCGACCGGCGATCCGAACGGCCCGGACACCGAGGTTGGGCTCGACATCGAGGTTGCCGGCGCGGTCGCGCCGGGGGCAAGGATTGCCGTGTACTTTGCTCCGAACACTGATGCCGGCTTCATCGACGCCGTCAGCCAGGCCGTGACGGACACGGTTAACACGCCTTCCGTGCTCTCGATCAGCTGGGGCGCGCCCGAGTCGAGCTGGACCTCACAATCGCTGCAATCGTTCAACAGCGCGCTGGAATCGGCGGCGGCGGTAGGAGTCACGGTGTGCGTTGCCGCCGGAGACAACGGCTCGAGCGACGGCGTCAGCGACGGTCTGGACCACGTGGACTTTCCCGCATCCAGCCCGTACTCGCTGGCCTGCGGCGGAACGAGCCTGCAGCTCAGCGGCAGCTCAATCAGCAGCGAAGTGGTGTGGAACGATCAGCCAGGCGACGGCGCGACCGGTGGCGGGGTCAGCGACAACTTCCCCATTCCTTCCTGGCAGGCGAATGCCAACGTTCCGCCATCCGACAATCCGGGTAATTTCATGGGACGTGGCGTTCCCGATGTGAGCGGCGATGCCGATCCGGCCACCGGCTACAACGTCCAGGTGGATGGCTCCAGTTTCGCCGTAGGCGGCACCAGCGCGGTTGCGCCGTTGTGGGCCGGGCTGATTGCACTGTTCAATCAATCACTGGGCAAAGCGGCCGGATATGTGAATCCGACGCTTTACCAGAACATTGGGGAGAACGCGGGGGCTTTCCACGATATCACCTCCGGCAACAACGGGGATTACAGCGCGGGGCCGGGATGGGACCCGTGCAGCGGCTGGGGCAGTCCCAATGGAGCGGCTCTTCTGCAGGCTCTGTCGGGCAATGGCCCGCCCAGTTCGCCACCTCCACCGGCACGACCGCCGAGGCACGGCCACCGGCCGCGCAGATAGCAGCGGCAGAGAGAAGCGGATGGCTCGCTAAAGTTCCTGATGCCTGATTATCGTTATTCCGTCACACGGCCACTGCGCCGCTGTCTTTTGCCGTCTATCTGCATGCTGGCGATTGTGGCTGCTGAGGCCGTCGCACAGACCAGCAACGTCCAGCAGCCGGGCGCGGTCCAGACCGCGCCGGTCACCGAACCGGGCGATTCGGAGCACGAGCCGGCTGGACCTCCTGTCGCGAAAGGGGCCGCGGCAATTACCCAGCGCAAAACCCGATGCACGACGCGCATCGTGGTAAAGGCGGACGCGCTTTTCGCGCCGAGGCGCTGGACACTGAATCCGGATGCATTTGTCACATTGGACGTCCTGGCCCCGATGGTTGCCCGTGGGGGAAGCCACCCTGTGCGCATCGAGGCGTTTACGGCATCGGAAGCAGACAGGAGCGACAGCCGGAGCCTGAGCGAGAAGCGCGCCATCACGGTCCGCGGCTGGCTGATGAACAAGGGCTGGGTGCCGGAGAACACCCCCATCGCGGGCTTTGCCGTGCCGGACCGGACCTCGGGTAGTTGCGGTGTCCCCGAAGGCGCGCAGAAGAATTCGTGCGTCGAAGTCGTCATCGAAACCTGCAGGTGATGCGCGAGGCATCGCCGCAGACCGGTGCAGGGCGGTTGAAGCGCCCGGTCGTTACCGTGTCGCGAAACGGTCTCAGCTTTCCTGCATTCCTGCGACCGGGCAGCTCATCTAAAGACGCCATGGCGCGCAGCATCAGGCGACGTGCGCTTTGCCGGATTGCCGCAGCGGCCGATGATGAAGCGAAAGGCCATGGTTCCCGATGAAAAAATTTCTGCCGGTTCTGCTCCCGTTCTTTCCGCTTCTGCTCTTTTGCAGTCCGGCCTGCGCTCAACATAGCGCCGCACCGCCGCCGAAAGCTCCGTTCACCGATTATCGTTACGAGAAGCCGGGCGCCACGCACAAAATCACGCCGCGCGATCTTCCCGCGCCTTACGCAACCAAAGCGGCGGTCAACGGAGCGGACGTGGTGGATCGCCCGAAGAATGTGTGGCCGCAGGCTCCGGCGGGTTTCAAGGTCGAGCTGTACACGGGCGAGGTGCAGGAACCACGCAAGATTCTTACCGCCCCCAACGGCGACTTCTTCGTGGCCGAGAGCCACAACGGCGAGATCAGGATTTTTCGCGGCATCGGCGCCGCCGGCAGGCCGCAGCAGACCTCGGTGTTCGTCAGCGGACTGGACCAGCCCTATGGCATGGCGTTCTATCCGCCTGGCCCGAACCCGCGCTACGTGTATATCGGCGACACCGAGGCGGTGTTACGCATTCCGTATCACAATGGAGACCTGCAGGCCACGGGTCGGCCGGAGCATGTGGCAAGCCTGCCTGCCGGAGGCGACCATTGGACGCGCGATCTTGTCTTCGCACCCGATGGCAAGCGGCTCTTCGTGGGGGTGGGATCGGATTCCAACGTGGACGATCCCGACACTCACCCCGACGAGAAGAACCGCGCCGACATCCTGGTGATGAACCCCGACGGCTCCAACGCGCACGTTTACGCGTGGGGCATTCGCAATCCGGGCGGAGGTCTGGCCATCAATCCGAAGGGCGGGGAGCTGTGGTGTTCGGTGAACGAGCGTGACGATCTGGGCGACAACCTGGTTCCCGACTACATTACGCGTGTGCAGGAGGGGGGCTTCTACGGCTGGCCGTATTACTACATCGGCGGAAATGCCGACCCGCGACTGAAGGGCGCACATCCCGAGCTGAAGAGCAAGGTCATTGTCCCGGATGTGCTGGTCCAGCCGCACAATGCGTCGCTGGCAATGACGTTCTATGAGGGCAGGCAATTTCCCGCAGAGTACGCGGGCGACATCTTTGCCGCGCAGCACGGCTCGTGGAACCGGAATCCGCGCGCCGGCTATGAGGTGATTCGCGTGCCGCTGCACCAGAGCGGCCACGCCAGCGGAGAATACGAAGACTTCCTCACCGGCTTCGTGCTTCCCAACGGCGATGTATGGGGGAGACCGGTGGGCGTCACGGTGGCTTCCGATGGATCGCTGCTGGTGACCGACGACGGCTCGAACTCCATCTGGCGGGTGAGCTACACGGGGAGGTGAGGAGACCGGCCATGAGGGTCAATCGCAGGGACTTTCTGAAGGGAGTGGGCGCAATGGGAATTGCTGCGCAGTTTGGAGAGAGGTCGTTCGCCGCCGACGGGGGTTTTCCGCGGCGCACGCTCGGGCACACCGGCGAACAGGTTTCCATCCTCGGCCTGGGCGGCTATCACCTCGGGATGCCCAGCGAGCAGGAAGCCCTGCGCATCGTGCGCACCGCGCTGGACAGCGGCATGAACTTCCTCGACAACTGCTGGGACTACAACGACGGCGCGAGCGAGGAGCGCATGGGCAAGGCCCTGCGCGATGGTTATCGGCAGAAGGCGTTTTTGATGACCAAAATCGATGGCCGCGACGCCCGCAGCGCCACCCGGCAACTGGAGCAGTCGCTCCGCCGGCTCGAGACCGATCATCTGGACCTGCTGCAGTTCCACGAGATCATCCGCATGGAGGATGCCGAGCGCATTTTCGCCGCCGGCGGCGCCATGGAAGCCGTGGTGAGGGCGCGCGAGGCCGGCAAGCTGCGCTACATCGGCTTCACCGGTCACAAGAGCCCGCACATTCACAGCCACATGCTGGAGGTGGCCGAGCGGCACAACTTCACCTTCGACACGGTGCAGATGCCGCTCAACGTGATGGACGCGCACTATGAGAGCTTCGCCGGCATCGTGCTGCCGATGCTACAGCGGAAGAATATCGGCGTTCTCGGGATGAAGCCGATGGGCAGCAGAACCATCCTGCAGAGCAAAACCGTGAGCGCGCCAGAGTGCCTGCGCTACGCGCTGAGCCTGCCCACAAGCGTAGTCATTACCGGCTGCGACTCAATGGAACGATTGCAGCAGGCGCTCGAGGTGGGACGCAGCTTCAGGCCGCTGACCGCCGCGGAGGTCACCTCGCTGCTGAACAGGACGGCGCAGGCGGCGAAGAACGGGCAATTCGAAGGCTATAAGACCAGCCATGAATTCGACGGGACCTGGCAGCATCCGGAGTGGCTGGGATAGACGGGAGGAGGCGCGTCAGGCAGTTTTCGATTCGACTTCGCCGCCCTCCGGCCCGTAGAAGAACACCCAGGTTGCGAAATCGTCGCTGAATTCGGTGAAGCGGTGCTCCTGCGCGGCAGGAACGAAGATCACGTCGCCAGGAGCAAAAGAGGTCTCCTGAGAGCCGAGCCGGAAACGCCCGGTTCCACTAGCGATGACATATACTTCGTCGCGGGAATGCGGGGTCTGCGGATCGCTGCCGCGGGGCGCGTACAGCTTGACCGTCAGCGTGCCGTGACGGAACAGCTCAATGGAACGCTCGCCATCGGGGGCGAGAGCGCCGAGGGCCTTCATGTAACCGTGCACAATCCCGCCTTCGATTCTTATCGTCATGGCTGCGACCGTGCACCAGTTTCGCCTGTCCGCTTCGGCTTCCATGCGCCGATGACGATTCCCATCAGAATGCCGCCCAGCAGGGGATAGGCGGCGGAAATCAGGATGAACGAACCCGCCCGGATCTCGAAGACCATCTCCGTGACCATGGCCACGGCCGCGGCAAAGCCGACAAGTACTCCGGCGCTGATGCCGCGCAATAAGGTATGCGTCTCGGCGATGGCCAGCACCCGGGCGATGACGTAAGCGATCAGGATGCTGCACAGCAGTGCGATCAGGTAGGGCCAGTAATTGGGATGGGCCGAATACGCCTGCAGTTCTTCTGGCGGCATCCGCAGCCCCGCCTTCCACTGATTGGCGAAGGCGGTGAACCACACGGCGCCGAGCACCCAGTCGGCGACTCCAGCGACGACAATCGCACTCCAGTTCAGGCGCATGGCAATGTAATTTGGCCGTCGCCGGAACGATACACTTGTTGCGCCACATTACGCAATTGCAATTGCATGCGCGCACTCACTTTGATACCACCAGCGCTGCAGCACGGCGGCCGGTTATAGTTGCAGACTGCTGTTTCTAACATCCCGATGCCCGGGCCAGCCAGAACTGCCACGCAGACCGTTGCCCTCTCCCGCGAGCTTGGCGTAACCCATGCCTGCGCGATCGTCGTCGGGACCATCATCGGCAGCGGCATTTTTCTTGTGCCCTCGGAGATGATGCAGGCGGTGGGCTCGGCACGGCTGGTATTCCTGGCATGGATTGTGGGCGGCGCGCTTTCGCTGGCGGGCGCCATCACCTACGCCGAGCTGGGCGCGATGAAGCCCGAGGCGGGCGGCGAATACGTTTACATTCGCGATGCATATGGAGCCCTGCCCGCATTCCTCTACGCATGGACGTGGTTCGCCATCGCCAAGCCTGCATCCATCGCCACCCTCACCGCCGGCTTTGTCCGCATTCTGGGCACCTTCCCGGCGCTCGCATTCTTCAACCGGATGGCCATCGCCCGGCCGCTCGCCATCAGCTACGGCCAGTTGGCCGCGATCGCCGCGGCTGCTTTCATCACCGGGCTGAACTACATCGGCATCCGTCGGGCCGGAAATTTTCAGGCGATCTTCACGGTCCTGAAGATTGCGGTCATCGTGGCGGTCTCGCTCGTGGCCTTCGGCGCCTCCACGGGCGCGTGGCGGAATTTTGCCACCAGCTTCAGCGGCGCGATGGGCGGATTTTCAGGATTCATGGCCGCGCTGATCGCGGCGCTGTGGGCGTATGACGGGTGGAACGATCTCAACATGGTCAGCGGCGAAATCCGCGATCCCGCGCGCGCGATTCCTATGGCCCTGATCGGCGGCGTTGCGGTGGTCGCCACGCTCTATATGCTAACGAACACGGCCGTGCAATACGCGCTGCCGGCAGCCGGCATCGCAGCCTCGCCGCGGCCGGCCTCGGATGCAACCGCAATGGCGGCTGGCGCCTGGGGAGCCGCCATCGTCTCCGCCGCGATGGCGCTGTCGATGCTGGTCTCGCTGAACGGGACGGTCATGAGCGGCGCGCGCGTACCCTTCGCCATGTCTCGCGATGGCTATTTCTTCCGCGCCATGGCCGAGGTACATCCGCGATTTCACACGCCCTCGGTCGCGCTGATGGTGCAGTTGGCGCTGTCGGCCGTGCTGCTGCTGTTCGCCGGGAGCTTCCGCCAGCTTTTCTCGCTGGCCATTTTTGCCGAATGGCTGTTCTACATGGTGGCGACGAGCGCCGTCTTCGTGCTGCGCCGCAAGGAACCGGAGGCGCCGCGACCCTATCGTACGTGGGGCTACCCGGTGGTTCCGGCGATCTTCATCGTGGCGGCGGCGGTGCTGCTGTACTACACGTTCACGGAAAACATCCGGAATTCCGCGTGGGGCCTGGCAGTGATTGCCGCCGGCGTGCCGGTATACGGGTATTTCGCGGCGAGGAACAGGGCAAGTAACAGCTGGCGAGCAGCGAGCAGCGACTAGCAACTAGCAATTAGCAATTAGCAATTAGCAAATCGCAACTATCAGCTAGTATCGCGTCCCAGAAATTCGCGGAATGCTTTCGCTGTGCCGTGCAGTGTTCAGCGCTTTTGCCTCAGGGGCTAAAGCCCCTGATTCCAGGCCGTCTTGCGGCACGGCTGATCCACCCCAGCAGACGCCAAAGCGGCGTCTGCTGGGGACCCCGATAAGCCGTGCCCTTTCAAAGCGGGCCGGCCACTTGTTCAGCGAACTTGTGGAACGCCATACTAGCGCGGCCCCAAGTGGCCATCGATCTTCGGCAGCAGCGCCCGGAGCAGCGCGACAAACTTTCCGCGGATGCGCTCGCCGGTGGCGAGCACTTCTTCCGCCGTGATCTTCTCTCCGGTGATTCCCGCCGCCATGTTGGTGACGCACGAAATCGCCAGCACCTCAATTCCCATCTGTCGCGCCGCAATCACCTCCGGCACGGTGGACATGCCGACCAGGTCGGCGCCAATCCTCTGCAAAAAGCGGATCTCCGCCGGAGTTTCGAAGCTGGGTCCGCTCAGCGCCACGTACACGCCTTCGAAGATCTCCCCACCGGACGCTTGCGCTTCATCCAGCGCGAATTGCCGGAACTGCGCATTGTAGGCGTCGGTCATATCGGGATAGCGCACGCCGAAACGATCGTCGTGGGGGCCGGTTAGGGGGTTCTGCCCCTGCAGGTTGATGTGATCGCGCACCACCACCAGCGCGCCCTTACCGTACAGCGGATTGATGCCACCCGCGGCACTGCTCAGTACCATGGCACGCACGCCCATGCGCCCCAGCACGCGCACCGGGAACACGACCTCCTGCGGCGAATAGCCTTCGTACAGATGAACGCGCCCCTGCATCACGGCGAGCGGAAGGCCGTCGAGCGTGCCGACGAGCAGCCGGCCCGCGTGTCCGAGTGCCGTGCTGATTCGGCAGAAGGCAATGTCCCCGTAAGGAATGGCCGCGGCGTTACGAAGCTCATCGGCAAAGCCGCCGAGCCCGGAGCCCAGGACCACGGCTATGCGCGGCCTCAGCGAAGTGCGCGCAAGGACAAACCGCGACCGCCTCCCCGGCGCGGGAGAACTCGTCGTGAGGGGAGATTTCCATCGCTTACCACCCCGTCACGCGAAAAGAGCGCGTGCCGGGGGCCCCGGCTCACCACCCCGTCACGCGAAAAGCGCGCGTGCCGGGGGCCCCGGCTGCGCTCACGCCCGCAAAGCGGCTCTACTTCCCGATCTCTTCCAGGTACTTTTCCGCCTCCAGCGCGGCCATGCAACCGGTGCCGGCGGCGGTCACGGCCTGGCGATAGTGCCGGTCGGCCACATCGCCGCTGACGAAGACCCCTGGCGCGCGCGAGCACACGTATCCATCGGGAATTATGTAGCCCTCGCCATCGCGGTCGAGCTGGTCGCCGACGAACTGCGCATTGGGCGTGTGGCCGATGCCCAGGAACATGGCGCTGGTGGGGAAATCCCACTGCTCTCCGGTTTTCAGATTGCGCAGGCGCAGGCCAGTCACTTCTTTCCTGTTGACATCGGAGACGTCGTCCACCACCGTATCGGTCAGGAACTCGATGCTGTCGTGGTTGCGGGCGCGATCCAGCATGATCTTCGACGCCCGGAAATCCTTGCGCCGGTGAATGATGGTGACCTTGCTGGCAAAGCGGGTGAGGAACAGCGCTTCTTCCATGGCGGAGTCGCCGCCGCCGATGACCGCGATCTCCTTACCCGAGAAGAAGAATCCGTCGCAGGTGGCGCAGGAGGAGACACCGTGGCCGATCAGAGCCTGCTCGTTGGGCAGACCCAGCCAGCGCGCCGAAGCGCCGCTGGAGATGATTAGCGTGCGGCTCAGCAGGGTCTCACGCCCCAGGTTGACCTCGATGGGCTTTTTGCCCAGGTCCCGAGTTTTCTGGCTGAGGTCCACGCGCACCACGTCGCCGGGCATGAACTCCGCCCCGAAGCGGGCCGCCTGCCGGCGCATGTTGTCGATGAGCTCCGGACCCTGGACTCCGTCGGGGAAACCGGGAAAGTTCTCGACCAGGGTGGTGATGGCCAGCTGGCCGCCGGGCTCATGGCCATCGATGACCAGAGGCCGGAGATTGGCGCGGGCGGCATAAATTGCCGCCGTCAGCCCCGAGCAGCCGGAGCCGATGATGATGACGTTGCGAACATTGTCCGACATAGAACTTCGTTTGATTCTTTCCGGAGCCGGAAGATGCAAGCGCTTCCCACCGCATCAGCAAGCCGGGTCACGTAGCGCAATGCAATTGCAGAAGCCCGTGCCCTCCGGATTCTAGCAAGAGCGGCTGCCGGGAAACGATTAGAATCATGGGAGAAGCTGTCAGCCCACAGCCATCAGCTACGAGCCTGTGCTGATGCTGTGCGCTTCGGTTTTGCCCGCATCGGGTCGGAACCGGGGCTGGCTGGCGGGCGATGACAGCAAAGGCCCTCTTTCATGCAGCTTCGGCTCCCCAACTCGGGCGATGTGCGCGCCTTTGTACGGCGGGTGCTTCACCCGCGGTCGAAGCTGGGGAAGACCACGCTCTGGCTGGGATATCTGGCGGTTGCGCTGGAACTGCTGCGCGCCGTAACCCGCTCACCGGCGGGAACGATGCTGAGCGGCTGGGCGAGTTTCGTCAGCTTCGTCTTTATCGGCTTCTCACTGCTGCTGGGTCTGCGCTGGCTGCGGCGAAAGCTGATGTGGCGGCTGCGCAACCGGCTGATCGTAACCTACATCTTCATCGGCGTCATCCCTATCGTGCTGCTGGTGGCCATGGCGTTTCTGGCCGGCTACCTGTTCGCCGGCCAGTTCGCGACCTATGTCGCCATGTCGGACCTGCAATCGGAGCTGCAGCATCTGGAGGCGACCAACCGGTCGCTGGCGACGCAGTTCCGGGTCCTGGTGAAGCAGGGGCAGCTGGACCAGCGGATGGCAGGCGAGATCGCCAGCGCCTCCAACGAGAGCTTCCGTCACCGTTCGGTCAGCGTGTGGGACGGGGACAAAGGGTTTCTGCTGGGCGAGAGCGGCCGGGCCGCAGCGGCAGGGCCCATCAGAGCATCGCCCGCATTGCGGGGAGATTTCGCCGGATTCGTACTGGACGCCAATCGCCTGCAACTGCGGGCGGTGAAGCGGCTGGAGGAGGGCGGGCATCAGCTGACCGTCATTTCCAACCTGCCGATCAGCGCCGAGCTTCTGCGGCCCGCGACCTCGGAGCTGGGATCGGTCAGCCTGTTTCCTCCCGAGGAGAAGACGGAAGGCGGCGCCAAAGCGGCTTCGGCCGCTCCAGCGGGAGGCCGGCAAACGGCGTCCGGCGAAAGCCAGGTGAAGGTTGAGATGGGCGGGGCGACCTTCAATGTGTCGCAGGGGAGGGAGCCGCGCAGCGTGCGGGCTGGAAGCCTGCCGCCAGCGGCGGGTTCGCTGGACATCCCCTTCCCGTTCGGGACGCGCTTCGATCTGATTGACTGGTCGAGCGGGAAGAGCCTGACCGGCCTGGTAGTGGTGGAAACCCGTCCTTCGATGCTCTATGCGACGCTGTTCAGCGCGCTGGGAGACAATGCCGGGGTGGCCCGCCAGGTGCTGATCGGGATTGCGGTATTTTTCGGGATCATCGAGCTGATCGCACTTTACATCGGGGTGCGGCTGACGCGCAGCATGACCAGTTCGGTCGGCCAGCTTTATGCGGCGACGCAGCACGTGAACCGCGGCGACCTGACGCACAAGATCAGCGTGCGCACCAACGACCAGATGGCGGCGCTGGAGCAGTCGTTCAACTCGATGACCCAGTCGCTGGCCAATCTGATCGCCGAGCAGAAGGAGAAGCAGCGGCTGGAGAGCGAGCTGGCGATTGCCCATGAGGTGCAGGCGCTGCTGTTCCCGGCCGACCTGAGCGGACTTCGCGACCTGGAGGTGCATGGAGTGTGCCGGCCGGCGCGCACGGTAAGCGGCGATTATTATGATTTCATCCCGCTCAGCGACAGCCGGCTGGTGCTGGCGGTGGGCGACATCAGCGGGAAGGGAATCTCCGCCGCCCTGCTGATGGCGACAGTGCACGCTTTCGTGCGGGCGTACTCGCTGGAGCCGGAGCGCACGCTGGCCTCGGTGGCGCTGGGGGCGGGAGTGGCGGAGAGCAGTCTGCTCGCGGCCACCGGCCGGCAGAACGGCGACTCCGGCAGCGAGCTCTCCCCGGCATACCTGATGTCCACCCTCAACTACCAGCTCTACCGCAGCACGCCGCCGGAGAAATACGCGACCATGTTCCTGGGCTGCTATGACGCGGTCTCGCGTTCGCTGACGTACTCCAACGCCGGACACCTGCCGCCATTGTTGCTGAAGCACAGTGGCGATGTGACGCGCCTGGAAACTTCCGGGACGGTGGTGGGCCTGTTCGACGGCATGTCGTACGAGGAGAGCGCGGTGGACATGCAGGCGGGAGACATCTTCGTGGCCTACAGCGATGGCATTACCGAGCCGGAAAATGAATTTGGCGAGTTCGGCGAGGAACGGCTGGTGGATCTGATTGTGCAGAATCGCGATCAGCCGCTGGCGCGAATCACCGAGGTGGTGACCACGGCCGTCGCCGACTGGATCGCCGGCGGCGAGCAGCCCGACGACGTGACGCTGGTGCTGGCGCGGGCCCGGTAGGGGCATGCCAGAGAAACTCTGATTAAACCATGGTGAAGTTCCTCGGCGGCTAAAGCCGCAATCATTCGGGGCACTTACGGACGGCCTGAAGGCCGTCCCCTTCAAGAACTTCATGGAATCAGAATTTCCCTAAAGCCGTGTGCCCTCAGGATGCGGGCACAGCAGCTCCTTGCGGCGCCGCGGGGGAGCCTAATCGCCGCTTGTCCCGGGCGCGAGAACCGGAGCGCCGGCCTGCTTCTCCCGCGTCTGGACCGGATGCAGGATGTTCAGGAACTGGCAGATGACCCAATATGCAGCCGCGACACCAATCACCAGAGCCGCGACGATTGTGAGCAGGAGCAGGATAGGGAGAAGAAATGTCGTCATTTCACCTTGATGAGCTTTCGCGTGGCGGCGAGCTTCCAGCGGTGCGTCTTCCGATCTGTCGAATCCGGCGCAACATCCCGTAAGGTTTCACACCATGTGATGTTGCCACTTTACTGCGCGTTGACTCCGGCCGATATTGACCACTAAGATACGTGAGTAGAACTGCGCTTTCAGTCTTCCAGACTTTCCAGAGGCATCAGGCGCCCGGAAAACCCCGGGCGATTCGTTCTGTCTGGCAGTTGCAGTCAGCCGCGCAGGCAGGTTCAGACCAGAATTCATGGGTATCAGCAGCATCAGTGTTCGCGGGGCGCGGCAGCACAATCTGAAGAACATTCACGTCGATATTCCCCGTAACACCCTCACCGTGATTACCGGCCTGAGCGGGTCGGGCAAGTCGTCGCTGGCCTTCGACACCATCTACGCCGAAGGACAGCGGCGCTATGTGGAGACGCTTTCCGCATACGCGCGCCAGTTTCTGGACCAGATGGAGCGGCCCGACGTGGACAGCATCGACGGGCTGAGCCCGTCGATCGCCATCGAACAGAAGACTACCAGCCGCAGCCCCCGTTCCACAGTTGGCACAATCACCGAGATTTACGACTACCTGCGCCTGTTGTACTCCTCGGTTGGCATTCCGCATTGCCCGCAGTGCGGCCGGCCCATCTCGCGGCAGTCGGCCGACCAGATCGTGCAGCAGGTGATGGAGCTGGAGCCGGAAGGGGCGACAACCGGCGCCGAGGAGCGGGTCATGGTGCTGGCGCCCATCGTGCGCGGCCGCAAAGGCGAGTTCAGGAAGGAGCTGGACAGGCTGGCGCAGCAGGGATACACGCGGGCGCGCATCGATGGCGAGCTGCGCAACATCGCGGATGAGGAGATCAGACTGGACAAACGCCGGAACCACACCATCGAACTGGTGGTCGATCGCCTGCTGGTGAAGCCCGGAATCGAGCGCCGTCTGGCCGCATCGGTGGAGCTGGCGATGAAGCTGGCGAATGGGCTGGTGCTGATGGCGGTGGTGGGCGGGGAGGAGCGGCTGTATTCGTCGAGGCTGGCCTGTCCCGAGTGCGGCATCAACGTTCCGGTGCTGGAGCCGCGCTCGTTTTCCTTCAACAGCCTGTATGGCGCCTGTCCGGAGTGTAATGGCCTGGGCAGCAAGTACGATTTCGATCCCGCCAAGGTCATCAACGACTGGTCGAAGCCGCTGCTGGATGGCGGCCTGGGGCCAGGCTCGGCTTCGCAGAACCTGATTCGCATGCTGCAACTGGCCGCGCACGCCTATGGATTTGACCTCTCGCTGCCCTTCGAGCAGCTGCCGCGCAGGACGCAGAACCTGATCCTCTACGGGCCGGAGCAGGCGGAGAAGAAGCGGGGCGGCTTCCTCGGCGTCTTCGCCTATCTGCGGCAGAACATGGAAGAGAGCGGGTCAGAAACGTACCGCGAGTGGCTGCTGGATCACATGTCGGCCACGACCTGTCCGGCGTGCCAGGGCAAACGCCTGCGTCCGGAAAGCCTGGCGGTGAAGGTGAACGGCATGTCCATCGCCGAGTTCACGGCGATGCCGGTGGCGGACGCGGTGGAAGCCGCGGCCGAGATCAGGCTTTCGGAACGCGAGCAACGCATCGCCGGACGCATTCTGAAGGAGATCGGGGAGCGGCTGGGATTCCTGAACGCGGTCGGACTGGGCTACATCTCGCTGGATCGCTCGGCGGCAACCCTGAGCGGCGGCGAAGGGCAGCGGATCCGGCTGGCGACGCAGATCGGGTCGAAGCTGCGCGGCGTACTGTATGTGCTGGACGAGCCGTCAATCGGCCTGCACCACCGCGACAACAGCCGCCTGCTGCATGCCCTGGAATCGCTGCGCGACCTGGGCAACACGGTCCTGGTGGTGGAGCACGACGAGGACACGATTCGCCGCGCCGACTACGTCATCGACCTTGGCCCGGGGGCGGGCCGGCATGGCGGCGAAGTGGTGGCCAGCGGCACCCCCGACCAGATTCAGGTGGCGCCGCATTCGCTGACCGGACAGTACATCTCCGGGCAGAAGAAGATTACCGACCGCCATGCCAGACGGCAGCCCAACGGCAAGGCGATTACTGTGCTGGGCGCGCGCGAAAACAACCTGAAGAACCTGGATGTCGGCTTTCCGCTGGGCGTGATGACGGTGGTGACCGGCGTCTCGGGCTCGGGAAAATCGACGCTGGTGAACGACATTCTGTATCGCGCGCTGGCCAACGCGCTTTACCGCTCGCGCGAGGAAGTGGGCGAGCACAAGGCGATCACCGGGACCGAGTTCATCGACAAGGTCATCCGCATTGATCAGTCGCCGATCGGGCGCACGCCACGCTCGAATCCGGCGACCTATACCGGCGTGTTTACGGCCATTCGCGACCTCTACTCCATGCTGCCGGAGTCGCGCGAGCGCGGTTACCGGGCGGGCCGCTTCTCGTTCAATGTTGCGGGCGGACGCTGCGAGGCCTGCCAGGGCGAAGGCCAGCGGCGCATCGAGATGAACTTCCTGCCCGACGTGTACGTGCTGTGCGAGGTGTGCGGCGGCAAGCGCTACAATCACGAGACGCTGGCGGTGAAGTACAAGGGCTTCTCCATCGCCGATCTGCTGGAGACGCCGGTCGCCGATGCGCTGCCGCTGCTGGAGAACATTCCGCAGATCCGGCAGAAGCTGCAGACGCTGGTGGATGTCGGCCTGGGGTACATTCACCTGGGACAGTCGGCGGTGACGCTCTCCGGGGGGGAGGCGCAGCGCATCAAGCTGGCGCGCGAGCTGAGCAAGCGGCAGACCGGCAAGACGCTGTATCTGCTGGACGAGCCCACCACCGGGCTGCACTTCGACGACGTGAGCAAGCTGCTGGAGGTGTTGCACCGGCTGACCGATCTGGGTAACAGTATCATCATCATCGAGCACAACATGGACGTGATCCGCAATGCCGACTGGATCATCGATCTGGGCCCGGAAGGCGGCGAGGATGGCGGCCGGGTGGTAGCCCAGGGCACGCCGGAGCAGGTGGCGCGGGTGAGAAGATCGTACACCGGACAAATACTAGCCAAAGTGCTGCCGGCGGCGTCCAATAGCAAAACCGGCACCGAAACGGTTGCGGCAGCTGCGCCGGAGGCCGGAGGGAAGCAATGCGGCGAATAATTTCATGTCCCTGACACCAAATCCGTTACCCGATCAGTTGGCGGGGGAGAGCGCATCGGTACCCGCGGCGAGCGATGGAGCATTGGCGGCGCCCGAGCAGGCGGTTTCGGCGCCGGAGGAGAAGCCGTTTCCGGCCTGGTCGGGATGGGACGTGGCTGCGACCCTCGTCCTGACGCTGCTGGCCATTTTCGTGTTTACGGTGGCCGCGCTTCTGGTGGCGCACAGCTTTCCGGCGTACAGGCACGCCCCCTTCACCGATCTGACCACCAACGCGAAGATCGTCATCGCCGCCCAGGCTACCGCCTATCCTGTCGTCCTCATCTTCATCTTCCTCATGGTGCGCAGCCGCTCCCGGCAGCGGTTTGCGATGGCCATCCGCTGGAGGTGGCCTGGGGCGGTTGCGCCGGCGTTCATGGCTGGCGGGGTGGTGCTGGCCATCGTGGTGGAGGGCCTGGCGCGGTTCCTGCCCATACCGAAGTCGCTGCCCATGGACACCTACTTTCACGATGCCACCAGCGCCTACATGATGGCGGCATTCGGGATCACGCTGGCACCGTTGCTCGAGGAGCTGTTCTTCCGGGGATTACTGTATCCGCTGCTGGATCGCGCCTTCGGCGTCGTGGTGGGAGTGCTGCTCACGGCGGCGGGATTTGCCGCCATTCATGGCGCCCAGCTCGGTTACGCCTGGGCGCCGGTGCTCAGCATTTTCGTCGTGGGAGTGGTGTTCACGGTGGTGCGGGTGCGCACGAAGTCAGTGGCTAGCTGCTTCCTCATGCACTGCGGCTACAACCTGGCACTGTTCACGGCGCTGTGGCTGGGCAGTGACCACTTCCGACATCTGGAGAAAGTTGCCGGCTGAAGCGGGACTCTGGTAGAGGATTCTGTTAGCATTAAAAAGACGATCAGGACTAGGGTATCAATAGTCTAAACAGAGATAAGGCTTTTTATTCACAGGCATCCACAGCCACATGTCATGCTAGTATCCGACCGCATGGAAGCTGATCACACGAAGCAGGCCCTGAGGTCGATGCTGGTTCAGCGATCTCTCATTCTGGGTCCGATTACCTTAAGCAGTGGGGCTCAGTCAAACCACTATTTTGACTGCAAGCGGGTTACATTAAGCTCCGAGGGCGCCGAATTGATAGGTGAGGCAGTGTTGCATGAAATTCAGGACCTTCCAGAATGGCCAATTGCGATTGGAGGGTTGACTCACGGTGCTGATCCAATAATCGGCGCAGTTATGATGTGTGCTCTTGAGCACGGAAAGCGTATTGATGGCTTCTATGTTCGAAAAGAACCCAAGCAACACGGAACCAGGAGTGTCATTGAAAATGTTCCCGCTCACGGTTCCGGCGTCGTTATCGTGGACGATGTTGTGACTGGTGGCGGCTCCGTATTGCAGGCTGTTACAGCGGCAAAGCAGGCCGGGTGTCGGATACTTGCGGTTATCACGATCATAGATCGCCTGGAAGGCGGCGCGGACCGGATAAAAGCTGAGGTAGCGAACTATATTCCCTTATATACTCTCGATGATTTCCGTTCAGATATCGAGCGTGGCAATTGTCCCAGAGATACGACGAAATCCGATCCACTCTTAACAGGGGCTTCTTTGTAGATAATCTCCGCGAAGTAAGCAGTTTGTGTCTGGCCCTGCTGCAAGAAGATGTCGTTGTCTCCCACCCTGCGGTTCTGTTTACCATCGCCACCACCGCTGACAACATCGTTAGGGCTTGGGAAGATGTTCCGATTACTGCCAAAACGGCAGATCGAGTACAGAAACAGTTAATGCCGCAACTACAAGCCTTGTTGGCTATGGCAGCATCCGACTCGCTGACGGCTTGCTCTATCCTAGACAAGGCTGCGGCAAGCTTTGGGCAGGTTCTGCGCCAGGGACTCGACTCCGAACTTACCTGACATGCGCTCGACGGCCGCAATTGACATTCGAGCGGAGCATGAAATAACGCAAGCAGCAATCGCACTTCATCCTTCTTGCGGTGTGTGCGGGTTGGTGGCCCTTGCGAGCGCCCGGCGGTGACCAATGTCCCCGGCAACCGCTGCGAGGTGCACCGGCCATAGTCTCGAGATCGAGGAGGTACTTGTGATCGGGAAGCTCACCACGATAATGCTCATCGTGAAAGATATGGATCGCGGCGTTGCCTTCTACCGCGACGTGGTAGGCCTGAAGCTGGAGATTCACACGCCGGAATGGAGTTCGCTGTCGGCCGGCAACATCACCCTCGGCCTGCACCCGGAGTCGCAGTGCAGCAAGGTTTCGCCGACCCTGGGCTGCACCTTCGGCTTCCAGGTCTCCGACATTCAAGGCGTCGTGCAGGAGCTCAAATCGAAGGGTGTGGCGATGATGCTGGAGCCGATCCACGAAGATTTTGGATGGCTGGGCATCTTCACCGATCCCGATGGATACCCCGTGCAACTGGTTCAGCTGGAAGCGCAGGCGCGGAAGGCATAGTTCCGGGCGAAATGATCAAAACTCTGGAATGGACGGACGCGGGCGTGCGCTTCATCGACCAGACGAAGCTGCCCACGGAAGAGACGTACGTCACCTGCCGGACGTACGAAGAAGTTGCCGAGGCTATCCGGACCATGGTTGTGCGTGGCGCGCCAGCCCTGGGCGTCACAGCAGCGATGGGGGTTGCGCTGGGAGTGCGCGACTCGCAGGCGTCGAACTCTGCCGACCTGAAGCGCGACTTCGACCACATTGCCGAAGTGCTGGCGGCGACGCGGCCGACAGCGGTCAACCTCTTCTGGGGCATCCGACGCATGCGGACCAAGCTGGAAGAGCTCAGCGGGCAGCCCATTACGCGGATCAAGCAGGAACTTATTTCCGAGGGCCAGCGCATGCTCGCGGAAGATATCGCCGCTAATCAGGCCATGGGCCGAAACGGCGCGGTCCTGCTGCCGGCGAGCGGCGGGATCCTGACCCACTGCAATGCCGGAGCGCTGGCCACCTGCGGCTACGGCACCGCGCTCGGCGTCATCCGGGCGGCGGTCGCTGCCGGCAAGAGGCTGCAGGTGTTCGCCGACGAGACGCGCCCGTTCCTGCAGGGTTCACGTCTGACGGCGTGGGAGTTGATGAAGGACGGCATTCCCACCACCGTGATCTCCGACAACATGGCCGGAAGCATCATGCGCCAGGGAAAGATCGATGCCGTCATCGTGGGGGCCGACCGTATTGCGGCCAACGGCGACGTAGCCAACAAGATCGGCACCTACCCGGTGGCGGTACTGGCCAGGGAGCACGGCATTCCGTTTTACGTCGCGGCACCGTTTTCCACCATCGATCTGAACACCCCCGATGGCAGCCGGATTCCCATCGAGCAGCGTTCACCGCGGGAGGTGACGCATCTTGCCGGCAGGCAGATTGCCCCCGATGGCGTTGGGGTGGAGAATCCCGCCTTCGATGTGACGCCGCACCAGTATGTCTCGGCCATCATCACCGAGCGTGGTGTTGTGCGCGAGCCCTACGCGGAGTCGCTGCGCGAGCTGGCGCAGATGGGTGTCACTGCCTAGGACCCGCCTCATAAATCCGTAGCGGGCGAATTCGAAATACCTCGGGGGCTGAAGCCCATGTTTAATAGGGACAGCTTTCGGCACGGCTGAAGCCGTGCCCTTTTAAAGCCGAGTTATGATTTCGGCACGGCTGATCCACCCCCCGCAGACGCGAAAGCGGCGTCTGCTGGGGACCCCGGTGATCCGTGCCCCTTCAACGCCGGATGCAAGAGTTCGGTGTCACTGCTGCGGCAGGTTCTGATTGGCAGGATTGAGCTGCTGCTGATACATCTGCTGCTGCTGCTGCATCTGCTGCAGTTCCTGCATCAGCTGTTCCGGAGTCTTGGCCTGACCCTGCGGCTGCGCGCCATTGTTGAAGGAGTTCTGCGGCACGTTGAACTGTCCCGGGGGATTGAACTGTCCCGGTGGCATGGTGCGGCGAAAACCGCCTGGCGGCGGAGGCGGCTGGTCAGGATTCTGGTACTGGTTGGGGTATTCCGGTTCCTGTTCTGCAATCGGAACACCTTCCTCCCCGGGCTCGTCTTCGGATGACGCAGCCTGGCGGGGCGGCGGATTGCTTTGGGCGGAAGCAAGGCTGGTGGCGCCCGCCTGGCGAGGCGTCAGGATGACCTTCTGCACGGCCCCGGGATTGCCGGCGACGCCGAGAATCATGTAGTCAAATTTCGATCCGTTCAGCAGCGAGTTGAGGATGTCGCGGGGCTGCCCCGGTCCCAGCTGCGCCACGACCCGGTCGCTGCCGGCTCCAGGAGGAATGTCCATGGCAGCGCCGGTCTTCAGCTGCACCGCGCGCAATACCTGCGAAAGCGTGGAGTTGGGAGCATTAATGCTCAGTTGCCCGTTCTGGAAGCTGACCGTGGGAGCAACGGGCGGTGACTGCTCGAGCGTGGGAGGAGCAGGGGGAACGGGAGGCGTTTCCGGCACGGCAGCTTTCGTGTGGCGCGCCCGCGGTTTATGCGTCTGCGCGGCTGCCGCGGACGGTTGTGCTGTTGCTGCCGGTGCGACCATAGCGCCAGGCGAGGCTTTCGGCGGGGGCGTCGCCGACTGCGCGCCGGCCAGCCCGGCCGACAGGACTGCGGCCACAAGCAGCGCGGTACAGGCAGAAGTTTTCCGGAAGCGTAGCATATGTCTTTGGACGGCGATGCCGGTCGAACGGTTTGGCCGCCTCATCTATTTTAAACCGTAGCCTGAATGCGGCTAAAAGATTTCCGGGTATTCCGGGCGGCTGAGCGGCTGAGAGCGCATCGCCAGCATCCTAGAATTCAGAGTCAATCCTGTTTTGGGTAGCGCCATGAATGAAACTTCTCCTCTGCGTCCCCGAGTTCGCCGGTACGCCTTCCAACTGCTGACATTGCTGACCGTACTGGCCGCCTGCCCGCACGTCCGGGCGCAGACGTGCTCCACCGGACCCGATCTCGACACGGCGACAAAGAGCGCTATCGAAGGCGCCGCCAGGCGATATCTGGAGATGTCCAAGAACGGCGATGTGGCGGGGCTGAAGGCGAACGCCATACCGGCCATCACGGGGGAGTTCAGCTCCATCGAGCAGGCGGTAGTTACGAACAAGCAATACTTCGCCGAGGGATCGTCAACGGTGACCGGGAGCTACCTGCTGGATGCCTCCGTTCCGAAAGCGCCGCTGCAAAGGGCGGATTTCTATTGCGGGATCTACAACTCGCCCGACCGCCTGGCGTTCTCCATCCCGAATCTGCCGCCCGGCCGATACGCGG
The DNA here is from genome assembly GCA_035516415.1 of Binatia bacterium. Taxonomy (GTDB): domain Bacteria; phylum Acidobacteriota; class Terriglobia; order Terriglobales; family Acidobacteriaceae; genus Bog-257. The sequence continues at coordinate 19,849 of DATJAI010000126.1, read as the reverse complement.
TGGCGATCCAGAAGGTCAACGGCAAGGAGCCGATCACGTTGACGCTGATCCTGCAGAACGTGGCAGGAGCATGGAAGCTGGCGGGCTATTACCCGCGGCTGGATTCCATCGGAGGTCACGACGGGCAGTGGTACCTGACGAAGGCGCGTGAGTACAAGAGCAAAGGGGAGCTGCACAACGCCTGGTTCTACTATCTGACGGCGTGGGACCTGAGCGCGCCGGTGAACTTCATGAGCACGCCGCAGCTCGACAAGATTGCCCAGGAGATGCAGGGCGCGCGCCCCGGTGACCTGCCGAACGGTAACTCTCCGCTAAGCATTGCGGCGAACGGTAAGACGTTCCGCGTGACCGAACTGACGGCCGTGCCGGTGGACAACAATCTCGACCTGCGCATCCGCTACGAAAATCCCGATGCCGCGAATTCGGGCGTGGCTTTCCAGGACAACATGGCGCTCATCAAGGCGGTGGTGGGCAAATATCCCGAACTGCGCGAGGGGTTCAGCTCCGTCATCGCCCGTGCGGTTGACGGCAGCGGACACGAGTACGGCTCGCTGCTGCCGGTGAAGGATATAAAGTAGGCGATTGCACGAACTTCGTGATACACTACAATCGTGTCATGAAATCCTCTCTGCGCAATGTTACGGTGACGCTCGAGGAAGCGGTCGCCCGCTGGGCCCGGGTGGAAGCAGCCCGGAGGGATACGAGCGTCTCACGTTTTCTGGCGGACATTCTCAAAGAGCGCATGACCGAAGCAGATGCTTATGAGAAAGCAATGCGGCGGGCGCTGGCCCGAAAGCCCTTTCTGAAAACCGATGGCCGGTATATCTCCCGCGATGAAGCCCATGACCGCGCCCGTCTTCGTTGATACCAATGTGCTGATTTACGCCCTTGATGAAGCCAACCCGAAAAAGCAAAGGGCGGCGAGGATATGGCGTGAGCAGTTGTGGAGGAGCCGTCGAGGCAGGATCAGCTTTCAGGTGCTGCAGGAATTCTATGTAAAGGTTTGCCAGAAGTGGCCATCGGCGGCGGAGGCGGCCAGAGGCGAAGTGCGCGATCTGCTGACATGGCATCCCGTAAGCGCCGATGCCGCGCTGCTGGAACGAGCGTGGAAAATTCAGGACCGTTTCCGGCTCTCGTTCTGGGATGCGATGATTGTCGCGGCCGCGAAAGTGTCCTCGTGCCGCTATCTGCTTACCGAAGACCTGCAGGCGGAGCAGAATCTGGACGGGGTAATCGTTATCGATCCCTTCCACACCAGTCCAGAGTCGCTTCCTGTTTCGGGTTGAAGAACCTGTCTAATCCGGCTCGCCCTCTTCCGCCTTCTTCACCTCGCTAGCGGCGCTGGCGGGGCGTTCGATGCGACACTCGCGGGGCTCTTTGTCGAAGCGTAATCCCTGAAAGACCGGCGCGCGCATTTTGATGGCGCCGCTCTGCCCTTCGTGGGTCCATTCGGTGAACCTGATCTCGGCCACCATCTCGGGTCTGACGTAGTGGAGGCGGCGGTCGCTCTCCACCTTGCCAAAAAAGGGATTGCGGCTGGTTTCGAGCGCGTGCAGCCGCTTCCACATTTCCGCATGGGTCTTTTCGGTGAAGCCGCTGCCCGCCTGGCCGACGGGAATCAGCCGCGCCTTGTCGTCGTAGAGTCCCAGAACCAGCGAGCCAAAGTTTTCGCGCGAGCCGCGAGGATCGGTGTAGCCGCCGATAACACACTCCTGGCGGCGGACGATTTTGATCTTCAGCCATTCGCGGCTGCGCTTCTGCAGGTAGCGGCTGGCGCGGCGCTTGGCGATGATGCCTTCCAGCCCGCGCTCGGCCGCCGCATCGAACAGCGCCGTTCCCTGGCCCAGATAATGATCGGAGTAGCGGATGAGATCGCCTGAGGAAAGGATGGAGGCCAGCACCTGCTTGCGCATTTCGAGATCGACATTCATCAGGTCGTAGCCGTCATGGTACAGCAGGTCGAAGACGTAGTAGACGACGGGAATGTCGTCGCGGGTGCGGCGGATGCGGCGGCCGCCTTCGCCCACTCCGGTGCGCTGCTGCATCAGGCTGAAGGAAGAGCGGCCCTGCTCGTCGAGGGCAACAATTTCGCCGTCGAGAATTGCGGTGCCCGCCCGGATGGAATGAGGGATGTCGTGCAGTTCGGGATAGGCTTTGGTGAGGTCGTTCTGATTGCGCGAGACCAGCCGCACCGTGCCCCGCTCGATAAACGCAACCGCGCGGTAGCCGTCCCACTTGACCTCGTACAGCCAATCGTCATCGTCGAACGGTTTATCGACGAGGGTGGCCAGCATGGGACGGATGATGCGGGGCATCGGCGCCTTGCGGCCGATAGCTGACGGTTGAGGAACTACGCCCGCCGTTTTGGCGGGGACTTTTTTTTTACGGCGACAGAGGCCGCGGCTTTGGCCGGGGCACGTTTCGGGGCGCTGGTATTTCCGGTGGCCCGTGAAGTGGCTGCCCGGGTTTCCGCGGCGGTTTTCCTGCCGCCCTTCTTCGCATCGGCTTTGGCAATCGATTCGGCGAGCCAGTCGGTTTTGACGGAGGTGCGGCCCCGGGAGGCCTTGCGGCTGCTTTCCCACTCGGCGGAGCCTTCGTCGCCGGCGATCTCCTTCAGCGAGCGTTTGGTCAGGACCGAGGAGTCGTAGCGATCGATGTCGTAGTCCGGCTGCACGTAAGCGTCACGATGCTTGATGAGCAGCCACTCCGTCCCTTTGCTGTCCGGACGGCGTGACCTGATGTGGACAAGCGCGAATTCGCCTTTGAGTTTCTGGCCATCGAGACGGAATTTCAGGTCGCCCTTGTGCAGCATCTGCGAGGCATCGCCCAGCGCCTCCCATGTACCCATGTCCCAGACCATGACAGTGCCCGCGCCGTAATTGCCCGGCGGGATTATGCCTTCGAAGTCGAAGTAGGAAACGGGATGGTCCTCGACCTGCATGGCCAGGCGCTTGTCAGCGGGATCGAGCGAGGGCCCTTTGGGAATGGCCCACGATTTCAGCACGCCGTCCATCTCGAGACGAAAATCGTAGTGCAGGCGTGAAGCGCGGTGCTTCTGCACCACGAAGCGGCGCTGGCCGCCTTTGGCAACTTTGGGCGGCGGCTCGGGAGTGTGTCTGAAATCGCGCTTGCGTTTGTATTCCTCAAGGGCCATGGGAAGTTAGATGAACACAGGAGAGGGCTGTGCTGCAAGAGATGGTGAAGGTCTCAATCAATCCTGGTGGCCCTGGCCAGGATGCGCTCATAACGGCGCCAGGGCGCGAGCGCGCGAAACAGGAGATGCATCCTGGCGTCGGGGCCGATGAGGTAGCGCAGCCTGGGATCGGGATGGTTCGCGATCTGCACAATCAGGCGCGCCACCTCGCGCGGATCGCGACGCTTGCCGGCGCGCGATTTCACGAACTCGGCGAAGCGCCGGCTGCGCTCCCGGTTGGGCGAGTTGGGATCGCTCGCCTGGCGGCTGATGACGACGTTGCGCTCCCAGATGTCGGTGTCGTAGTCGCCGGGCTCGACCAGGACAACGCGGATGCCGAGCGAATGCAGTTCGATGCGCAGCGCCTCGCTCCAGCCTTCCAGAGCGAACTTGGAGGCGTTATAGCTGCCGAGCATGGGCGCTGATGCCCGCCCGCCGACGGAGCTGATCTGGATGATGTGCCCCGCGTGCTGCCGGCGCATGATGGGCAGCACGGCTTTGGTCATGGCGACGTTGCCGAAGAAGTTGGTCTCCATCTGGTGGCGAAGTTCGGCTAGGCTGGTATCTTCGGCGAAGCCGGCGCTACTGAAGCCTGCATTGTTCACCAGCACGTCGATGCGGCCGTGGTCGCGGACAATGCCGTTCACGGCCTCGGGGAGGGAATCGGTTTCGGTGATATCGACGCGCCGCAGGTCCAGACGGTCGCGCACGCCGGCCTTCCGCGCGGCGTCTTCCAGGCGGCCACTGCGCGCCAGATCGCGCATGGTGGCCACGACCCCATATCCGTTTAATGCGAGCTCGACCGAGGTGACCAGGCCGATGCCGCTGGAGCTTCCGGTTACTACTGCGATTTTTTCGTTAGCCATGGTTTTCCGCCGAATCCCCTGGATTGCATCATGGGAGGCAAAGCGCGCCATTCGAAGCACAAGAATTGCGGGCGTGGCCTCAATACGAGAAGATAGTCAGTCTATATTTCGCTCGTTCCGGAGAAATTGTATTAGGCGGAGAGGATTCTTTGGGGACTGAAGCCCCTTCCCCAGGTCGACCCTTTCGGCACGAGTAAGGGCACGGCTGAAAAACTCCGCAAAGGAGAGCCCTCGCGGGCTAAAGCCCGCTCGGGTTGACAAAATAACAAAGTAAAGGACTTTTGACGGCGCAGCTAAAGCTGCGCCCCTTCAAAGCAGCCGAATAGCGACTTTTTTAGCAGCCTGTAAGGTCGTGCGCTGATACAGACCTTGAGCAGTTGCGGAATGAGTTCCAGCAATTTTGCATAGCCATATATTCTTCACGATAACCCTTCAGAAACGGATTGATACATGCCGACAGAAAAAGGTAAGGCGGGAGCGGGAGAGATCGCTCAGGCAAGAGGAAAGCTGGGAGTGATGATTCCCGGCATGGGGGCCGTCGCGACCACGTTTGTCGCGGGCGTGGAAGCAGTACGCAAAGGCATTTCCAGCCCTATCGGCTCGCTGACGCAGATGGGCACCATCCGGCTGGGCAAACGTACCGAGGGGCGCTCGCCGAAGATCCGGGACTTCGTTCCGCTGGCCGGGCTGGACGACCTGGTCTTCACCGGCTGGGACATTTTCGAGGACGACATGTACGCCGCCGCCGGAAAGGCGGGCGTGCTCGATCGCTCGCTGCTGGAGCAGGTGAAGCCGTTCCTGTCGTCGATCAGGCCGCGCAAGGCGGTATTCGACAAAAACTACGTCAAGAAGCTCGACGGTCCCAATGTCAAGAAGGGCAAGAACAGGATGGAGCTGGCCGAGCAGGTGCGCGACGACATCCGCGACTTCAAGCGCTCCAGCCGCGCCGAACGGCTGGTGATGATCTGGTGCGGCTCGACGGAGACGTTCATCAGGGCGGGGAGGGTCCACAAGTCGCTCGCGGAGTTCGAGAAGGGGCTGCACGCCAATGACGAAAGCATCGCGCCGTCGATGGTCTATGCCTATGCGGCGCTGAAGGAAGGCGTGCCTTTTGCCAATGGCGCACCCAACCTCACGGTGGACATACGCGCGATGCAGGAGCTATCGAAGCAGATGCAGGCGCCCATCTGCGGCAAGGACTACAAGACCGGACAGACGCTGATCAAGACGATCCTTGCGCCCGGCTTCAAGGCGCGCATGATCGGGCTGAACGGATGGTTCTCCACCAACATCCTCGGCAACCGCGACGGCGAGGTGCTGGACGATCCCGGCTCGTTCCGGACCAAGGAGGAGTCGAAGCTGTCGGTGCTGGAGCACATTCTGCAGCCGGAGCTGTATCCGCAGCTTTACGGCAACATCTGCCACAAGGTGCGGATCAATTACTATCCGCCGCGCGGCGACAACAAGGAAGGCTGGGACAACATCGACATCTTCGGCTGGCTGGGCTATCCCATGCAGATCAAGGTGGACTTTCTGTGCCGCGACTCGATTCTGGCGGCACCGATCGTGCTCGACCTGGTGCTGTTTCTGGACCTGGCGAAGCGCTCGACGGAGCTGCGCGGCATCGGCATCCAGGAGTGGCTGAGCTTCTACTTCAAGTCGCCGATGACGGCCGAGGGACTGTATCCGGAGCACGACCTGTTCATCCAGTCGATGAAGCTGAAGAACACGCTGCGCCACCTGAAGGGCGAAGCGATGATCACACACCTGGGGCTGGAGTATTACGACTAGGCGGCAACTGGCAAGCGCTTCGGCATCGGTATTCCCGGAGCGCGGGCGGGCTGTTCGGATTGGTGATCAATATGAACAGCAAAGGCCGCGCCAGGCGAAGGGGATGAAGATGCCAAATTCGGCCCACAAAACCAAACCAATCCCGAGAGCGTGGGAGGCGATACCTCAGTCCGCGGGGACGATCATTTGTGCGCTGGCACTCCTGGCGAGTACGGCGGGCGCTCAGACGTTGACCGTACTGCACAACTTCAGCGGCGGAGCCGATGGGGCGAATCCTTATGCAGGTGTGACTCTCGACAGCCGCGGGAATCTATATGGAACGACAGCGAACGGTGGCAACGGCGGCGGCGTGGTTTACAAGCTGACCCATACCAACAGTGGCTGGACATTTGCTCCGCTTTACAATTTCGGTGGAGGACATGACGCGGCCGTTCCCTATGCCGGGGTAGTCTTCGGTCCGGACGGCAGCCTCTACGGCACGACCTATGCCGGCGGCACTTACGACCAGGGAGCGGTTTTCAATCTGAAACCCCCTGTCCACATTTCGCCGAATCCTCTCGCGCCCTGGACCGAAAAAGTGCTGTACTCCTTCCGGGGCGGCACGGACGGAGTGAATCCTTATGCCGCCGTAACCTTCGATGCGGCGGGAAATCTCTACGGAACGACTTCCGGCGGCGGCAGGTATGGCCCAGGCACCGTGTTCGAGTTGTCGCCTTCCGCCGGCGGCTGGACGGAGAGTGTGATCTACAATTTCTCAGGCCCTAACGGAGCATTGCCTTACAGCAACGTGATCTTCGACAATGCAGGCAACCTGTATGGCACGACACTGCAGGGCGGGAGTGACGGCCGTTTTGGCGCCGTTTACGAGTTAACGTACCTGACAGGCGTGGGCTGGGCGGAGAGTTTTCTCTATAGCTTCACCGACCCGAGCGACGGAGCTTCTCCCTATGCCGGATTGACCCGTGATGCATCGGGCCACCTTTACGGCGCTACCGCTGACGGTTCAGGAGTTATTTTTGAGCTGACCCCTTTCAACGGGGCCTGGAGCTATTCTTCGTTGTACGGTTCTGGAGGGGGCATCGAGCCGTGCGGAGCGCTGGGCAGCCTTGTCATCGACGCGGCGGGGAACCTCTACGGCGCGACGACCTGCGACGGCGCTAATGGAACCGGTTCGATCTTCAGGATGACACATATCAGCGGGGGCTGGACCTACACAACACTCTACAGCTTCAGCTTCACTGGTCGTAACGACGGCACATATCCGGAGGCGGGCGTGGCCCTGGACGCAAACGGTAATCTCTACGGCACTACCATTGAGGGCGGGGCCTATGGCAACGGTGTCGTCTGGGAGTTCACGCCGTGAATGTTATTCGGCAGCGGCGTCTGGTGACAGTGAGGTTTCTTGCATGCGTCCTGCTTTTCGGCTGTGTGAAAAACCCCGCACTGGCGCAGACACCCACCGTGCTGCACAACTTCACGGGCGGATCAGATGGCGCCACACCCTACGGCGGACTGACATCAGATCGCGCGGGTAATCTCTACGGAACGGCATCTGCCGGTGGCTATACCGGAAATAACTGCACACCGACGGGATGTGGTACGGCCTTCAGGCTTACACATCGGGGCGCCTCATGGACATTTGCGCCCTTGTACAGCTTTCAGGGAAACGAGGACGGCTCAACTCCTTATGCAGGGGTCACCATAGCCGTGAACGGAACCCTGTATGGAACGACGATTTTGGGAGCGAGCCAGGCGGCGGGCACGATCTTCAGACTGCAACCCGGGCCGCACACTGGGGGCAATGTGCTGGCTCCCTGGACGGAAACCCAGCTTTACCAGTTCACGTGCGGCGCCGATGGCTGCTTTCCCGCCTACGGAAGCCTGGTCGTTGATAGTTCCGGCAACCTGTACGGAACGACGTACCAGGGCGGAGCCGCATGTAACGACGGTTCCTGCGGTACGGTATTCAAGCTGACGAGCAGCGGTTTGATGGCATACGAATTCCCCGGACGCGAGGCGGGTGGGAATCCGTTAAGTGGCGTGGTTCTGGATAGCGCCGGCAATCTGTACGGCACGACCAGCGACAACAACTATGCTCCGGTGGTCTATCAACTCACACCTGCTGGCCCGGGATGGAGTGAAAGTGTTCTATTCACATTTCCTTTCTCCCAGAATGCTCAGGGTGGTGTCATCCTCGATGCCACGGGAGACCTCGTTGGCACAACTCTCGGAGTCGAAGTTGAGAACCTTGGCAACGCGGCATACCGGCTGTCCCCATCGGACGGTCAGTGGCGCTACAGCCTTCTATACAACTTTGGCGGCCCGGCCGGCACAGGTCCGTTCAGCGGCGTAGTGCAGGGGCAAGATGGCAGCTTTTATGGCACCACCTGCGCGCGAGGCGCACATGGGAACGGCTCCGTATTCAAGTTGACCCGCACCCAAAGCGGCTGGACAGAGACTGACCTCTATGACTTTGCAGGGGGAAGTGATGGAGCATGTCCGGTCGGCGGGATAGCGCTCGATACAGATGGAGATATCTACGGAACGACCGCGTATGGTGGAACGGGCTATGGCGTGGTTTGGGAGATCACGCCATAGGTGAGTCTGCCGCCGTGGGTGGTTAGCTTAAGTGACAATGAATTCGCATTGCATAAGTAATTTTGGGTTCCGTACTGGGCGTCCTCCTGCTTTGCTGGGCATTTCATCCGTGTGAGCGGTGCCGGGATCGAGATTGCATCCAGGATCCATCACGTAAATCCGTAGCGGTGAATTTGAGAGACCTCAGGGGCCGAAGCCCAGCGGTAAGAGCCGCGATTTCGGCACGGGCTGATCCACCCCAGCAGACGCGAAAGCGGCGTCTGCCGGGCGCCCTGGTAGGCCGTGCCCCTTCAAAACCGATTATGAGCCAGGAGCAGGCGCAAAATCCTTGCCTGGGGCGGCAGCATTTGGAAGAATGCATTGCCACAGCGTTCCGGTGAACCGGTCTGACGGAGGAGTCATGGTTCGTGCAACGCGGTTTGCTGTTCCTGCTGCAGTCGTCCTGCTGGGATTGGCTGCGGCCATTCCGTTTCCGCCAAATGCGGTGGCCCAGGAACATAAGCCGCCGGCCCTTCCGCCGCCGGAGATGCAGCGCCTGGCGAAGCTTTATGCCGGCACATGGACCTATACCGAGACCTATCCCAAGTCGCCGATGTTTCCCAGCGGCGCAGTCAACACCGGCGTGTACACCAGCGAACCGGGGCCGGGCGGAAATTCCATCTTCAACCATTTTCATTCCAAAGGGCCGGCCGGGGAATTTGAAGGCGTCATCGTGATGACGTGGGACCCGAAGGAGAAGGCGTACAAGTCGTTTGTCTTCGGCGACGGTTTTCCGGGAGCGATCGTCGAGACCGGCCAGTTTGAAGGGGAGGCGCTGGTGTATCGCAGCGAGTTTTCCATGGGCGGAAAGAAGATGGCGATGCGCAGTGTCACCAGCTTTGCGAGCGACGGAAAACTCACCAGCGCGGAATATTCCAGCGCAAACGGCGCGCCCGAGGCGCTGCTGGTTCGCGTGGAAGCGGTGAAGAAGTAACGGAGTGTCTCCCGAGTCGTTGCTCAGGGCCCAGGGCACGCATGAACGTCGCCTGACAGGGGCACGAAATGAAACGCCTGCTGTTGCTGATGTTGATCATCTCCGGCTTCGCGCCGCTGGTAGCAGGGCAGGAGTTGTATGGCAGTCCCATCGTCATCGACCTTGACGGCAAGAACTTCGACGGGGCTTTCACCGATGTGCAGCATGGCGTGAGCTTCGACTTCATTCATGCGGGCGAGCCGGTGGAAATCGCCTGGACCGAGCCGGACAGAAATATCGGTTTTCTGGTGCTGAACCGTCACGGGGACCACGTGCCCGGCAAGGACGAGCACGCCAACGCACAGGTATGGTTTCAGGTCCTTCGGAGCTGGAAAGAGCAGGCAGCCCTGGGAACAGCAGGCGGCGAGGAGCCGGTGACGTTCCATGTGGCGTCCGGACGGGAGATGTTCGGCAACCTGACCAACCAGCCGCTTAGCAGGCAGCAGGGCGATGAAGCCACAGCGATGGCAGCCAAAGGTGAGCCGTGGCAGCCGAACGGTTTCCTTGCGCTCGGATTTTTCGACCGCAAGGAGAACGGCGGCAACGGTAATGGAATGATCGATGCCGGCGATCTGGTGTTTTCGCGTCTGCGGGTGTGGGTCGACACCGCGCACAATGGCCGCTCGGAAGACGGCAAAATGTACACCCTGGCTGAGCTGGGCATCAGGTTCATCAGCCTGAATTACACCACGAGCGAGCGAGTGGATGGCTACGGCAATCGCATGCGGTATGCGGGCAGGATGGGGATGGAGGACGGCAGAACCGCGGAGATCTACGACGTGTTCTTTCGCATGATCAGGGATTGTCCCGCCAGCAAGTGAGTTCGGAGGCATCGCGAATGTGTAGCGGACGAATTCGAGGACCTCAGGGGCTGAAGCCCAGCGGTAAGAGCTGCGGTTTCGGGACGGCTGAGCCACCCCAGCAGACGCGAAAGCAGCGTCTGCCGGGGACCCCGGTGAGCCGTGCCCTTTCAAAACGCATTTATGAGACAGCTTTCATCTCATAATCTGTAGCGGACGAATTCGAGGGACCTCAGGGGCTGAAGCCCATGTTCTATCGGGCTGCTTTCGGCACGGCTGATCCACCCCAGCAGACGCGAAAGCAGCGTCTGCCGGGGACCCCGGTAAGCCGTGCCCTTTCAAAACCGAGTATGAGCAGCTTTGGCACGGGCTTGGCCACGCCAGCAGACGCGAAAGCAGCGTCTGTCGGGGACCCCGGTGAGCCGCGCCCTTTCAAAACACATTTATGAGACGGCTCGGCTACTGCAGCATTGCGGCCGGAGGCTCCCCACCCAGGCCTATCGCCCGAGTGGGGCTTCGATCTACGCGCGGGCATCGCGCCGGATCAGGGTTGAATCGAGGAAGAAGCCGATGCCGACCGCCAGCGGAATGACGCCGAAAGCTGCCGCCATCCAGGCGTCTGGTTCGGCGCGCGCGATGAGCGCGAAGGCGATGGTGTAGCCGATAGCGACGCTGGTCAGCAGGATGCCTGAGCGGCGCGAGCGTGCCGCCTGCGACAGTTCGGGCTCCATCGGAACACTGACGCCGCGGGCAATGGCCGCCAGGCGCTCCTCGGTGCGCAGCTTGCGCACCCGGTAATAGGTGTACAGCGCGGCCATGGGAATGCCGAAAATCATGATTACGGCCGCGAATCCAACAATGTTTCCGTCCATTGTTCCACTCCTTCCCGGCCGCGCCGGCAGCTCCAGCCCAATCCGCGCAACAGCGGCGCGGCCTGGGGACCCCGGCACGCATTGCCGTATGAAATCTCTGACGGTGGAAGATACGGAGAGATGATGGAGAAAGTTCCGGAGACGTAATTCCAGGCTGGGGATTAAAGGCGCGGACGCGGGCAGCGGACGAGAGGCCGGGCAGCAAGCCACGTGGTAAAACGGATTGAGTCAGTCTGAAATCAGAACACGAGGAACATTGCCGCCGCCGTTAGCGTATTCTTGACCTGGAGCCGATTCCCGATGAAGACCCTGAAGGCTTCGTTGCTGGCCAGCGCAATCGGCATTGCCGCCTGGCTCCTCGGTGTAACGCACAGGATGTGGCCAGCTCATCCGCAATGGGCCGCTTTCTTCCTGACGATAGGAGCAACGGTGGTGCTGATGTATGTGCTGCCTGAGCCGCAGAACTAGAGCGATTTCACAGCCGCTATATCCGCTTTGGAGGGAGTGCGCCTTCAGGCGTGCCGAAAAGGTGGTCCGAAGAGATCGGCTTTAGCCGCTGACGAGACATACCTCGGGGCCTAAAGGCCGGGTTTATTCATTAGCGTCGTTCGGCGCGGCTGAAGCCGCGCCCTTTCAATGCGGTTACAGCAACTCACTCCCTCAGGCCGGCGGCAAATCCGCGGCGTAACGCACAAGCCTCAGTTCCTGAGGCGAGAGATTGTTATAGCGGCCGGAGTCGAGCTGGCGCTGGCGTGCGCCGGGCGGCATGGCATGCAATGCGCGGATGACATTTTGCACTTCGGGACGCATCGCCGGAAGCTGTCGCACAGCCGAAGGCCGACTCGCCGCGCGCGGAGCAGCGGAAGCGGTCCCGTAAGTTGCCCTCGGCGCAGCGTACGTTGCGTTGTAGAGAGTCGGTGAATTCGGCCTGGAAGCGGGCCGGGCAACGGAAGCGCCGGGAGCGGGCTGGGGAGCGGACAGTTCCGGCTGCTGGGTTGCGGGAGCGTAATCCTGGTAATCGCCAGGAGGCGAATCGTCGTAGGACGCGGTGACCGAGTATGCCGCCGGAGCGCTTACCGGAGCGCCGTAATAGGCAGGTGGGTAATACGGATAGTAGGGATAATAGTAAGGGTAAGGGTAGTAGCCGTAGGCGTAGGGATAACCCCATCCGTATGGATAACCCCATCCGAAGTTGAAGCTGAGACCGAGCCCGAATCCGCAACAACCGGGATAGCCCCAACCTCCGCCCCAGCCGTAGCCGCGACCGCCCCAGTAGCCGCCGTGACCGTAGTAGCCACCGCCGTGGAAGCCACCACCGTGGAAGCCACCACCGTGGAAGCCGCCGCCGTGAAAGCCACCGCCGCCGAAGCCGCCACCGTGGAAGCCGCCACCGTGGAAGCCTCCACCATGGAAGCCGCCGCCACCGCCGTGAAAGCCACCGCCGCCACCGTGGAAGCCGCCTCCACCGCCATGAACGCCTGCAAAGGCAGATTGAGTTGACAATGCGAGCGTGACCAACGCCACACCGAGGAGAAGAGTCCGCAACGCGCTAGCCCGATTCATTTGATCCTCCGCGGTAGCGCCCATTCGAAGGCAGGGCGCTGAAAAACCGGTCACTGCCAATTATAGGCCCGGTGACAAGGCGTCGCGACGGGCCAGCCCTCGACATCGTAGTCCTACGTTTGTCTCGCTGCTTGCGTGACCGTGCCTTCGCTGAAGTTGAAGTTTAGAGACGTGACGACCTTCGCACACTGACGCGCACTTACCCGGGTCTCAAAAACCGCGAGACCCGGGCACCCAGCCGGGCGCCCGCCCCTCCTCACCGCCAAGGATCGCGTCCTCGAAGAGCTCCACGCGAAGCACGCCTTCGAGCGCGGCTGAAGCCAAACCACCAACAGCAAGCAAACATGTGCAAGGTCGGCCAGCAACGGCGTTCCTGTACCTGGAACAAGGAAGGCGCGGCCGGGTTCTAACACGATAGCGCTTTTGTTAAACGCAGTCCCTACGGCGCGCTGTACAGAGGTTTCTCCGGAGGCCCAAATGTATCGACGCTGCAGTGGGTTGTTTCTGTTGTTGTCCGCCATGGGATGGTGCCAGCAGAATCCATCGGCGCCATCGCTCACCATTTACAACCAGGACTTCGCAGTGGTGCGGCAGACTGTTCCACTGCAGCTCAAGGCAGGCGTGAACGATGTCAGCTTCGACAACGTCACGTCGTATCTCGAGCCCAGCTCGGTGATCCTGCGCGATCCCGCAGGCAAGGTACATCTGAACATCGTTGAGCAGAACTACCGCACTGACGCGCTTTCGCAATACAAGCTGCTGCGCGCCAACGAAGGCAGGGAAATCGATTTTCTGCAGGCGTGGAACAACGGCACGGCGAACATCGTGCGCGGCAAGATCATTCGCGCCGGAACCGGCTGCTTCGGCGAGAACCCGTACGGAACCTCATGCTACGCCAGCGGTGACCTGCGCTTCAGCATCGATCCCATCGTGGAGGTCAAAGGCCAGGTGCAGTTCGGACTGCCCGGCAAGCCGCTGTTCCCGTCCATGGGCGACGCCGCGCTGCTGCGGCCTGCGCTTAACTGGCAGCTTCAGTCCGATAAGTCGGTGCAACTTGATGCCGAGATCAGCTACATCACCGGCGGGCTGACCTGGGAGGCCAGCTACAACGTCGTGGCGCCGGAAACCGGCGATCTGCTGGACATCACCGGCTGGGTGAGCCTGCAGAACCGCAGCGGCTACACCTTCGAGAACGCGCGGCTGCAGCTGATGGCCGGTGACATCAACAAAATTGCCCCCACCAGGGGCGGGGGATACGGCGGCGGAGCGTACGCCAAAGTAATGGCTGCTCCTGTCTCCGTTCCGGCAGTGACGGAGAAGGCATTCGACGAGTATCACCTCTACAGTCTCGAACGCCCCTCCACCGTGGAGAACGGCGAGAGCAAGGAAGTGGAGTTCCTGCGCGCTTCCGGTGTGCCATCCAGGCGACTTTATGTTTATGAGGGATACACGCTGACGCCCTCCGAATATACCGGGAGCAACTGGCAGTATCAGTCGCTGGATGCCAACCTCGGGCTCACCCGCAACAGGCACGTGTACATCATGCGTGAGTTCCGCAACTCTGAGGCCGATCGCCTGGGCAAGCCTCTGCCCGCGGGCGTTATGCGCTTTTATCGGCGCGATAGTGACGGCCGGCTGCAGTTCATCGGGGAGAACAGCATCCAGCACACGCCGAAAGATGAAACCATACGGGTCTACACCGGCAACGCTTTCGACAACATCGCTGACCGCATTCGTACCGAATTCAGGGTCGAGAACCAGCAGCGCTGGCTGGATGAGAGCTACGTCATCAGGTTGCGCAACCACAAGAAAGAGCCCGTCCAGGTACAGGTGGTGGAGCACATGTATCGCCGCGACAACTGGATCATCAGCGCAAATTCAACCGACTACGTGAAGAAGGACAGCCACACGGTAGAGTTCACGGCCAGGATCCCTCCCGACGGAGAAGAGACGGTGACCTACAGCGTGCACTATAGCTGGTGAAGGGAAGGGTAAATCCTGCGAGATCCTTCGACTCGGAGCGCCGATTTGATTCGTGGTATCGATGAAAACCCCGAGGCATGAAGCAGGAGTACACCGTCGGGGATGCGCCTGTCAGTGATCCCAGGTTAGCAGCCAAAAGGAGGCCGCGAACCTGGGGCACCAAGCCCTTGTTGGTCGCGTTGCCGGTGTTGTCGTACTCAAAATCGACCGTGACAGCCTTCATGCAATGATCCTTATTTACCCGGGTCTGGAAAACCGCGAGACCCGGCCACCCAGCCTACTTTTCTGCTGTTGGTGAAAAGCAGATCCCTCGCGAGCTGGAGCTCGCTCGTGATGACAATTCAGCAGCTTCTTCACTATGCTTTGCGAACCTCAGCGGATTGCTAGTGGCGTCATAGCGCCAAGCACCACACCAGCCGATTCCTCGCGCGCAAAAGAAGGCGCTCGTGATGACATCCCGGAGTATTGCCTCCCCTGGAGGTGTCACTATCTGCAATGTTCAGCGCTCCGGCCGTCGAAGGTTGATAAGGCCCGAAGTCACTTCTCTTTTGTCAGGGCCTCGGCTTTGCGGATGGCGGCTTCGTGGCGATCGTAGGCCTCCAGCGCCTTGCGCGCGCCCTCGCGGGCCATGGCGGTGCTCATCTTGCGCTCGGCTTCGGCGAAGACGTCTTCGGCATCCTCATGGGCGTTGTAGGCTTCGTCGTCGGCTTCCCTGATGCGCGTGACGGCGGCCAGGACCTTGGGGTCGATGTTCTGCGGGAGCGGCGCCGGCTTGTTGTTATTCTTGTGGTTTTTTGCCTTACGGCGGCCGCGCTTGGCCTCGCCGTTATCGGAGACGAGCTGGTTGTAGGCGATCTTCAGATCGTCGGGCCAGGTGAGCTTGACCTTCATCTCCAGATCGTCGAGGGCGGCCCGGGCCTCATCGGCGATGGCGCGCACGCGCTTTTTTTCCATGAGCCACTTCCAGACACCCCACTCCATTCCTTCGGTCATGATTGCGCGGGCACTTTCGACGGCAGCAAGCTTTTTCATGGCAGACCTCGCGAAGACAGATATAAAGAGAACGGGGAGGCGGGAGCGGCGGAGGGGCGTTTCCCGTTTCCCATTTTGGACAACCTTTTATCGTAAAGCCGCGTCGGCGGATTTGAGCCGGGTCGGGCGACGGAATGAAGGCGGCGCTCCCGATTTGGGAAGCAGAGAGGATGATGTTTCCCGGGGATTTATCCTATGCAAGGTAAACTGCGGCGTGGAAGATGTTCATAACGGCATTCATTCACGGCGGCCTGGAGAAGGCGACGGCGCTGACAGTGCTGCCGACGACACATGCAGGACGGCTGCCGCCCGGAGAACGATTGGAGGAGCGATGCGCGGACATTGGATTGTTACTGCACTGATGGTTGCAGTCATGCCGGGGTGGGCGCAGCAGAGCGCTCCGGCCAGCGGCGAGGGATACACGCTGACGGTCATCGTGGAGGGCGTGGACAACCGTGATGGAAATATCGGCGTGCTGGTCTTCAACTCGCCGAAAGGCTGGGCGGAGGACCGCGGCGCAGCACTGCGCGACGTCGTGGTGGATGCGCATCCGGGGGTCGTGACCGTCACGATCCCGAAGCTGCCGGCGGGAGAGTACGCGGTATCCATCGTGCACGACGTGAACCGGAACCACAAGCTGGACCGCAACTGGCTCGGCAAGCCTACCGAGCAATGGGGGATCTCGAACAATCCACACGCGGTCATCAAGACGCCATCCTACAATGTGGCGAAGTTCAAGCTGGACCACGACGCAGAAATACACGTGAAGATGCAGCAATAGCGCGGGGCGGCGCGGTAAAAGTTTCGACGCCGGCGGGGCGGTAAGGCTTGCAACAGCGGCGGAGCGGGCGAGGCTTGCAACAGCGGCGGAGCGGGCGACGCCGGGCGGTTCATCGCCGCTGAGCCGGGCGAGGTTGGGAGCGGCCACGCAACGTCGCCAAGACCCCGAATCAGCCCGGTTTTCCTCTACATCCACAGCAATCCACACTGCTGCACCAACAATAGGCGTTGAACGCCCAGGCCGGCAGGGCTACAGTCCGAAATAAGCTGCGCAGCGCCCTTCTTTAGTGGAGGTGGGCGGGAAACGGACGAAGCCGCGCGCGGAGCAGACCGAAGGTGCGTCGAAACAGGCTGCCGCTGGGCTTTGGGAGCCGGGAGGAGCAGGCCGCGACAGGCCAAGACTGAGATATCCCGTCCGGAGCAGTTACTGATCAGGTTCGGATATGGACGTGATAAAATACAATATGTAGTATTGAGCCCTTGACTTCCACAAGATGTCGGGAGTAGGGTTCGAAAAACCGGTTTGGAAGCAGCGCCGTCCTGGGCGGAGGTGATTCCGGCGGCGAAGTTCCTCTCCGGTGCGTGGCACTCAGCGACGCGCGGCCCGTAGTTCGAGAGAGTAGCAGGACACGTTCCCTCGCCTTGCGTTGGGACGCGTAGTGACCGACGAAGTCATCGCCCAGACGATGGCATCTGCGGTGTTCCTTTCCAGATCCATAAGCCCGTCCGGCCCGCCCAGGTCCCGAGCCAACGCCGTTTTGCGTTGCCAAGGGTCAGCGCCGCCGGCGGACATTTTTGCGGTGACATGAACCGGAGTCCCCAACGAACGCCGCTATTGCGCTTGTTGGGCTGGTCGAACCGGGGGCTTCTTCTCTGCCAACGATACCCAGGCGGGAGAAGAGGCCCCCGCAAGCTTTGCGGCGAAGCGAGCTGGGCGGCAGATTTAGAGAAACCGAGTTCCTTTTGGGGGCGACAGTAGAAAAACGGGCTTCAGCCTCGCAGAAAAAGCACGTCCCTCGACTGCCGCGTCCACAACCGCCCCAACGAGCGCAAAACCGGCACTCGTCGGGGGCCCCGGGCGAAGCGGGTGGAAAAATTGCGGACGCTCCGCTCGGGATGACAGAGCGAAGCGGGGTGCAATTGCGGCGCGCCTGAAGGCACGCCCCTTCAACCGAATTGCGGCGCGCCTGAAGGCACGCTGTTTCAAAGCGCGCGGAAGCTCGATGCCGCGACATTTATAACGGTATTCATCTCCGTTCAGGAGCACACGAATGGCCGACATCACCACCACCACGACCACGAGCGCCGCAGTCTCAACGACCACGAAAACCGCGCCCGGCCAGATTCCACCCCACTCCGGCAAAAGCGGGCAGAGCGGGAGCCCCGGCGTTTCCAGGACCGCACCCGGCCTCACCTTCCGCCGCTTCTTCACCACGGCCGGCGTTTCCCCCTACGACGAGCTGGAGTGGGAGCTGCGCACCGCCCAGATCACCGACTCCCAGGGCGGCGTCATCTTCGAGCAGCAGAACGTCGAGGTCCCCAAGGACTGGTCGATGACGGCCACCAACATTGTGGCCAGCAAGTATCTGCACGGCTCGCTGGGCACGCCCGAGCGCGAAACCGGCGTGCGCGCCCTGGTCACCCGCGTGGCCGAAACCATCCGCGACTGGGGCATCGCCGGCGGCTACTTCCGCACCACCGACGACGCGGCCATCTTCCACGACGAACTCGCGCACCTGCTCCTCCAGCAGAAGGCAGCGTTCAACTCGCCGGTCTGGTTCAACGTCGGCTGCGACCGCATCGAGCCCAACTCCGACGCCCAGAACTGGCACTGGAACCCCGGGACGCAGCGTGTCGAATATGGCGTCACCGGCTATCGCAACCCGCAGTGCTCGGCCTGCTTCATCAACTCCGTGCGCGACTCGCTCGACTCCATCCTCACCCTCGCCAAAACCGAAGGCATGCTCTTCAAGTGGGGATCGGGCACGGGCACCAACCTGTCGCCGCTGCGCTCCTCTTCAGAATCTCTATCCGGGGGAGGAACTGCTTCCGGGCCGCTCAGCTTCATGAAGGGCTTCGACGCCTTCGCCGGCGTCATCAAATCCGGCGGCAAGACGCGCCGCGCCGCCAAGATGGTCATCCTCAATATCGACCACCCCGACATCGTGGAGTTCATCGAGTGCAAGCAGAAGGAGGAAGCCAAGGCCTGGGCGCTCATCGAAGCCGGCTACGACGGCAACGGCCCCGACAGCGACGCCTACTCCTCCATCTTCTTCCAGAACGCCAACAACTCCGTCCGCGTCACCGACGACTTCATGTACTCGGTGCTGCGCGACGGCGACTTCTCCGCCCGCGCCGTGAAGGACGGCCATCCCGTCGCCACCTGGAAGGCGCGCGAGCTGCTGCGCAAGATCGCCGACGCCACCTGGCACTGCGGCGATCCTGGCATGCAGTACGACACCACCGTCAACCGCTGGCACACCTCGAAGAACACGGCGCGCATCAATGCCTCCAACCCGTGCAGCGAATACATGTTCCTCGACGATTCGGCCTGCAACCTTGCCAGCCTGAACCTGATGAAGTTTGCGCCCAACGGAACATTCGACGTCGAGGCCTATCGCCACGCCTGCGCCGTCATGATTACCGCGCAGGAGATTCTGGTGGACAACAGCGGCTATCCCACCGAGGCCATCGGCCGCAACTCGCACGACTATCGTCCGCTGGGACTGGGCTATGCCAACCTGGGCGCGCTGCTGATGGCCGCGGGCCTGCCCTACGACTCCGATGCCGGCCGCGACTACGCCGCCTGCGTCACCGCCATCATGTGCGGCGAGGCCTATCTGCAGTCGTCGAAAATCGCCGAGCTCTGCCAGCCGCTCGCGCCCGCAACGGAGTTAACGCCCGGTGCGGGTGCCCCACCCTGGTCGCCCGATTCTGGCGACAGGGTGGGCGGAAGCTGTCCCGGCTGGTACCTCAACCGCGAGCCCTTCCTCGATGTCATCCGCATGCATCGCGCCTCAGTGAACAACATCACCCGCGCCAATGTTCCCGCCGCGCTGCTGGAGGCCAGCAAGGAGTGCTGGGATGAGGCGCTGCGCCACGGCGAGAAGTTCGGCTATCGCAACTCCCAGGTCACGGTGCTGGCGCCTACCGGCACCATCGGCTTCATGATGGACTGCGACACAACCGGCGTCGAGCCCGACCTCGCGCTGGTCAAATACAAGAAGCTGGTGGGCGGCGGCATGATCAAGATCGTCAACAACACCGTGCCCACCGCGCTCTTCAAGCTGGGCTACACCGCCGACCAGACCAACGCCATCGTCAGCTACATCGACGCCACCGGCACCATCGAAGGCGCG
>DATJAI010000125.1:0-33072 GCA_035516415.1 Binatia bacterium | reverse complement strand
CCGACCCCTCACCGACTGAGTCGGTTCGGGAGAAAAATGGAAGGCCCTGGACGCGGCGCTAAAGCGCCGCACTACCCGGGCATGGCTGAACGGGTCACAAGCGCTCGTGACCTGGCTCACAGACCCGATGTTCGTTCACCGCCTAGGCTGGGCTATCGGGGTCCCGTAGGTCGCGGATTTTCAGCGAGGCGCGCCGCCCCGCCCTGTCCAAGAACAGCACCAGACGGGGCCGGCGCCTGCCGTTCAAGGATTGCACAAATGCCTCTGGTCAACGCTTTTTCCAAAGCTGTGGTGCGCGATTTCTCCATGGAAGAACTGGAACAGGCCGCCCGCCTGATGCGCGGCTACGATCTGGTGGCGCTGTGCGCCGCCGGCTCCGGCCATTCGGGAGGCACGCTCTCCATGATGGAGATGGTGGCCGCCCTATATCTGAAGGTCGCCACGCACGACCCAAACAATCCCGAGTGGCAGCATCGCGACCGTGTTGTCTGGTCGGCCGGACACAAGGCGCCGGCGCTGTACCTCGGTCTGGCGTTCTCCGGCTACTTCCCCATCGAAGACGTGGTCACGCTGCGCAAGCTGTATTCGCCGTTCCAGGGCCATCCACACCGCCTGAAGCTGCCCGGAGTCGAGGTCTCCAGCGGCTCGCTCGGCCAGGGCCTCAGTGTAGCCGTTGGCATGGCGATCTCCGGCAAGCTCGATCACGACGAGCACACGGTGTTCTGCATCATGGGCGACGGCGAGCAGCAGGAAGGCAACATCTGGGAAGCCGCCATGGAGGCTTCGCACTACCGGCTCGACAACCTGGTGGGCATCATCGACCGCAACCGGCTGCAGATCGACGGCTGGGTAAAGGACGTGATGAACGTGGAGCCGCTGCCCGAGCGCTATCGCAGCTTCGGCTGGGAGGTCATCGAAATCGACGGCCACGACATGCAGCAGGTGGTGGCGGCGCTGCAGAAAGCGAAGAACGTGCCGGTGATGGGCAAGCCGACCGTGATCGTCGCCAACACGGTGAAGGGCAAAGGCGTCAGCTTCATGGAAAACGTGGCGGGCTGGCACGGCAAGGCCCCCAGCTATGACGAGATGGTGAAGGGCCTGGAAGAACTGGGGCTGAAAGAAACGATTGCCTACGACGCGCTGCTGGGCAAAGCGAAGGAATATCAGGCGGAGGTGGAGGCGAAGCTGGCGGCGAAGATGCCCAGCTTCGCGCACGACTACTGGTGGAACAAGAATAGCGCGATGAAAGTGAAGATGGAGCCGACGCGCAAGGGCTTCGGCCAGTCGCTGAAGACCAACGGCGAAGACGAGCGGGTAGTATGCCTCGGGCTGGACATCTCCGGCTCCATCACCATCAGCGACTTCTACACCGCCAATCCGGAGCGCAAGGAGCGCTGGGTGAGCATGGGTATCGCGGAGCAGTCGGCAACCGCGGCGGCGGCGGGACTGGCGCGTAACGGCAAGCTGCCGGTCCTGGGCACCTATGGGACGTTTGCCGCGGCGCGCAATCTCGATCAGATTCGCGTCTCGGTCTGCTATGGCAACTTCAACGTGCTGATCGCGGGAGCGCACGGCGGGGTTTCGGTGGGTCCTGACGGGGCAACCCACCAGGCGCTGGAAGATCTGTTCGCCATCTGCGGCCTGCCGAACATGTCGGTGGTGGTGCCCTGCGACGTCATCGAAACCCGCAAGGCGACCGACTACCTGCTGCTGGAACATGTGGGGCCGAAGTACATCCGCTTTGCACGCGAGGCGACGCCGATTGTGACGCGCGAGGAGACGCCGTTCGTGTTTGGCGTGGCCAACGTGAGCCGGCTGCGGCGCGAGGCGCCCGAAATGATCGACGCCTTCGAGACGGTGCTCGCCCCCAGCTATCGGAACGAGCACGAGGACCTCAGCATCATCGCCTGCGGTCCCCTGGTGCCCGAGGCCATGCGCGCGGCGTGGATCCTGAAGAAGGAGTTCGGGTACGAGACGCGGGTCATCAATCTGCACACCATGAAGCCGATCGACGAAGCAACCATCATCCGCGCTGCGAAGGAGACCCGCGTTATAGTTACCGCCGAGGAGCACCAGATCGGCGCGCTGGCCTGGCGGGTAAGCGGAGTGCTCACCGGGAGCGCGGAGCTGTTCGGAGTGCCGGTGATTACCGGCGCCATCGGGGTGAAAGACCGCTTCGGCGATTCGGGCGCGCCCTGGGAGCTGATCAAGGAGTTCGAGGTCAGCGCCGAACACATCGCGCAGAAAGCCGCCGAGCTGCTGGCCTTAGCGAAGGCCAGGAAAGAAGAAGAGCGCTTGCAGCTGACGCGCTAACCGGCTGTCGAAAACCTGCCGCGGGAAATTCCGCATCGCCCATATCAGTTCAGGATCTTCCGCCTGCAATTGCGGTCGCGTGCCAGTATCATCATCCAGCCGGCAGTTCTTGAGCACGGCGGGCGACGGCAATCGGATGCGCAGGCATGCCATCAATCCGTGGAGGCAAGAGCGGGTTTTGCTGCGCGCGAAGGTTGGGCCACGTCTAACACCGCCCGGCCGGCATCTGCTGCGGATAAACCTGGTATTCATCTTCCTGGGTTTTGCGATGCCGCTGCATGCTGCTGAACCCAACCTGCGGCCGCTGAACTCCGGCTGGGAGTTCCGCGCCGTCAATGCCGGCGACCATCCCGAGGTGAGCGGCTGGCACGCGGCGCAGGTCCCCGGCGTGGTGCAGACTGACCTGCTCGCCGACCGCGTGATTCCCGAGCCGTTTTACGGCGACAACGAGTCGCGGCTGCAATGGATCGGGCTGACCGACTGGGAGTACCGCACCACTTTCCAGATCGACGCTGCCACGCTGCAGCACGAACATCTCGATCTCATCTTCGATGGACTGGATACCTTCGCGGAGGTGTTCCTGAACGAGCAGCCGGTGCTGAGCGCCGACAACATGTTCCGGCGCTGGCGGGTAGAGGCGAAACCGCTGCTGAAGGCGGGACCGAACACGCTGCGCGTCGTCTTCCGCTCGCCCATCACATCGCTGATCCCGAAGGTGAAGGCGCTGCCCTACATCCTGCCTTCGGTTTCGACGGTGAACGCCGGCAACGAGGAAAATGTCGCTACCGCTCCCTACACGCGCAAGGCGCCGTATCAGTATGGCTGGGACTGGGGACCGCGATACGTCACCATCGGCATCTGGAAGCCGGTGTGGCTGGAGAGCTGGGACAGCGCTCGCATCGAGGACTTGCATATACGTCAGGTGAAGGTCGCACCGGATGCGGCAGAGCTGGAGGTGGAGATCGAGGTTGAATCCAGTCATCCGCAGACGGCAACCATCAGCGTCAGTTATCAGAACATTGTGAGCGGAGAGACGCCACGCCCTGAAACGCGGCACTCCAGTCCACTGAACCCGCGCATGACGCAGACGGCGCAGCTCGACGCCGGCACAAACCACATCTCGATTCCCCTGCGGATTACGTCGCCGAAGCTGTGGTATCCGGCGGGGTACGGTGCGCAGGAGCGTTATCGCTTTACCGCGTCGGTGATGGTCGGTAAGGCCGCGATCGCGCAAGCCGAGGTAAAAACCGGGCTGCGTTCCCTCGAGTTGCGGCGCGTGCCGGACGAGTGGGGCAAGAGCTTCACCTTCGTGGTGAATGGAATCCCCATCTTCGCCAAAGGTGCGAACGTGATTCCCTTCGACAGCTTTCCCAGCCGGGTCACGCGCGAGCGCCATCGCCCGATTCTGCAGGCGGCGCGCGACGCCAACATGAACATGGTGCGGGAGTGGGGTGGCGGAATCTACGAGAGCGACGACTTCTACGACATCTGCGACGAGCTGGGGCTGATGGTGTGGCAGGAGTTCGTCTTCGGCGGCGACATGGTGCCCGGCGACCTCGCTTTCGAGGAGAACGTGCGCGAAGAGGCCACGCAGCAGGTGAAGCGGCTGCGCGACCATCCCAGCATCGTGCTGTGGTGCGGCAACAATGAAATCGAGGCGGGATGGCTGGTATGGGCCGACCGGCTGAGCTTCAAGGAATCCATCACCCCGCCCCAGCGCGAGCGGGTGTGGCAGGACTACGTTGTGCTCTTTCACGACATCATCCGGAGCGCGGTCCAGCAGTACGGGAGTCCAACGCCATACTGGCCAAGCTCGCCCAGCGCCGACTTCGAAGCGCCGCCCAACAGCCCGGACAACGGCGACATGCACTACTGGGGCGTGTGGCACTCGCTGGAGCCGGTGGAGAACTACACGCTGCAGGAGACGCGCTTCATGTCGGAGTTCGGCTTCCAGTCGTTTCCCGAGATGCGCACCGTCGTGAGCTTTGCGCCGCCGGGCGAGCTGGCAATCGACTCGGCGGCGATGCAGTCGCACCAGAAGAACCACGGCGGCAACGAGCGCATTCTCACCTACATGCTGCGCGAGTATCCCGAGCCCCGGGACTTCGCCTCGTTCGTCTATGTCAGCCAGGTGCAGCAGGCGGAGGCGATCAAGGTGGGCGCGGAGCACCTGCGGCGCAACCGGGGACGCACCATGGGCGCGCTTTTCTGGCAACTGAACGATTGCTGGCCGGTGGCGTCCTGGTCGAGCGTTGACTACTTCGGCCGGTGGAAGGCGCTGCAGTACTACGCGCGGCGCTTTTATGCCGACCTGCTGATTTCGCCGTTCGCGCACGATGGCGTCGTGGACGTGTACGTGGTCTCGGACCGGCTGCAGGAAACGGCGGGTGAGATCCACATGCGGCTGCTCGATTTCACCGGCAAGACGCTGCTCGACAAAACGCAGGAGGTGCAGATTCCGGCGCAATCCAGCGCGGTGTACCTGAGCACGGATGAGAAGCAGGTACTGGGCCCGGCAAGCCCCGAGCAAGCGTTCCTGGTGTTCGAGCTGAAGGTGGCGGGCGAGACGGTTTCGCGTAACGAGGTTTTCTTCGACCGGATGCGGAACCTTGAGCTGCCGCTGAAACCGGCGATCCAGAGCGATTTCGCCGGCAGCGGAGGGGATTACACCATGCGGCTACGCTCGCCGGTGCTGGCGCGCAATGCATATCTGGCGTTCGGCGATCTGGATGTGACGCTCTCCGACAACTACTTCGATCTGCTACCGGGAGAGGAGATGACGGTTCGTGTGAAAAGCTCTGCAACTCTGGAGCAGTTGCAGCGGGCGTTAAGAATTACTTCCCTTACCGATGCCTTCTTTGACGAGCGGCCTACGTACCGCGAGCACGGCCTGGGCACGGGCGGAAGCAAATCTTCCAGCCAGCCGTGAGATAAAGCAGAGGCAAGCAGCGCATCGCGCGAAAATCCCCACCCAAGCAAAAGAGGCTTGGGTGGGGAACCGTCCGGCTATTTGATGACGTACACGGCGACCCGCCATTGTCCATCGCTGTCGAGCGTGGGAGTCACGGTCTCCACGACCGAGCGGTTATCGGCGAAGGTGCTGGCGTACTGGATGACGTAGTATTCGCCATCGGGGGCTCCGGGAAGCTCCCTGACGTACTCGGCCGAAGTCAGCTTTCTGGAAGCCACGGGGCCCAAAGGCGCTCGATTGCCCTCCAGGATCTTCTGCCACTGTTCCCTGGCGACCGCGTTTTTGAAGATGCCGGCGCCCTTGTCCCAGCTCTGGGCGTAGTTGCCGGCGTCAACCAGTTTCAGCCAGTCGCTGGCCGCTCCCTCGGCGGCGCTCTTCTTGGCGGGCGAGCAGGCGTTCAGGCAGAATGCCAGGAAAATGGATGCGATAAGACCGATAACTCGTATTTTCATGACGTACTCCAATCACTTCATTCCCGCACTGACCCTCATGCGGGACGTCCCTGGTTGTATGGCAGCAGCGTTCGTCTCCTTCCGCGATCGATTCAAAACCGGAGTTCCTCCTATCGGTACGCGAAGACCATGGCGTAGACGATCCAGATCACGACACTGAAACCGATGGTCAGGGCGATCCACGCGAAGACACGAATGGCCTTGACCACGATGGCAGGTTGCGGCTCCTCCAGGTGCGCCTCCAGTTCGCCGCCGGCCAGCAGAGCGGCGTATTCGCGGGGCTTGTCGCGCTTCAGCTCCGCCAGCGGCATGTGGCCGGTGAAGATGGTGGTGTCCATGGGGAACTTTTCCGGGCGCAGATGAGTGTTGAAGAAGTGCACGGTGAAGATGAAGCCGGTGGCCAGCAGGGCTTCGTCGCTGTGGATGATGGTGGCCACGTTGATAAACGGGCCGGGCAGAAAGCGGGTGAAGAACACCGGGAACCACAGGGTAAGGCCGGTGGAACCGATGACCACAATGCCCCAGAAAACGGCGAAGTAATCGAACTTCTCCCAGTAGGTCCAGCGGCCGTATTCGGGACGCGGACCGAAGCCGACGAACCACTTCATGGTGGCAATGAATTCGCGCAGGTCGCGCCGGTTGGGAATCATGGAATCGGGCCCGAAGAGGAGCGAGCGCCACGAGGTGCGGGTGCGCCGCTTCTGGCGGATGAGGCTGACGATGTGGGCGGTGAAGGTGCTGAACATGACCAGCGCCGCCAGACGGTGCACAAAGCCGGCGGTCTCGAATCCGCCGAGCAGGCGGGAGAGGGTGACCGCCCAGCGGGTGTAGGAGAACTTGAGAGAGAGTCCGCTGAGGGCCAGGGTGAGGAAGCTGACGATCATGCAGGCATGTAGCGTACGGTGAAGACGGGTGAAGCGCACAAACTCGCGGGTGTCGCGGGCGGCGGCGGGCATCGCCTGCGGCGGGCTTACGGGTTCCAGCTGCGGTTCAGCGTACGGCATCATGATCATCCTCGGGTGGCCGCGGCTGCGAGGAAGCGTCCTCGGCGGCGGCTTCGGCTTCCTCCGCGCGCAATTCGCGGCGCATCTGCAGGGCGCGCGGCAGCCACAGCAGCGTGTGCACGCCGCTAACGGTGAAAGTGCCGACCAGCAGGGCCGTCATTCCCCAGAACGTCCAGAAGAGGAAGGGATACTTTCTGGGATCGTGGTGGGTGGCGTGCGTCAGATATCCGGCGAAGCGCCGGGTGGCGTCGGAATGACACTTGCGGCAGGTGCCGACCACGTTGGCGCGGCTGAGGTGGGAGCGCGGATCGCTCACCTTCAGGATGTCGTGAGCGCCGTGGCAGTCATAACACTTGGCGGTCTTGGTGTAGCCCAGGCGCGAGACCTTGCCGTGATAAGTGTCGAAGTAGGTGGCGGCGATTTCGGCGTGGCAGCGGCCGCAGGTCTTCATGATGTCGAGTTTGAAGCCGTCCAGATCGGTGCGGCGGATGGAGTGCGCCGAGTGGCAGTCGTTGCAGGCGGGCAGCGGCTGGCTGGTGTGCGTCACCGAGGACGAATGCACGCTCTGCATAAACTGCTCTTCGATGCCGTGATGACAGGTGCCGCAGGTGGAGGGCACGTTTTTGGGGTTCACCGTGGACTCGGGATCGGAGGCCGGCAGCTCGCGGTGCGCGGTGTGGCAACTGGTGCAGGTGGCAGTCACCGTCAGGCCGCTCTTCAGCAGGCCCTTGCCGTGGATGCTTTCGGTGTAGCGCGGGATGATCCAGTGCTCGACGCCGGTGTAGAGGACGGCGGCCTTCTGGCCCTCACGATGGCAGCGGGCGCACAGATCGGGAACGTTGGTGGCGAAGGTGAGCGAGTCAGGGTTGCGCTTGCCCAGCACGTGATGGGTGCCGTGACAGTCCTTGCAGTAAGGCGCGTTGGGGTCGCCTTTGGCGTGCATCTGGCCATGGGTGCTGCGCGCGTATTGCTGTCCGATCTCCTCGTGGCAGGCGGTGCAGTCCACCTTGTGGGTGATGGTTTCGCAGGAACGCACGCGGGAGGCATTTACCTCCGAGTGGCACTGGCTGCAGGCCACCTTCATGTGGCGCGAGGTGGCGACGTCGTTGAGGTGCACCAGCATGGAGCGCCCGTCGGCGGCCTTCAGACGGGCATCGGCGTGGCAGCGCATGCAGTCGGCATCGGCCATGCCCTGCGAGTAGAAGACGTTGCGGACCTTGTGCGGCTGGTGACAGTCCACACAGGCGGGCAGGGTGTTGGCCTGCTTCTCCCAGAGCTCGCCGCGAATGGTCTTCCGATGCACCAGTTCGATGTTGGCGTGACATTTGGTGCAGGTGGCGGCGATGTTGCGCCGGGCAATCGACGAGGCGGGATCGGTATGGGGCAATATCGAGTGTGCCGTGTGGCACGAGGCGCAGTTGGCGGCGACGACGAGGCCCTTCTTCAGCAGGCCCTCGCCGTGGATACTCTCGGTGTAATTCTCCAGGATGTCGTGCTGGGCGATGGCGCGGTTCATCTGCACCGGCGTGCCCTCGCGATGACACTGGCCGCAGACGTAGGGAATGCGGATGGCAGCCACTGCCGAGCGCGGATCCTTCACGGGAACGATGTCGTGATTGCCGTGACAGTTGACACAGCGAGGGGCAAGGGCGTCGCCGCGGGCCAGGGCCTTGCCGTGCACCGACTTGAGATGCTGCTGCGATTCGTCGCCATGGCACGCGCCGCAGTTGACTTTGGCCAGCGGGACCGAGTGGGGCAGGTCCTTGCCTTCAAGGTCGGCATGGCAGGAGGTGCACTGCAGCGAGCCGTGGACGGAGGCGGCGAACTTCTTCTGGTCGACGAACAGCGAGACACTGTGTCCGTTGCGGCGGGTGGCCAGCGATTTCTCGCCGTGACAGGCGAGGCACTCGTCGGTGGCGGCTGAGCCGCGCGCCGCGGCTGCCAGGACGAAGAGCAGGAGCAGCAGAGGCGAGAGGCCGGCGCAGCGGGCGCCATGGCCGCGGCGGGGAGGCAATGCGGAGGAACCGCGTGAGAATGGCATAGGTCTTGAAGCACCGCCTGAAGCCGGAGGAGCTTCGCCGGTACGCAGCGCTGCACGGCATGTGGTGTCCTGCCATGAGGCGATGAGGGCGCGATCCGCGAGCCGCCTGCGGTTGTCGAACGTACGTTCGCGACGCAGAAGCGATGGGTGTTTATCCCATTACTGATGCCAGGGGTTCAGTGATGGGACGCACACGTGGATGTGATCAAGCCGGACGGCGTACGTGGCGGCCATGGCGAGGCTTCTGCGAAATCGGCTGCCGGCCAGACGAGCTTACTGCTGCTTTGGCGGGACAACCTGGTTCGGGGGACGCACGTCGGTGGCCGCAACGTGTCCGGCGCGCCGCGCCTCGCCGGCCAGTTCCCTGATCTCGGTCAGATCGCGCTGCATCTCGCTCCAGCCGTACCACAGGGCATAGTCGGGACTGGCGTGGAAGGTGCCCTGGAAGGTGCGCATGCGGTGCTCCAGGTACATCACGAAGAGCTTCTGCTCGATGACGGTGGGCGCATCGTGAAAGGTCAGCAGGTCGGGGAACGCGTACGCGTAATTCTTCGGCTTGGGCAGGATGCCGTCGCGATAGAGAGCGGCTACGGTGCGAATGGCCTCGGCCATCAGGTGGTCGGCGTTTTTGATCATGTCGTCGCCGTACTGCAGCTGCTGCGCGGCAAAATTGCGGGAGTGGCACTGATTGCAGGTCTTGAGCATGGCGTCGCGCTGGGACTGCCATGAGGCCTGGTCGAGACGGGCGACGTCGGCAGCCTTGACGACATCGAGGCGCGCCGTAGGTTTGCCGTCGGGATCGAGCACTCCCATGGCCTGCAGGATGGTGACCTGGTCAGCTTTCCACTGGGGATCGTCGGGTAGCGGCAGGCGCACCGCGAGAAATCCCCATGCGGTGCGGACCTCGTGGTTGCCCTGCTGCATGTGGCAGGTCTGGCAGGTGGGCGCCGCAGACTGCGCGGAATTGACCCCGAGGTCCCGGAGCTCATTGCGAACGCCATGTTTCGACGAGGAGTACATTTCCCACTGCGGATGGTCGAAGCCCATGTGGCAGGTCTCGCAGGCCTGCGGCGATCTGGCTTCCTCCAGCGAGAAGGTGTGCCGGGTGTGACAGGAATCGCAGGAGGCGGTGCCGAAACGCTCCTGCTTCTGCAGAGCGGCGAGCTGTGCGGGAGACTTGAGGCCGATCTTGTGGCAGGAACCGCAGCCCTTCATGCCCTCAGTCATGGCCATGGGCTGCCAGTGGATGGTGGGCATGGCTTCCATGGCCGCCCACGCCATGGAGTGCTTGCCTTTCTTGAACTGCGCCAGTTGCGCGTCATGACACTGGCCGCAGGTGTCGGGTGTCGGAATTTTGGCTTTGGCGGCATCGGCAGCCGTCGTGTGCTCCGCGCCATGGCAGGTATCGCATTCGATGCCAACCTCGTGATGGCGGCTCTGCTTCCAGTCGGAAACGACATTCGGTGTAACTTTGGTGTGGCATTCGACGCATTGCGCACCGGGATTGAAAGTCTGGCCGGAGGACGTCGCTGCCGAGACCGGCAAGGCCACGAAGGAAAGCAGGAAAACGAGAGCCGCAGAGGCAGACAGCACGGCACGGTCCATGAAGACCTCCGTTGCGCGGGATTGCGGATAACGGGAAACGCAGCCAGCCTAGAGCCGGTCCGGCGCTGCAGTCAATAGCGAAGTCGCTGGCGAAGATGCTGACGCGGAGAGCGGGAAGCGGCAGCGCCATCGAACCCGGATTATTCCCCAGATCGAAAGCCCTGAGAGGGCACGGCTTCAGCCGTGCCACAACGGGCGCAAAGGGGGATGGGCTTTAGCCCCCCCGAGGGAATTCGCGGCTAAAGAACTGCGAAGTTCCTCAGCGGCTGAGGCCGCACTCAGGAAGCGGCGGGCGGCACGGCTGAAGCCGTGCCCTTTCAAAGCGGGCGACAGTTCAAAACGGTGGCGACAGTGGGATGGAAAGAACGCGTTCAGCTGAACTGGATCCACGCCACTCCCAGGGCGTGCAGGATCAGCCGGTCTTCCACGGAGAGCTTGCCGGCATCGAGGACAGATTCCCAGGCATAGGCCACGGCGCGATTGCGGGTGATGCACCAGGGTTCGTGGCGAATGACGCCGGCGCAGTGCCCACAGGCTGACTGGGCGGTGTATTGGTTGCTTTGGTAGAGCTTCTGCGAATCGGCTGCCGGTGTCATTTCTGCTCCTGCCGCATCGAAGTTGCCGGGTTGAAATAGCGGCCACATGCCGACACGTTACGGCAGTGCGCTGCCGGGCTTCATCACCCACATGGGTGAGGAGGGGCCGAAAAGGGCCACCATCTACCCGAAAAGTAGCATTCGGGTGCGCGGCCATGACGGGGAAACACCTGAGACGGCACAGTCGCCGGCCCACGTGAACGATTTCACGAAGGTGGATGTTGCGCTGGCTGCCGCAGCAGGGCCTCCGCATCCGCCACCACGGCCTTCAGCTTTGCCGCGTACGCCGCAACCTCGCCACCGCCGTTGTAGAAGTGAGCGAAGGAGGCGAAGTCGCGGTCGCGCAGCCAGGCGAGCAATTCGCCGGGACGCGGGGTGGGCTGGTGGGCGCAGAAATCGAAGAAGCCGAGCACCTGCGCGTTCTCGCTGGCCTGAAACGCGTTGTACATGGCCAGCGCGCTGGCATAGCCGAGGCGGGGGTAATCGCAGCATAGCAACTGACAGCCGCCGATGCTGAGGCAGCGCACCGCATCCTCCTCTCCGGCAAGACGCATGGCGGTGCGCAGCGCGGCGTATTCCGCTGACTGACCGGAGTGCACGGGAGCAAAGGGCCCGTCCGCATCCCTCCAGGCGTGACCTTCCCATGGATGTCCGCTGCAGCCGCAATGACCGCCGAAGCGGAAGTGCGCGTCGAAGGCGGCGGCATTCGCGTGTCCCCACGCCGACCAGAAGTGATGCACCTCAAAACGGATGATGGCCTGGTTGTGGACCAACACCCTGCCAGAACTTTCCAGGAACCAGATGGCAAGAGCAACCGGGAGCGGCACGCCGGTGATGCCGGCGATGCGGGCGATGAGCCCGCCGAGTCGGTTGTATTCACGCATCAGCGCTGACTGTCGCGGAGTTGGATGCGGAGGCGGCGGCAACGGCGGATCGGCAGCGGCGACGGCCTGCCGCAACTCCGCGTTCTGACTGAAGAATGCGGATATCGGCGGTGCGCTGCCGGCATTGGTTCGTGCAGATGGGGCAACGGCGAAAGCTGTCATTGTCATAGGGTTCTCCGGGAAGTTCTGGGGGGAGCCAAGGGAGGGATGGGAACGACGACGAGGCTCAGGCTCCCTCAAGCGCAAAAAACAAAACCCGGCGGTGGCCGGGCAAAGAAAATGCCGCATTAAGCGGCATCCGACTTTCTCAATCTAAATAGAGTATACCACATTTGGTGGGGTTTTATTTCAGATTTCAGAACTTTATATCTTCAATGTATTCTGCCGATTATAGCTAATTGTTGCGATTCTCAGTATTGACGTATTGACATGTAACAGTTACCAATGGCTCTTTGGTGGTGGCTATCGCTGCCAAGTGATGAGGTTATGCTATCGGGCCAAGGACGACGTGGCGGGTCGTTGCCTGGCTGAGGAGGAGGCCAGACACAGATCCGAAGCTCGCTCTGCCGTTTGAAGTGTCAAAAGGCGCCGCGGTGAGCGAAGACAAGGATTAGCAGAGTGGCGCAACTTGTCGCTGGTTTGCGACATACAGGTGCGATATAAATCACTCAAGTCTCCCGCATCTCAGGATCAGATCATTGGGTCGGCCTCCGTGCGCCAGACGAGGCGAGGCTCGTATGTCGTCCCAGCCGCAAATCCCCCGCCCGAAGCTCATCATTTCCCGGTGTCCATCCTGTGGACTGCTGGTGGCCGCCAGTGCCAATCCGAAAATGATCGAGCTCGCCCAGCGCGCTCACAGATGTCTGGAGTCGCCCGCCTCCGGGCATCAGCCGCCGCGCAAGCAGGGCTGAAGCGGGTCGAGCCAGCCATTGCCGGGCCCACCCCCCCTTGGGGCCCGGCGCTTCAACCATCAGCCTGTGACAGCAGTCACCGACGCGGGCCGCTTCGCGCGATGCATACTGCTGTCCAGGCTCCCACCCCAGCAGACGCAAAGACGGCGTCTGCCGCGGACCGTGGTGCTCCCACCCCAGCAGACGCGAAGACGGCGTCCGCCGGGGACCCGGTGAAAGAGCGCGCCCAGCTCCCGATTACTGCAGGGAATTCCCGGTCTCCCGGTTCGTGCAGGACCCTCAGAAGGGAAAGTGTCGCAAATGAGTGTCCGCTCGTTTTTAACTGTTTCAGTGCTGATTTTCTGTCTGATCCTGCTCGGCTGCTCCGGATCCGAGTACCGCTTCGGAAATAGTCCGCGAGAGCAAAGCCTGTCAGGGCAATGGCTGTTCCAGGCAACCTCGAATGTCACGACCCAGCAGTTTCAGGGCACGGCCACGCTCGGCCAGGTAAACCTGGGAATCAACGGTAGCATGGGTACGATGTTCTTCGGTTCCTGCGCGCCAACGTCAACCGTAAGCGGCCTGCTCAGTGGTGCGCTGGTACCTGGCGCTGTGCAGCCGGGCCCACCAGTGAGCGTCGCGCTGCAGTTGCAGGGGAACGTTTCGGCCGGGGGAACACAGGAAGTGGACCTGACGGGGTCGGCCGCCACCGACGCTAACTCCATGTCGGGGACCTACACCGTGCCCATTGGCCCCTGTGCATCCATGTCAGATGCCGGCGTCTGGACCGCGTACAAACAGTAGGCAATTCGGCATAGTAGCCCGCCAGAGCCATCGTTCCGGTGGCTCGAGGGGCGGGTATTGCCGTCGCAATTGTGACCCTCGTCACTTTACTCCGTAACCAGAATCACATGTTGATGCCTGGCGGGGCCGTATTCTGCCCTCACCGCAGGAAAAATCCACGAGGTGAAGCGTGATTCGCCTGAAACTGGCTGTCCTTGCAATTTCCCTGTTGTTAACCACTTCCGCTCAGGCCCAGCAGACCATAACCATCGGCTTCACGGTCTCCAAAACCGGCGCTCTGAACGTCGACTCGCTGGAGCAGTACCGCGGCTTCGAGCTGTGGCGCGACCAGGTCAACGCTGCCGGCGGCATCAAGGCCGGAGGCAAGAGCTACAAGATCCAGTTCGTCAGCTACGATGACGAATCCAATACCAAGCGCGTGCAGCAGCTCTACACCCGCATGATACTGGAAGACAAGTCGGACTTCCTGTTCAGTCCGTACTCCTCCAGCCTGACGGCCACGGCGGCCATCGTTACCGAGCAGTACGGCAAGATCATGCTGACTACCGGGGCGGCGGAGGAAAAAACCTACAAGCTCGGCAATCATTACCTCTACCAGATGTTCGCGCCGGCGTCGCAATACCTGGTGACCGCCCTCGACGCGCTGAAGACGAAGGACCCCAAGGCCACCGTGGCCTTCGTATACGAAGACGCGTCCTTCTCGGTGGCGGTGGTCACTCCGGCCAAAACCTACGCCCAGCAGCAGGGCTTCAACGTGGTCTTCAGCGAGGCGTACGCTCCCAACACCACCGACTTCAGCGCCATTATCGACAAGGTAACGGCGTCGAAGGGGACGGTACTGCTGGGCGGCGGCCACTATGCGGACGGTTCGACCCTGGCGCGCCAGCTTTACGGGCACAAGGTCAACCTGAAGATGGTGACGCTGCTGGTGGCTCCGGACAGCCCGCAGTGGACGGAGCTGGGCGACGCCGCGGTGGGCGTGATGGTCCCTTCGCAATGGGAGCCGCAGAGTGCCTTCAAGGCACAGTACGGACCCAGCGGCCCCGATTTTGCCAAAGCCTACACGGCCAAATACAATGCTCCGCCGAGTTATGAGTCGGCCGGCGGGTATGCCTCCGGGCTGGTGCTGCAGAGGGCCATCGAGCAGGCGGGAGGAACCGACACGGCGAAGGTTTCCGACGCGCTGAATGCGACCGACATCACGACCTTCTACGGCCGCACGAAGTTCTCCACCGCGGCCAACGAACATGGCCTGCAGGTGGGGCACTCGCTGGTGCTGGCGCAGTGGCAGAAGGACAAGAGCGGTAATACGGTGAAACAGGTGGTGTGGCCGCTGGCGGCCAAGAGCGCCGCCATGAAGTATCCGATGCGGTAGAAGCGGCGAAATGAGCCGTATGGTGGGTTCGTAAAGGGGCGCGAGTTCAGTCGCGCCGTACCAGGCGGAACTGGTGAGGCTTTCGCCCCTGCAAACGGGACCCACCGCAGGGCTGAAGCCCGGATCATGAAAGGCGATCTTGCGGCACGACCGAAGTCGTGCCCTGTTACAAACGGCCTGTTAGCCCAGGGTCGAAGGGAGAAACATGTCCGGCATTATGGCTTCCATGATCGACGGCCTGATGGTCGGCTCGGTCTATGGGCTGGCCGCCATGGGACTGAGTCTCATCTGGGGCGTGATGGACGTCATCAATCTCACCCACGGCGCCATGATTGCTCTGGGCATGTTCGGCATGTATCTGCTGTTCCATGCCGTGGCGATGAACCCCTACGTGCTGCTGCTGCCGGTGCTGGCCATCGGCCTGATGCTGGGCATTCTCGTGTACTGGATGTCGGTGCACCGCGTCGTCGGCCAGCCGCCGCTGATGAGCCTGCTGTCTACCTTCTCGGTGAACATGATGGTCATCGGCATCGGCACGGCGCTGTGGAGCACCAGTCCCTACAACGTCAACTTCAGCCTGCGGGGAGTCACGGTGGGGGCGTACACGTTCACCGGCAACCACATCGCGGCCACCGGCGCTGCCGTGATCATCGCGCTGGGGCTGCAGATGTTTCTTTACCACACGCGGCCGGGCAAGGCCATCCGCGCCGTTGCCGATAATCGCGAGGCCGCCGAGCTGATGGGGATCTCGTCCACCATGGTGCTGACCGTCGCCTTCGGCATCGGCATCGCGCTGGCCATGGTCTCAGGCGCGCTGGTTTCCACCCTGTTTCCCTTCACCATTCTCTCGGGCGCCGGCTATCAGTTGAAGAGCTTCGTTGTCACCATTCTGGCCGGGCTCGGCAAGCCCTTCGGCGCACTGCTGGCGGGGGTTCTGCTCGGCCTGCTGGAAGGCGCTGTGACGCCGTTCATTGCCGTGAGCTGGATTCCGCTCATCGAGTTCGGGCTGTTCGTCGTGGTCCTCATTTTCTTCCCCCGCGGCATCTTCGGGAGGGCGACGGCGTGATCTTCAGGCGCCTTACCTTCTGGCTCATCCTGGCGCTGGCCGCGATGTTCATCATCCTGCCACTGCGCGGCAACAACGCCGCCCTGCGCGAAGACCTCATTTTGGTGGCCATCGCGGTCACGCTGGTCAGCAACCTCAACCTGATGATCGGCTACACCGGCTACGTCAACTTCGGACACATCGTGTTTTACGGACTGGGCGGCTACATCGGGCTGTATCTGGTCAGCGAGCGGCATTGGAACCTGTTCCTCTCCGCGTTTGTCGCAGGAGTGCTGGTCAGCCTGGTAGCGCTGCTGTTTGGCCTGGGCATCCTGCGCCTGCGCGGAGCCTACTTTGCGCTGGCCACCATCGGCGTTCTGGTAGCGGTGAACGGATTTGTCGCCAACTTCAATCCCTGGGGCCGCTCTACCGGGATGTATCTTTCCTTCGACGCCTACCAGCCGCTGGGCGGCCCGATGCGCGCCCTTTGGACGACCTACTACCTCATCATCGGCGTCATGGCCCTGTCGCTGATTCTGAGCCTCGCCATCAAGCGCTCCAAATTCGGCCTCGGCCTGTTCGCCATCCGCGAGGATGAAGACGCCGCCGTCGTGCTGGGAATCAACGCGACGGTGTACAAGGCGATCATTTACAGCATCTCCGCCTTTCTGCCCGCCATTGCCGGCGCGCTGATGTTTTACAAGAACGGCATGATTGATCCTTCCATCGCCTTCGAGTACATGCTGTCGCTGGAAGGCATCGTGATGCTGATGCTGGGCGGCCAGGGCACGGTGGTTGGCGCGGCGCTGGGCGCCGGCCTCTACGAGCGCCTGCGCTCGTTTCTGCTGACTTCTCCCAAGCTGTCCAACTTCCACCTGGTAATTGCCGGCGGACTGCTGCTGCTGGTGGTGCTGTTCGCTTCCGGCGGCATCATCGGCTGGCTCTACCGCCTGCTGCCGCGCTCCCGCGAGGTCATCGAATGAGCGCCCTGCTGCAGGTGGACGGCGTCAGCAAGCGCTTTGGCGGACTGCAGGCGGTCGCCGACGTGAGCTTTCACATCGAGGAAGGCGAAATCCTGGGGCTCATCGGTCCCAACGGCGCGGGCAAGACCACCCTGTTCAACGTCGTCAACGGCGTTTACAAGGGCGAAAAGGGCACCATCACTTTCGCCGGCCAGGACATCACCGGGCTTACGCCGGACAAGATCGTTCACCTCGGCATCGCACGCACCCATCAGATCGTGAAGCCGCTGGCGGGCATGAGCGTGCTGGAAAACGTGACCGTGGGCGGCTGCTTCGGCCGCGCCTACCTCGGCCTGCGCGAGGCGCGGGAGGCAGCCATGGAGGTGTTGCAGACCGTCGGCATGGCCGAGCGGGCCAACATCCCGGCGCGCTCGCTCACCATCGCCGGCAAAAAGCGGCTGGAGGTGGCGCGGGCGCTGGCGGCCAGGCCCAAGCTGCTGCTGCTGGACGAGGTGCTCGCCGGCCTGACGCCCACCGAGATCGCCCAGATGATCCAGCTGGTGCGCAAGATCCGCGACGGCGGCATCTCGGTCTTCATGATCGAGCACGTCATGCAGGCCATCATGCAGCTCTCCGATCGCATCGTGGTGCTGAACTTCGGGCAGAAGCTGGCGGAGGGTACGCCCACCGAGGTGGCCCGGGACCCGCAGGTGATTGAAGCCTACCTTGGCGACTCCGAGATTACCGAAAAACTGAGCGAGAAAACCTCATGAGCGCGGTGCTGGAACTGCGGGAAGTCGAATCCGGATACGGCGAGGTCAAGGTGCTGTGGGGCATCTCGCTCAGCGTCGCGCCCGGCCAGCTCACCACCATCGTCGGCGCCAATGGCGCGGGCAAGACCACCACCCTGCGCGCCACCATGGGCAGCATCCGCCCATGGAAGGGAAAAATCCTGTTCAACGGCGACGACGTCACCCGCCTGTCGCCGCATGCCAAGGCGGCGCGCGGCCTGGTGCTGGTGCCCGAGGGACGCCAGCTCTTTCCCGATATGTCGGTGGAAGAGAATCTGGAGATGGGGGCCTACTCGCATCGCGCGCGCAGGCGCCGTAAGCAGAACCTCGATCGCGTCTACGACGTCTTTCCCCGGCTGAAGGAGCGGCGCCGGCAGAAGTCATCCACCCTTTCCGGCGGCGAGCAGCAGATGCTGGCCATGGGACGCGGCCTGATGCAGGAGCCCGTCGTGCTCATGATCGACGAGCTTTCCCTTGGCCTGGCGCCGGTGCTGGTGCAGCACCTGTTCCTCACCCTGAAGCAGCTGCGCGAGCAGGGACTCACCCTCGTGCTGGTCGAGCAGAACGTGCACCTGGCGCTGGCGCTCAGCGACTACACCTACGTCTTCAGCGAGGGCCGGGTAACCATCGAGGGCAAATCGCGCGACGTCTCCGGCATGGATGAGGTGCGGCGCGCTTACCTCGGCATGTGATCCGCTGAATGACCGCGGGCGCGGCCTGCTTCGTGAAGCGCTGCCCACTTTTCCCAATTGAAATCTGGCTGAGTGATGCGAATCGCCGGCTCCCGGCAACCTGTCATGGGAGGCGCTTCGCCGCGTGGTTAGCCAGTTCGTTGGCTTCGCGGTTGTGCTCGCGCGAGATGTGGGCGATGGAGAAATCGAAGCTGCGGGCGAGTTTGCGGCAGGTCCAGTTGAGGGAGTGAAGCCGTGAGCTGCGGCAGGCATATTCGCCGGTCATCTGTTTGACCACCACCTCCGAGTCGCAGTACACGCGCAGCGCCCTGGCCTTCACGGCCACCGCGTGCTGCAGCGCCTCCAGCAGCGCCACGTACTCGGCAACGTTGTTGTCCTGGCGCCCGATCCAGCGGGCGATGCGGGTGGTTTCACCGCCGGGGCTCTCGATCACCACGCCAATGCCTGCCGACCCCGGATTTCCGTGGGATCCGCCGTCCACATACGCTATGAGCTCGGGCATCGGGCTCCTTCTGATACAAGATGCGTCACAATGCTGAATCCGTCAAGAACTGACGTGGTTACCCCTGTGCCGGTTATCTTCACGGAAAGTGCTGCCCTGCTGTGCAAAACGTGTGAATCGCTTTTGGATGAATTTTTCTCGCGCGCAGCAAACCGATTGCTTTCTTCCCCTTGCATCGAAAGATTCGCACACGAAAATAAATGACATTTGCACAAACCTTGGGCGTTGACAATTTCCGATCCTCGAGTAGGATGGCTTTCGTCGACGGCAGAAAAGGGCTGGCAACTAAACGTAGCTGGTCCGAAGTAAGTCGGGTGATCGGTCGGACAGGGCGACCTGCGCCGCCGCCAGACCCGAAAAAACCGACTGCACTGCGAGGTGTCAGCCGGGGTCTGGGACCGCGAAAGCGGTGATCGCGTCGGAGGCTGTGACGGTACATGCGTCCACGCGGGTGACTCTCTCGCAGGAGTTGCCGGCTAGAGCATAACCAAAGTCACAGCCTTTTCCATTTTTCCCCGCTTTTCATACCTGCTTCGTCCTTCCCCACTGTAAGCCTCACCAGTTGCCAGTCGTTACTCGCCAGTCGCCGCCCTCGCTTGCAAAACATACTGACGAACTCACCAAATTGTCATCACGAGCCGACTACCGGGGTCCCCAGCGACCGCCACTCTTGCGGTTGCTGGGGCGGTTGAGTCGGCGAGGGATCTGCTTTCGTCGCCCGTGGTAGAAAAATAGCTTCCTCGCACCCAACAACGGGGCGCTCGTAATGACAAGCCGAGTACACCGCCGACATCCGGCCAGCGCGTCGTGTCGCTAGTCGCTCGAAACTGTCTCATAATTCGTTTTGAAGGGGCACGGCTGAAGCCGTGCCGTCTACAGACGTGGGAACCCTGGGCTTTAGCCCCTGAGGGAAATACGTTGACCGCATGCCTCATTATGAGATGGCTTTCAGTTGCTAGCTGCTAGTTGCTAATTGCTGGCCCCGCACAGCTTGCCGTGCATCGAGGTGTACTGCAGCCCGATCTCCCCGCACGTCCCCTGCTCCACTGAATACACGATGCAGGAGTTGAAGGGGCGCGAGTAAACGTGCAGGCTCACGGCGCGCTGGTTCCACTCGCGCGGATTCCTCACGTCGTGCACCGGATTCAGCGGGTCCACGGCCACCGGATTGTCGGCAGTAATGTGCACTTCGTCAGTTGGCACGATCTGGCAGCGCTGCCCGTCCAGGTCTTCGGAGAGCACGCGGTAATTCTGCACTGCCAGCCGGCCGATGGGCGCCGCCATCCAGCAGTTCTGCCCCTTGTGATTGTGGATGGAGCTCTTCATGCCGACCTCCCAGCAGATGGCCAGCAGCTCGTACAGCTCCGTTTTGTCGATCAGGTTTCGCGTGTAGTGCTGCGAGTTCCAGAACAGGTATGGCTGAAGCGACGCGGCATCGACGCGGTTCGCCCGCAGGTACTCCAGGGTGCCCTCGATGGCGGTGAAATCCCGCTCCCGCAGCCTGCGCAGTCCGCTGACGAAATCGCCGACCGGGACCACCCGGGCCGTGTCCTTGAACGCTGTAGCCATGAATGCCTCCGTTGCGCAAACCGCCCATTCTATCCCAGCCTGGCGCGGGGCGGAGGTAGTGACTTCGCCCGCCTTCCGCTGCCCCGTGTAAAAAATGTGTGTCCGGGCGGAGTTCCGGAAATCCATTACGCCGGCTTCAGGTTCCAAGCATATAATGGGCGCAAAAGCACCCTGGCAAGGTGCGGCTCGCTCGGCACTGGAGTCCTCCATGAAATCGCGCGCTCTCGCCGCTGTCGCCGCCATGCTGCTCGGTGCCTGTCTCGCACTGGCGCAGGACAGCTCGCAGCCGCAGGCCTCAACCCCATCCGCCGCCACCTCCTCCGGTCAGTCGCAGGCTGCCGACAGCGCTTCGCCACCGTCGCCAGTGGACAGCGCCGCGGCCACCGCTCCCACCGCCCGCGCGCCCAAGGAAACCCATGACAAGGGCCGGAACGATATCGACGACATTGGCAACCGCAAGGTCGGCGGCACCGGCAAGAGCCTGGGCGACTGGTATTCGATCGACACCGACATCAAGGTCGGCAAGCAGTACGCGATGATGGTCGAATCCAGCGCGCGCATGATCCAGGACCCGGTCATCACCGAATACGTGAACCGTGTGGGACAGAACCTGGTGCGCAACTCCGACGCCAAGGTCCCCTTCACCATCAAGGTCGTGGACTCCGACGACATCAACGCCTTCGCCCTGCCTGGCGGCTTCTTCTACGTCAACAGCGGCCTCATTCTGGCCGCCGATAACGAGGCCGAACTGGCCGGGGTGATGGCGCATGAGATCGCGCATGTGGCCGCCCGCCATGCCACCCGCGAGATGACCCGCGCCAACTATGTCAGCATGGCCTCCATTCCCCTCATTTTCGTCAACAGCTGGGGCATCTACGAGGCGGCCAATGCGGCCCTGAGCCTGGCCCTGCCGGTCACCTTCATGAAGTTCACGCGCGGCTTTGAGGCGGAGGCCGACTATCTCGGCCTGCAATACATGTACAAGGCAGGCTACGACCCGCAGGCCTTCATCGCCTTCTTCGAGAAGATCAAGGCGCTGGAGAAACAGCGCCCCGGGGCCCTGGCCAAGGCGTTTTCCACTCACCCCCAGACGCCCGACCGCATCCTGAAGAGCCAGGAGGAGATTCGCGAAATCCTGCCGCCGCGGCCTGAATACATCGTCGACACCTCGGAGTTTGAGCTGGTGAAGGCGCGCCTGTCGGCCTTTGAAAACGGCAAGAAGATGATTCCCGATAACCAGAAGGACAAGCCCACGCTGCGCCGCACCCAGACGGCTGACAAGGGCAAGGGCCAGCCCGGCAACGACGGCGACGATCGTCCAACCCTGCAGCGCCGCGACGACGACTTCGCCTCCGCCGCTCCAGGCCAGTTCTGAGTTTCGCTCTGAAGCCTCCCCCGGCGGCCTTGCGCCGCCGGTTTCGTTTTGCGCCCTCGTCGCGTTCTCCTGCGAATTGCGCTCACGAGCTGGCTTCGGCGATCAGCTCGAATATCGGATAATTCGCCGCAATCGCAACGAACGCCGACGCATCGGAACCGGCGGCCACCGGAAAGTAGCGCTGCACCGTCGGCCGGAAGCTGTCGAGGTACGCTTTCAGCAACGGCGGCTTCTGCGCATCGTCCACCGCCCGCAGCCCAAACGTCTGGCGCCGGGTACCCTTTTTCAGCACCACCCGGCCCGCGGCTTCGGCGTTGCGTACCCACTGCGTCCGCCCGCGCGGCGCAACCAGATAGCGCCTGCCCTCCAGCTCCAGCAGATCGACCGGCGTCGAGTACAGCTTGCCCGACTTCCGGCCCCGCACCTGTAGCAGGTAGTTGTGCTTCAGTCCCAGACCCAGGCCGACCAGAAATCCGAAGCAGCGATTGAACAGCTTTTCCATGGCGGTCGGTTCATGGAATGCCGCCGCGCCTGAGGGGTTTTCCATCCCCTGATTGTAAGCGCGCCCCGAACCTCCGCAAGCCAGCAGGACGCCGCGCTTGCGTCGTGCCTTTCCGGCCGCTTCCCTGCCCGCTCCAGCTGCGGCGCGGCGCTTCGGGGCGCGCCATTTGCCTTTAGCGCTGCACTCTGCTATTGTCCGCGGCAACAGGGAGCCGTTGGGCCATTACCCGCGCCAGTCCGCATCGGTTCTCCTCAACTCAGGGAGGTTTTACATGGCATTTTGTCCACACTGCGGTAATCAGCTGGCGGAGAACGTGGCCTTCTGTCCGGCCTGCGGCAAAGCGGCGGGACAGCCCGGCGGCGGGGCGGCGGCTGCACCCCAGCCCGCTCCACAGCCCCCGCCGCCTGTCAACTACAATGCCCCGGCCGCTTCCTCGTCACCGCTGGCCGAAAACATCGCCGGAATGCTGGCCTACTTCACCATCATTCCCGCCATCGTCTTTCTGCTCATCGAGCCCTACAACCGCAACCCCTTCGTGCGTTTTCACTCTTTCCAGTGCCTGTTCACGGTAGGCGCGCTCATCGTGGTGCACATCGCGCTGTCGGTGGTGGGCTATGCCCTGCCCCTGCTGGTGCTGCCTCTGTGGGGTCTGCTGGGGCTGGCGGAACTCGCGCTCTGGATCCTGCTGGTGGTCAAGGCCTACCAGCATGAGATGTTCAAGCTGCCCGTGGTGGGCGATATGGCGGAGAAGCAGGCTGCGGCGTAGTCCGCTGCCGCAGCAGGAATTCAGCGGCACTCTCGCGTGCCGCTTTATTATTGCCACCGCCGGCCGCGATTTCCGCTCCGCTATACTGACCCGCGAGGAAAGCGCATGCCCGCTGCCTTAGTCGCCATCCAGCATCTGCTGTTCGTCTTCCTGCTTGTGGTCGCGCCCATCTGGGACTACCGCGACACCACACGGCTGAAGCGCAGCCCCAGCTCGGCAGGGAAGCTTCGCTACTACAGGACGCTCTGCGCCTGGCTGTGGATTGCGAGTATCGTAGCTGTGCTGGCCGTCGGCGCGCGTCCGCTGCTCACCATCGAACCGGCTCCACAGGAGATTCCGTGGTTGTTGCAGCACATCCGGGTCTTCTATCTGGTGGAGATCGCGATCGCGCTTTTCGTCGCGGTTATGCTGTTGCCGTTCGCCACCGTCTTCTGGAAGAAGGTCAGGAAGCAGCCACGTCAATACCGCTCGGCCGAAGCCCTCAGATCGCTCGCCTACTTCGTCCCTGCAACCTGGACGGAGCGCCGCTGGTGGGTCTTCATCTGTATCACCGCCGGCATTTGCGAAGAGAGTCTATATCGCGGCTTCCTGCTGCACTATCTCCATGTCTTTCCCTGGACGCTGAACCTCACGCTGGCGCTGCTGATTTCGTCCGTGATCTTCGGACTGGGCCATCTCTATACCGGCATCGCCGGAGCCATAGGCACTGGCATTGGCGGCTTTATTTTTGGGCTTCTCTTCATCCTCACCGGAAGTCTTCTGTTGCCGATGATTCTTCACGCCGCACTCGACCTGCGCATGCTGGTGATCCTGCGGCCACCCGATGCGGCAGTCGCATCCGGTTAAAACCCATCGAACAGCCCACGATCAGGCGACGTTCAGGCGCCTCGTGTCAGGGCACGATCTCAGTCGTACCGATAGAGACTCCTTTCAACTTTGTCATCCTGAGCGGAGGGAATGTTCCGACCCGCATGGGTCGCACATTCCGGAGTCGAAGGATCTGCGGTTCACCGCGCAGCACAAGCCGCTGGGAATGACTTTATGAGTCCAGATGGCTGCTCCACCTGCAATCGCCCCTCACACCGGCTGGCCGCAGTTGGCGCAAAACTTCACCCCTGGTTGCACTGGCGCTCCACAGTTCGAGCAAAAATGCCCAGGCATTCCCGTTGGCGGAGGACCAGGCGGAGGTTGCGCTCCCGGCGGCGGATAACCGTACGGCTGCTGGGCAAGGATCGGCTTGCGCACGATCAGGTAGATGGGCAGGAAAACGATGCACAGCAGAAACACTCCAATTGCCCAGCCGACCCCATTCATCCCCCGCTTGTTGGCATCGTTCGCCACCCAGATGGCAATCAGCAGCGCAATGATAAAGCCGATTCCGTAGAACGAGTGTCCGATCACATCCGCCTCCTACGAGACAAGATTGTTGCAGACAAACAGCGCCGCCATAGCCGTGAGCAGGCCATTCACCAGCTTCCGGCGGCTCACCGGCAACCAGCCGCGGCCGCGCAGCGCCGCCACCAGCAGCGCGACGGGATAGGCGACGTAAAGGCCCACGGCCACAAACAGCGATCCCGGATTGTGCCGCGGCAGCGCGCCGTGCCACATCAGAATGAAGTCGCGCGTCATCCCGCAGAACGGGCAGCGCAGGCCGGTCAGCCGGTGCAGCACGCACTGATACTGCGCCGCCAGCGCCCAATCCGGAGCGCAGGCCAGCAGCAGCGCGGCTGCCACCAGACCGCCCAGCGCCAGCACGTGCTGCCGGGCGCCGATATTGCT
The DNA here is from genome assembly GCA_035516415.1 of Binatia bacterium. Classification (GTDB taxonomy): domain Bacteria; phylum Acidobacteriota; class Terriglobia; order Terriglobales; family Acidobacteriaceae; genus Bog-257. The sequence goes on along the minus strand of DATJAI010000125.1, from coordinate 8,154 downwards.
GTCCGCCGTCATCGCGTAGCGCAATCTATCGTTCCGCCCGGGGCACGTCAACCGCTTTCTTCTCCGGCCGCGGAATTGCCCCATTGCTTCTGGGCGTCTGCTGAGTGCTGAGTGCTGAATGCTGGCTGCCGCTTGACATCCCCCGTAGCGAAATGTCATTTCTATCTGCTTTTCGTTTCCCGCCCGGGTGGGCAGGAAACAGTCCTCTGCTGGACAACTTTGGGGATCTGTGCGGATCAAGGTCTTCTATCACGACAAGTGCTTCGACGGCGCCTGCTCGGCGGCGCTGTTCACCCGCTTCTACCGCGAGCGTATCCGCGCCCACGCCCAATTCGAATACCAGGGCCTGGTACACCGCGCCGGCGCCCTGTTCAACGAAGCCGACTTCACCGGCGACGAGAACGCCATCGTCGACTTCAAATATTCTTCCTCGCCCCGCATCACCTGGTGGTTCGACCACCATCAGAGCGCCTTCCTCACCCCCGAGGACGCCTCGCACTTCGAGCAGGCGCAGAGCAATACCAAATTCTACGATCCCGACTTCCGCTCCTGCACCAAATTCATCGCCGTGGTCGCCGAGCAGTGCTTCGGCTTCGATTCGGCGCCGCTGGCCGAGATGATCGAGTGGGCCGACATCATCGACGGCGCGCTCTATGACGGGCCCGAGGCCGCGGTCGAGATGAAGTCCCCCGCCAGCCGCCTCACCATGCTCATCGAAACCACCCAGGACCCGCAGTTCATTCCCGCTCTCATTGCCCGGCTCGCCCGCACCCCGCTGCACCAGCTTGTGGACGACCCGGCCATCGCCGCGCTCATCCCGCCGCTGCTGGAGCGCCATCGCCAGTCCATCGAGATCATGCGCCAGCGCTCGCGCTGCCAGGACGGCACCATCTTCTTCGACGTCACCGACCATGATCTCGAGGGCTACAACAAGTTCATCCCCTACTACCTGCATCCCCACTGCCTGTACAGCGTCGGGTTGAGCAAGAGCAGCTTCCGCACCAAGGTCTCGGTGGGTTCGAATCCCTGGGCCTCGGCCACGTACTTTGAAAATCTGGCCAAAATCTGCGAGCGCTACGGCGGCGGCGGACACGCCCGCGTGGGCGCCATCTCCTTTCCGCCGAACCGTTTCGAGGAAGCGCGCCAGGCTGCCGACGAGATCGTCGCGGAACTGCGCGCCAGCTATCGCGCCCACCAGCCGGATTAGAACGCGTCAATTCCGGCCGGCGACCTGATCATCGGCGGCGAAGACGATCGACCTCGGCGCGAACGATGGTCGCACAGCGGTCCGGTCTCATCGTCAACATTTCGTTCTGGGCCGCACAGAAGCACATCGCGAATGTGGCGTATGGCGTTTCGAAAGCAGCGACGGATAAACTGACAGCTGATATGGCCCATGAACTCCGTGCGTACAATGTCGCGGTCGTGTCGCTCTATCCAGGGCTGGTGCGCACCGAAAAGGTTTTGGAGGCGGCTGCATTTCTCGATCTCACCAACTCGGAGTCACCGCAGTTCATCGGCCGCGTGGTCTCGGCCCTCGCCTGCGACCCGGATATCATGACGAAATCTGGACAGGTGCTCGTCGCTGCTAACGAGGCCGCGCACTACGGTGTCGCTGACGTGGACGGCAAGCAGCCCGCGGCCCTGACACTGTCGCAATTGTGAGTACCCGCAACAAGTCGCTTACAACGCCTCGTCGCTCCTGCTGCCGATTGCCCGATTCTGTGATTCCTGTCACAGCCGATCATGCTGATTGAGGCTTAACATTTCTGCCCAGATGAAAGCCGCCGTCTATACCAGGACGACATCGGGAAAGCTCCTCGAAATAAAGGACCTTGAACAGCCCGTTCCGAAGGACGACGAAATCGTCCTGCGGGTTCGCGCCGCTTCCGTCAATCCGCTGGACTGGCGCATGAAAACTGAACGGCCCGGAGTGGATGTTGCTGGCGAGATAGTTGCGGTCGGACGAAAGGTGGCGCATTTCAGTCCGGGCGATGCCGTGTTCGGTGCTGGCAAAGGTGCCTTTGCTGAATACGTCTGTGCTTCCGAAACCAGGTTAGCTCCGAAACCGGAAAGCCTCAGCTTCGAGCAAGCGGCATCTGTGCCGATTGCAGGGCTTACCGCCTTGCAGGCGCTTCGCGACAAAGGAGGCCTTCATCCCGAACAGAAGGTGCTGATTAACGGCGCGGCGGGAGGAGTTGGCACCTTTGCCGTGCAGATCGCGAAGTCATTTGGGGCATACGTAACTGGTGTTTGCAGCACGATGAATGTTGAGTTGGTGCGCTCCCTCGGTGCGGACCGGGTCATCGACTATACCTGCGAGGACTTCACGCAGGACGCCGGACGTTACGACCTGCTGCTCGACAACGTGGGAAACCGCACGTTGTTGTCGATGAGGCACGTTCTGAGTCCGAATGGCAAGTGCGTCATGACCGGAGCTCCCAGGGAGATGTGGAAGGTTTACATCCGATTACTGAAAGCATTCGCGTGGCCGCCGTTTCTGCGGCAGAAATTCAGATTTTTCATTGCGAACATTAATCGATACGATCTGACGACCTTTGGCGAACTGATCAACGCCGGGAAAGTGACCCCTGTGATCGACCGACGCTATCCGCTGACGCAAATCGCCGACGCTATCGCTTACGTGGAAGAAGGCCACGCCCGGGCAAAAGTAATTATCTCTGTTCAATAGGATAGAAGATGTTGCCCCTCTCCTGCGTTTCCAGGGCGGTTTATGACCCTAACGGGCGAACAATCGCCTTGGCACAACTTTCTACGGCGCCGATCAGGGCGGGCACATCACGGCAGGGAGCAGTGTGGAAGCGCAGGCTCCAAGGGCGGCAGCAGGTGATCCGTCCGGCAAGCTCTCAGTAACCGAGGCTGCCTGCCCCACAGCGAGGAAAGCAGCATTATCGTATCAGCAGCTTCATGACACCTTCACATTCTGGTAGCTGTTGGGGCAACCAGTGTGTTCCGTGAACTGGCCGGACATCGAATTGCCGTCTGCCGCGACCGTGCCGCTCAAATTGATGGTGACAGGATTGACGCGGGCAAGGCACTGATCCGGGCCGTCGTATGCTGCCGTGATTGTCGCTGTCAGCGAATCTCCGGCAAGTGTTCCCGTGATCTGTGTGTTTATATAATCAGTCTCGCTCATCGAACCAGTGAGCTGCGTGCCTTGCTGATTTAGGGTTATAGTTCCGGCGCTTCCCGGAGACGTGGTGAATTGCCATTGGCCGGAGACGTTGAGGGTTGGAGATGAGCCGCTGCCGCATGCAGTGACCATCAGCAGGGCCAGGAGTGCAACGAGGAGAACGGCAGATTTCATGTGTCCCTCCAGTCAGGGCCGGGCGCACCTAACGATTGATAGCTTGCCACTGCCGCGTTCCGCAGTGATGAGACCCACAGGTGGGTGTGACCGGCCTTCTGCTGGCGGAGTTGTAATGCCGCTGCCCACCTGGACGGACGGTGAGATTTCGCGACGGAAGGTGGTAGTAGGTTCGCACTGTTGTTTTTGATATCCGTCACGTCGGCCGGTGACCGGAATCACTGAAGCAAAATCTCTGGCGCGTCTAAGTTAGCGCACGATGTGCTTTGAGTCGCTATGAGGAGGAAGCGTTCCATTCTCGCGTTGATCGTGCTGTTGGCCTTCGGACTCTCGTGTGCTGTCCCCGCTGAAGATTTACCGGAAACTTCTTACGACGAGTCAGCAGTCCAGCCTTTCGATGCCCTTTGCGCCTCAAATCTGACGCTCCAGGCCGCCCCTTCGGTGGCCAGGACGGAGCCGAGTATGCCGCGCTTTCAATTGCCGGTTCTATTCCGTCCTGCTCCCGTGCGCACGGGTGCCCCTCCATTCAGGGGAGCACGAGCCACGCTGGCACTGATCTCTTCCCTCCTCTGCTAACTGATACGGGCACACAAGTCTGTTTTCTCATTAGCAACACAAAACCAGTCAATTAGCGGAGAGACGCTCCACCCATTGGCGGTTGGGGCACGAAGAGGAGTGCTGCGCCAGTCGGGTGAGCAGAACGACAGCGCAGTGGGCAAGGAGCGCACCAATGGAACGGAAGAAATTCGATGTGCTCAAGAAGCGTCTGGAGGACCGCCGGCGGGAACTGCGGTACACCATGAATCGGGCTGCCCGGGATGGCCGCGATACCGACCTGGAGTCGGCGCAGGATGTCGCGGACCGGGCGGCAAACTCCTATGACAAGGAATTCCTGTTTCATCAGAGCAACAACGAGAAGCAGCTATTGCAAATGGTCGAGGCGGCCCTCAACAGCATCCGCGAAGGAGTTTTTGGGCAATGCGTCTCGTGCGGAGGTGAAATAAATCCCAAACGCCTGGAGGCAATACCCTGGACGCTGCGTTGCATTGCCTGCCAGGAGGAGCTGGAAAGAGAAACTGCGGGAGGTCGTAGGTGGTAGCAAGGTGCGCGAATCCGGAATGCGGTCGTGAGTTTCGCCAGCTAAGCAAAGGACGGCTGTTCTTACTGCCCCCGTCGCAGGATTCTTCGGAGGTAAAGTGGAGGATGCCCCGACTTGTGGATTGTTGCTATTGGCTCTGTCCCGAGTGTTCAGGTCGATATGTGATCGAGCGACAAGGAACAGAACTGATTGTGACACAACGGGGCGAACCACGGTAGGACGGTCCAGTTCTGCCGTGGGGTCAAACCGATGGCTGCTTGAAAAGGAACCTCAACCCACGAGTTACACCACCGCCGCAGCAATTGGGATCAGGCGCCCGGCGTTCGTAATCCGCCCATAGAAAGTCCCCTTTGCATAACTGTCTCCGGCACCGACCAGGGCGGGAAACCGTGCTATCCTCGTCGCCTGAAACGGAGATCATCCCAGTGCTGTACAGAAATTCTTTGCCCCCGCAAATCTGGAGACTCTCTACAATTTCCAGGGAGCAGCGGACGGCATGAACCCGGCCGCGGGATTGATCTCCGATTCTTCCGGGAATCTTTATGGTGCGACTCTCTATGGCGGGTCCGGTGGCGGGGGCACCGTCTTCATGCTGTCCCCTTCGGACGGCTCCTGGAGTCTCGCCGTTCTCTACACTTCACCGGCGCCGCAGGCTCCTTTGGCCGCTTGACCTTCGACGTAACCGGAAACCTCTACGGCACGACCTTTGCCGACGGACCTTACGGGCAGGGCGACGTTTTCAGGCTGTCGCCGGCGAACGGAAGATGGACATACACCTCGCTACATGACTTCACCGGAGGAGACGACGGTGCGATGCCCGACGGAGCGGTCGTGCTCGATTCCGCAGGCAATATCTACGGCACTACCGAGAATGGCGGCCATCAATTCGGCAACGGCGTTGCTTGGGAAATCGCGCCGTAGCTCTCTGCCGTCGCAAAGAACCCTGTAGCCTACCGGCGAAATATACCTTTACATAAACAGTGATCCCTGCCGTCGCTGGTTCGGGGGAGATTGTCCTGGTTTTGCGCTCGAACCTAACCTCTGCCGCGTGTACCACCCAAACGGTTAGGCCGACTAACCATTGCGCTAGGGTTCGGCGCTGGCTGGCAGCTCGCTGGTGTGGAGATTCTATAGTTTGCGTAATGGCAGGATAATTGCCCATCCGGGAGGGCGGGTCTCCGGTGAGATTGAAGGCAAGAGAAGCTGGTAGCCGGAGCGATTCGGGGCATGCCGTGTGCGGAATTGCGAGATGCCCAGGAGCACTGCGATGAGAAACGTTTCCCAATCTCAACCGCCGGCGAGAGAGCCGGATGTAGCGGACGAAGTTCCCTGCCGCGGATTTGCCTTGTCCCCCTGTGGAATCTGTGCTAGCCTGGCTGGCGTTTTTCATCCATAGACTGCAATGAGTAAGCCCTGGCGCGGTAGCCTCGCTCCCATGGCTCGTCCTCCTGCGCTTTGGTCAGTGATTCGGGCATTTTCTGATCGTGGCACCGGGTCCATAAAGGCTTCGAAGGTCTTTGACAGGAGCCCCAATGTGATAGCCAACAAGTTCTCGTCTCCGCGACGACGCAGCGACGCTTCCTGCGTCGCTCACGCTGGCGGGATAGAGAGCAGGGGAGGGAACACATGAACTGCCCTTTCAGAAGGCGCCAGATGTCCACGATTTCGCGGAAATCGATTCAACGTCGGTTGATCGTATTTGTGCTGATGCTCGGATCGGTTTGCTTCATGGCGACTGGGGCGCTGGCCCAACAAGTGTTAGTTGCCGGAGGAGCGACGAATTGCAGTGGAGGCGGCTGCACTTACACCAGCACCGCGGAAGTGTTTGATCCATCCACGATGAGCTGGTCGCCCACAAGCAACGACATCCCGAACCCGCCACCCACCGGACTGTGTTCGCCCAATATGGTTCTACTAGGGAATGGCGAAGTTCTCCTAGCTGGTGGAGGCTGCTCGAATCAAGGTGACACCACCAATGCTGCCAGCCTTTACAATCCAACTACGAACCAGTGGGCCGCCACCGGACCGGGTATGCCCGGAATGAATCTCCCCTACTTCATGAACTACGGCCGCGACCAATACGGAATGGTACCGATCATGGGAGGAAATGCGCTTGCATTTGCCGGCTGTTCGGGAGGCTGCACCGAGACTGACAATCAGGGCTATGGCTTCGGCACGGTTGGAGATTCTGCCGAGATCTACAATTTTCAAAGTAACACGTGGACAGTCGTCGCGAATCTTAATGTGTACCGCGGGAACCTAGAGACGAGCAATGTAAACCAAGATGTTGTTGCGCTTCAAGACGGAAGAGTCATGACATGCAATGGCAGCAACGGTGTTAACGACGTCACAAGTACGTGCGAGATATACGATCCCAACGCTAACACTTGGACGCTAACAGGTTCCATCGGTGGAAGCAACGAAGTCGGCCCTCACCAGTTGGTGCTCCTGTCGACCGGCAAGGTGCTGACAGTGCTGGACGACGGGCTTTCCGCCTCCCTCTTCGACCCAACCTCTGGGACCTGGAGTCCAACCGGATCTTTGACCAGCACGCAATTCCAAGGCCAGCTTGTCAAACTTTCCGACGGCCGAGTCTTAGATTGTGGTGGACACGATTCTGGCGATATTCCGATCAGCACGGCGCAAATCTATGATCCGATAACTGGCCAATGGAGCGCCACCGGTTCCATGACGACAGCGCGCGTTGGCCACGTTTCGGTACTCTTGCTGGACGGTACAGTTCTCGTTGCAGGGGGAATGAACTCGGAGTTTGTAATCCTATCGTCTGCCGAGATTTTCAATCCCTCGCTTGGCACTTGGTCTGCCACGGCACCTATGACGCTCCAGCGATTCGACGCCAATGCCTTGCTAATCGGTAACTTTAGCCAACAAACCTACGTGTTGACAGTATCGACCAGCGGCAGCGGAAGTGTTACCAGCACGGACGGCGGTATCAACTGTCCCGGCACGTGTGGGAATTCTTACCCTGTCGACCCGCCTGTCACGGTCACTCTGAATGCCATGCCTGCCAATGGTTGGAGCTTTGCGGGTTGGGGTGGAGCGGGCGCAAGCTGCGGTACCAATCCTTCCTGCATGGTGACCATGACACAGGACCAATCGGTTACGGCTGCGTTCACCCAGAACGCAGATTCCTACACCCTGAATGTAGCGATCAGCGGCAGCGGAACCGTGACCAGCGGAGACGGGTTCATCAACTGTCCGGGCGTGTGCAGCTACACCTATCCGAGCAACACGCCAGTGACCCTGACTGAAAATCCGGGCCGGAATGGCACGTTCTCCGGCTGGAACGGGGCTTGCACCGGCACCGGTTCATGCATGGTCACCATGACCCAGAACCAATTCGTAACAGCGACCTTCACAGGGCAGCCGGACGTGGTGACGCACAGCTTCGGCACCGGCAACGGCGACGGAAAAAACCCTTTTGGCGGCCTCGTTTTGGATTCCGCCGGCAATCTTTACGGCACCACCTCTACGGCCGGAATAAACGGCTTTGGGACCGTCTTTAAGCTGTCGGCCGACGGCACGGAGACGGTGCTTTACAACTTCGGCAACGGCAACGGCGATGGGCAAAACCCGCTTGGGACCCTGATCTTCGATTCCGCCCAGATCAATCTGTTCGGCACTACGTCCGCGGGCGGGACATTCGGCAAGGGGACGGTCTTCGAGCTGTCGCCCAAGGCCGGAGGGGGTTGGACGGGGACAGTGC
>DATJAI010000124.1:0-22896 GCA_035516415.1 Binatia bacterium | reverse complement strand
GCGAGTACTCGGCCCATGTTGCGGCGGGAACGCTGTCGTTTGCGGATGCGGTGCGCACCGTGCGAAACCGCGGCAGGCACATGCAGGATGCCGTGCCGGTGGGAGTGGGCGCGATGGCTGCGGTGCTGGGCATGCGCGCCGACATGATCGAGGCCGTGTGCGAGGAAGCCTCCCAGGGTCAGACCTGCGCGGCCGCCAATCTCAATTCCCCCGAGCAGACGGTAATATCCGGCGACAAGGCCGCTGTCCAGCGCGCCGCCGATCTCGCCAAACATCGGGGTGCCAGGCGTGCGATCATGCTGCCGGTGAGCGCTCCCTTTCATTGCGCCCTGATGCAGCCTGCACAGGACCGCGTGGCCGCCGATCTCCAGCAGTTGAGGTTTCATGCGCCCGCAATTCCCGTAGTGTGCAACGTCGATGCGGCGCCGGTAACAACCGCCGAGCAGGCCCGAGACGCGCTTATCCGGCAGGTCACGGGAGCAGTGCGGTGGGAAAATTCCATGCATGAGCTCGCTGCCCACGGGGTGGAAACGTTCATCGAAGTCGGACCCGGGAAGGTTCTCTGCGGACTTCTGAAGCAGATTGACCGCTCGCGGACGTGCCTGAACGTTGAAGACGAGGCTTCGCTGCAGAAAACGTTGAACCACTTCAGTCCGGCCTCACCCCTGCCCGACTGACGGCGCTTCACGAGGACGAGCCGGCCCCGGTTTGCGGCCAGTTCCCGGCGCAGCAGAGCGACGGGAGGCGTACGGCTGGTCACTAGCCGCGAATCGCGGCGGGGTTAGGATCAAAGTATGAAGAAACTCCGGGTGGGTGTCCTCTTTGGCGGGCGCAGTGGCGAGCATGAAGTCTCACTTCTGTCAGCAGCTTCCGTTCTGAATGTCATCGACAGGAGCAAATACGAAGTCGTTCCCATCGGCATCACCAAAGAAGGCCGATGGGTGACCGCGACGCATGCCGAGCGCCTGCTGCATGGCAAAGCTCCCGATTCTCCGGAACCGCGACATCTCCGCGCGGGGGATCCGGAGGCCACCTCGGCCGCGGCCGTGCTGGGGCGCGGCGAAAGCGTGGTGGTGCCGCCGATGCCGGGCGAGAACCACTCCGCGCTGGTGCCCTTCGACAGCAACGCTCATCAGCACCGCTCTGCCCTTCAACCCATTGACGTTGACATAATCTTCCCGGTGTTGCACGGCACTTTCGGTGAGGACGGAACCATCCAAGGCCTGCTCGAGCTGGCTGATATCGCTTACGTGGGAGCGGGCGTGCTCGGCTCCGCGGCCGCCATGGACAAGGAAATCATGAAGCGCCTCTTCCGCGATGCCGGTCTGCCGATCGTAAAGCATGTCACCGTTTTGCGCAGCCACTGGCGCGAACAGCCGAAGAAGGTCCGCAGACAGATCGAAGGAGCTCTGAAATACCCGGTTTTCGTGAAGCCGGCGAACCTGGGCTCGTCGGTGGGAATCAGCAAGGTACACGACGCGGGCGAGCTTGCCCCCGCGATGGAAGAAGCGGCGCGCTACGACCGCAAGCTGGTCATCGAGGAGGGTGTCGGGGGCAAAAAAAGTAAGGCGCGCGAGATTGAGTGCTCGGTGCTGGGGAACGACCAACCGATCGCGTCGCTGCCGGGCGAAGTCATTCCCATCAGGGAATTCTATGACTACAGTGCCAAATACCTGGAGGAAGGCTCGGAGCTGATCATTCCTGCCAGGATCGCCAAGGCCCGGCAGAAGGAGGTGCAGCGGCTCGCGGTGGCTGCCTTTCAGGCGGTGGACTGCTCCGGACTGGCTCGCGTGGACTTCCTGATGGACCCGCGAACCAGCAAGCTGTACGTCAACGAGGTCAACACCATTCCCGGCTTCACCTCCATTAGCATGTACCCGAAAATGTGGGAGGCGACGGGCATTCCGTATTCCGAGCTGATCGACCGGCTCATCCAGCTGGGCCTGGAGCGCCACGCGGAAAAGAAGCAGAACCAGTACAGGCGGTGAGGACGGGCGGGAGAGGCGCGACGGAGGCAAAACCGCCGCCGGTGTCCGGGTCGGCCGCTGTTGCCCCCAGGGCGAGTGGCCGGACATAGGGAATCGGCAGCAAGCTGGAGCGACGCGGAGTTGGCCCGACCCTGCTAACCCTTCTTCCGGATCCGCGTCTATCGCAACAAGCAGGGAGCGATGCTCATAAGGGGCATGCGGGACGTTCCACTCCGCTAGTTCGCATGCCCCGGGCACCGCAATGCCCTTCTCATTCTCCTCATTCACAACGGAACTTGCAGGAGCTCCTTCTCGTATCTCTACGAGGAGGAGCACTGTGAGTAAAAAACCGCTGATTCTCCTGCTCTGTTTCTTCTTATTCAGCGTTTCCGCCCTGGCAGATGAATGGAACAAGACTTACCAGGTCGGCAATAATCCCACCCTGCACGTGGACACCAACGATGCCTCCATCGAGGTCACGCGTGGCGTCAGCAATACCATTTACGCGCACATTCTCACCGAGGGCGTGAGCATCGGCAGCTCCGGTGTTCGGGTTACGGACCGGCAGGAGGCCGACAAAGTCGATCTGCAGGTCCGTGTGCCGAACGAATGGGGATTCCATTTCGGCATGCACCGCGGCGTGCGGATAGAAGTACAGGTTCCGCCCCAGGCGGCTCTGGACCTGCACTCGGGCGACGGTCATATCTCGGTGACCGGCATTTCCGGGCAGGCGCGCCTGGACACCGGCGATGGACATATCAGCGTTCAGGGATTCAATGGTGGCCTGCGGGGCCACACCGGCGACGGGCACATGAGCATCGACGGCGTATTTACCGATCTTGACCTCCGCACAGGCGACGGTCATGTGGATCTCACGGTGCGGCCGGGCTCGAAAATGAATAGCGGCTGGCTGATCCACACCAGCGACGGCCGGGTTGAGGCCCGCCTGCCACAGGACCTTGCCGCCGAACTGTACGCGCACACGGGAGACGGCCATATCCAGCTCGATATGCCCGTGACGGTGAGCGGCTCGATCGAGCGGTCGCGCGTTCGCGGCAAGCTGAACGGTGGCGGCCCGCTGCTGGAGATCACGACGGGCGACGGCAGCATACGGATAGGGAAGTTCTAGGGCCATCAAAGCGGACCGGGAGGATTGCAATGTAGCCGACTGGCAGGCCGAGCCGCGGTTTGACCCCTTATTCCGCAGGCTGTTAGACTAAGCTCTCCCCACCTGAGCAGAAGTTACAGACCGAAGAAGGACCTTTCGTGCGCAGTTACGCTCGACGTCAGCTTAAACAGGACGCCTTTGCCGCTTCAACGGCGGAAACCATCTCCTGGGCGGTAGAGCACCGCTCGAAACTCATTGCCGCCGGAATTGTGGCGGCGGTAATTTTGGCTGTTCTGGGCGGCAGCTGGGCGTATGTGAATTACCGCGATCAGCAGGCAAAGGCGGATCTGGCCCTGGCCATCCAGAAATATAGCGCTCCCATTCGTCCGGCCGGGGCCCCGGCCACGCCTGACGTATTGAGTTACGGCTCCGCGGAGGAGCGGGCCAAAGCCACCCACGGGGAATTCAGCCGCATCGCCAGCAAGTACCGGTTTACCCAGTCCGCGCAGATGGCACGTTACTTCGCGGGAGTGACCGCGCGCGACCTCGGCGACAATGCCGCTGCCGCCAAAGACCTCCAGGAAGTTGCCGGCAGCCGCTATCCCGAAATTGCCAGCCTGGCCAAAATGGCCCTCGCCGCCGTCTACCATGATACGAATCGCAATCTCCAGGCCGTCGATATTTACCGGCAGCTGATCGATCACCCCACCGATTCGGTAGGCAAGAGCACGGCGCAGCTTGCGCTGGCTTCACTGTACGAATCGATGGCCCGTCCCGATGAGGCGCGCCACATCTACGAGCAGATGCAGAAGGAATCACCCGCCAGCATGATTGCCCAGATAGCCGGCCAACGCCTGCAGGCGCTCAGCAAACAGCAGTAGCGTCGGCCTGCCAATACACCCGTGCCCCGGCCGGCGCGGCGGTTGAGCTTTGCCGCATTCGCCGACACGGCGAGTAAACTGTACCTGGATGACTCTGTTCGAAGCCCAGCCCTACGACCCGGCACCTGCGCGCAGGAAAAGGAATACCTTCCTCGCGCTGATCGCGTTGGTGATCCTTATAGGCCTGGTGTGGTGGCATTTTCGCTTATGGCCGGAAGAGCGCGTGGTTGACCGCTTCTTTGACGCCCTCCAGCAGCAGAATTACGAGCAGGCTTATGGCATCTGGATGCATGATCCGGAATGGAAGCAGCATCCCGCAGAGTATTCACGTTATCCGTACGGCGAGTTCGTCAGAGACTGGGGCCCGGGCGGGGAATGGGGCATCATCAAAAGCCACCACATCGATGGTGCCGCTGTCCCACATGGCTACAGCGGGTCGCCCTTCGCGCGCGCCAGCGGGGTGGTCGTGGTTGTTACCGTGAACGATCGGGTCGCGGACCAGGCGCGCATCTGGGTGCAGAAGAGCGATAAAACCCTGGGTTTCTCTCCGTATTAGGAGCGGCGCTGTTTCCAGCCGCCCGTCCTCAGCCAGTCCGGGCGGCAGGGGTGGGCTGACGCGGGTCACTTCAGCTTCAAATTCACCAACTGCATCTCGGGAGGGGCCTGGTTCCAGTCGGCAGAGATGTGCTCCAGCGTCATGCGGACCGTCCTGGTCTGGCCGGGTCCGATGGGCGAGCGGCTCATATCCACCAGGTCGGGATAACCGCCCATCTGATTCTCTACCAGAACGTGCAGCAGAAGGGTCTCCTTCTGCACGATCTGATTCAGGGTGTTTCTGAAGACCAGCTTCATGTCGGCGCCAACCAGCGCCTTATCGCCAGTGTTGGCGATGTTGGCGTCGAGATAGGTCACGGTCCCGCCCACGTAATTTTCCGCCGCGCTGACCTTCGCATTCGAGATCTGGAGTTTGGCGGCGTAAGGATTGGTTTCCGCGGTGGCCTGGCCCTTGTTGCGCGTAAGCACGACAATGATGCTGACCACCACCAGCACCGCAACCAGCCCGATGACGAATGGAGTCCAGTTGCGCTGCTGCGTCTCCTGCCTTGCGGGCGTGAAGAGATCCGCCATGGCTGGAATGATTCTACTCCCGCTGCGCCTCGGGAAGGACGGCTGCGTTTTCTGCGACAATCGTAAGAAATGCCGAAACACATTGGAATTGTGGCTTGCAGTGCCGAGGGAGCGGCGCTCTGTTACCGCACGATCTGCGAGCAAGGCGGACGGCGGCTGGGAGGCGACCATCATCCCGAGATCACCATGCACACTCACAGTCTCGGCGAATACATGGAATTCGCTTCCGTCGGTGACTGGCAGGGAGTTGCAGGTCTTATGCTGTCGTCGGCCGGCAAGCTGGCCAAAGCCGGGGCCGATTTCCTCATCTGCCCGGACAATACCATCCATCGCGCATTCGAACTGCTGGCCCCAAAGTCTCCGTTGCCGTGGTTGCACATTGTCGAAGAAGTGGCCGCGGAAGCTCGCAACCTCGGCTTTCGCAAGCTGGCGATCACCGGGACACGTTACACGATGGAAGGCCCGGTGTATCCGGAGAAGCTGAAGGAAGTTGGGATTGACTACCGCATGCCTGATGCCGAGGAGCGCCAGCACATCAATGCCATTATCTTTGACGAGTTGGTGAAGGGTATCTTCGCCCCCGAATCGCGCAGCTATTTGCAGCAGACGATCCGTCGCATGAGAGACGAGGGTTGCGATGCGGTCGTTCTCGGATGCACGGAAATCCCCTTGCTCATTGATGACAGCTGCTCACCGCTTCCTACGCTGGACTCCACGCGAATCCTGGCGAGAGCGGCGTTGCGCAGGGCGCTGGACTAAAAGCCTCTGCGGGCGCGGAAAGCCTCCAGCCGCTCGCGCACGCTCATCACGTGCCGCGGCAGGTCGAGCTGCGATCCCTCCTCCAGGATGGGAATCAGCCTGTCGAACTCCGGACCGGAGTGCGATCCCGTCAGCGCCACGCGTACGGGATGGAACAGCTCTTTACCCCTGGCGCCGGTCTCCGCCCTCACCTCATTCATGCTCGATCTGAATCGCTCCGGCGTCATGGCGGAAGAATCAGATTCAACCCGCTGAGCAAAGGCGGCAAGCACGTCGCCGCTTTTGGGCCAGGCGAGAACTTCCGCATTTTCCGGCGAATTCACCGCGACCGCTGCGTCATAGTCGAAGATCAGCGCCGCTCGCTCAGGCAGTTCGTCCAGCTTGTCCACCGAAGGCGCGAGCAGCGCGACGATCTTTGCGAACCACGCGCGGATTCGGTCGCCGGGGTTGTCCGGCAACAACCGGGCCCGGATGAAGAAGGACTCGGCCAGCTTTTCGATGCGCTCGGGCGGGCTTTGCCGGATGTAGTGGCGATCCAGCCAGTACAGCTTCTCCATATCGAAGACGGCCGGCGACGGTGTGACGCGCTGAAGCGAGAACTCCTTCTTCAGCTCCTCGGGCGTGAAGATCTCGCGCGTGCCGCCGCTCGGCGCCCAGCCAAGCAACGCCAGATAGTTCATCAGCGCTTCGGGCAAGACACCCATTTCGCGAAAGTTGGCGATCGAAGTTGCCCCGTGACGTTTCGACAGCCGCTCGCGGTCTGTGCCCAGAATCGTCGAGAGGTGCGCGAACTCAGGAACCGGCCATCCCAGAGCCTCGTACAGCGCCACCTGCTTCGGCGTGTTGGAGAGGTGATCGTCGCCGCGAATCACATGCGTGATCTTCATCAGCGCGTCATCCACCACGACCACGTAGTTGTAGACGGGAATTCCGCTGGAGCGCAGGATGATGGGATCGCTGACCACCTCATTGGAAAACTCCACCATGCCATGAACGATGTCGTGGAAGCGAATGGGGTGCTCAGGAATGCGCAGGCGGATAGCGGCAGCATCGCCCCGGCTGCGACGGTGTTGCGCCTCGACGGGGTCGAGCGCGCGGCACTTGCCGGAATAGATGGGCGGCAGTTGCCGTGCCAGCTTCTCGTCGCGGTCACGCTCCAGCTCCTCCTGCGAGCAGAAGCATAGATAAGCCTTACCCGCGCTCACCAGCCGCTCCGCGTGTTCGCGATATACCGCCACGCGGTCGCTCTGGCGGTACGGGCCATATGGACCACTGAGGTCGGGACCTTCGTCCCAATCCAGGCCCAGCCATTTCAGGTCGTCCAGCAGCTGGCTTTCGAAGCGGGCCTCGCTGCGCTCCACGTCGGTGTCTTCAATGCGCAGCACCATGACGCCGCCGGCCTGGCGCGCGAACAGCCAGTTGAAGAGCGCGGTGCGGGCATTGCCGACATGCAAGTGTCCGGTGGGGGAAGGAGCGAAGCGGACGCGAACCTGGGAAGCGATGGTCACTGTCTGATGGTAGCAAGAGCGCCGGAGTTCGACAGGAAGCGACTAACAAACGTGTCCTACGTTGGAGGGGTGGACTGCGTATCATCGTCGGCGATCGGCTCGCCGCTCTGGCGATTCATTTCGTCGTAGATGTCCTTCATGACTTCGGCTTTTTCCTGGCCGTCATGTATGCGCGAGGCCATCTCCTGCAGGGCCACGTTCAGGACGTGATAATGATGCAGCTCGCGATACCTGGGGTCGCTGGTGACTTCCTTCCACAAGCCGTGCAACAGGTCCACGTCTTCCTGGCGCATACGCGGCGTATGCGGACCGAGCATATATTCGTGCTTGTTCCCGCTCGGTTCGAATACCACCAGGCGGAGCCTGGGGCGCGGCTCCGGCAGGCGCTCCCAGGCATCGCCCGTCAGCTTCCCCTGCTCATCGCCGGTGAGCTGGTTCGACTTGCCGCAAACGATGACGGACGAGTGCAGGCGCTGGGCAGTAACGACAATACTGTCGAATATGTCGTTCGTCGGCACCACCAGCAGGGAAACGTGCTTGCCCAGCCTCTCGGCGACAGAAACCACCGAGGTGAACAGTTCCTGCTCGTATTTGCGGAAGATATCCGAGGTGTCCATCTGTTCGGTGCCGCTGAACGAGTGCTCGCGGTGATAGACGCGGGCGGTCATCACCACCACGTCGGTTTTGGTGGTGTCGGTCCTGGACAGCACCCGCTGCAGATAGTAGAGATTGCGCGGGTCGCGCACGGCCACGAGGATATTGCCCGGACGCACCTCCATGGCTTCGCCACTCAGCTCGCGGTCATCGGCGATATTGAACTGCTCCAGCCCCGACTGACCGGTGGCGTGCTCGTGCGCCGTGCTGCGCTCGGATATCTCCAGAACGGCGAAGAACACAAGGCTGAACGTGACGCCCGCAATGGTGGCCATCTGCTTGGTCAAGAGGTTGACGATGGCCGTAGAGAACAGCACTACGGAGATGATGCCGACTCCGAGCGGAATTTCCAGCCCCCGTATGTGGATGTTGCCGGGGACCTTCCACGGGCGGTTTTCCGGGCTCGTATAGCGCAATACCAGTACCGCCAGCGACATGAAGGAGAAGCTCCAGATCACGCCGAAGGCGTAGAGCGAAGCCAGCAGGTAAACATTGCCGCGGCTGGCGACGATGGTAAAGACCTGCAGCCCGACGATCAGGTTGATCACGCGATAGCTGGTGCCGAAGCGCCGGTGCGGCTTCTTGAACCAGGTGGTCAGCACGCCGTCCTCGACCATGCGGCTCAGTACGCCATTGGCGCCGACGATGGCGGTATTGACCGCGCCTGCCAGGATGAGCGCGCCCACCAGCACCACGAAGCCCTGAAAGACCAGGCGCAACGTATACGGCCCGACCATGTGCATCGCCAGTCCGCTGATGAGGTTGGCGAAATATTCGGGGCGTGTGCTGTCAGGAATGATCATCACTGCAAAGAACGAGACCAGGGAGGTGAAGAACAGGCTGTAGAGGAAGATCACCAGTCCGGTCTTCTCCAGGTTCTTCAGCTTGGGGTGTTCGATCTCGCGATTGATCTGGGCCAGCGACTCCTCGCCGCTCATGGCCAGCACCGAATGGCCAAAGCCCACCAGCAACATCACAAGGGGAATCCGTGCCGCCCACGTGCCCAGCAGCCAGCCCAGCGACTCCCTGTCATGGTGCATGGTGGCGGGCGAGGGCAGAGGGGGCAGGGGAGATGGGTGTTTCACCAGGGTGATCACACACCAGGCAATGAGCATCACCACCATCGCGGTAGTGATCCGCATGATCTGCAGGGCGCGTTCGCTCGATTCGCGGATGCCCTGGGTATTCTGCCACCAGAAATACAGCGTCACCATCACGGCAAAGAACGCGGCAAAGGCGTTGTCCGGAACGGTGATGTCATAGCCGATGTGATGGAAGGTGTCGGTCAGGAATCCCGCGACGTACTGGCCCGCCGCCACCGAGCTGATGGGACCGGTCAGGATGTAGTCGAACAGCAGCGCCGAAACGGACAGCTTGGCCAGGGTGCCGCCCATGGCCTGCTTGACCACGCGGTAGACACCGCCGCGCACGAACATGGCGCTGGATTCAATGTAGATGGCCCGGACCGCATAGCTGAAGAGCATAACCGCCAGGACGAACCAGGGAGCGCTCTTGCCGATGACTTTTTCCGCATCGCCGCCCACGTAGTAGGCCGACGACGCAAGGTCGGAGAGCACAATGGCCGCCGCGCGCCAGAACGAGATAAACGTCAGCATCACTGACGTAGCGACAAAGACCTTGATTGCGGGTCGCTGCAGATTGCCAATCTGTGTCGACATAGGTGGTCCCGAGCTTAGCGGGGCAGCTCTCCGCCGCGGGGACACTGGAGAGCAAGACAATCAGTGTACTGCTATACCGATGCCGGCGGCGCGGCACGCAGTTCGTCGTGGCCCCGGTTGAATGTAGCGTTTTATGCGGAAGTTGTCAGCAGCCGAAATGATGGAGCGTGACGTGCCCTCACAGGGACTGACCGGGCCCTGATCGCCTATGCAGGATGGTGCCGCAGGCCAAGGTGCTCCCGGCCGATCACGTAGGTGTGGCTGATGCGATCGTGCCAGCAGAGACCGTCGACATCAACCAGGGCCCAGAAAAGTCCCATCATCAGCGACGCGGTTGAGAAGTACAGGCCAATCACCCGCCTGCGCCGATGCTGCCGGCTGGGGCAACCACCGCGGAAGGTGCTCAGGCGGAGGCCTGCCAGGCGCATTCCCGCAGTGGCGCCGCAATACATGATGAACAGGTACTGATAGAGCGCCCACAGCAGAGCAGGCAGCACGGCCGCGAACAACAGGACCGGCCGGGTGAAACTGAGCCTGGGCAGGAGCCTGTAGCTCGCCGCCGCGAAAATGCCGGCGGCGCCACCAATCACGGCACAGTCGAGAACGCCGGCATGAATGCGGCGTGCAATCTCGACGGCCTGAAACGGAAGTTCGATGTGGTCCGCGGGAGCAGAATCGGACGGCTGCACCTGAGGTGCCAGCTGCAGCCCATCGAGCAGCGGAGTGCTCGGGAATGCCTCCAGCTCCTCCGGGACATCCAGAATGCGCGGGTGTACCGAAAGGATCGGGTCCGCCAGACGAGGGCGGAGTGGCGGCGATGACGAGGCCCGTCGTGGAAATGCGATCACCTTTCTTTTCCCCTGGCGCCGTGGGACGGCAGCAGGACGCGGCTCTGGTTCCGGGTTGGAGGGAGCGGCGAGGGGAACTCCGGCGGGCGCGTTCGCCACTTCCGCCAGGAGCTGCGGTCTGTCAACCACGGGCGCTATGGAGTCAGCCGGGGCCGCGACAGCATCCGGAAGCTCCGCGCGAGTTTCACAGGAGGGAGATATGCTCGGGGGTAGCGAGGCACCCGTGCGAACGGGACTCCCGGCGGCGGAGCGGGATTCGTCCATCTCCGGAGGAGGAAACGGGAACCGCATGCTGAAGGCGCCCTCGATGCGGCGCCCGCGGCGGGTGCGGTAGCGGGCCACCCTGGCATGGACTTCGCTTCTCCAGACATGGCCTGGCCGGTCGCAGGCATCGACAGTGCTTTCCGGACGTGATGTCTGATGGTCAGTCATGTCGTCGCACGACTGTTCTCCCCTGACGTCGGCCACGGATGGCGAGTGATGGCCGCAGCAGATTTTGCGTGCCGGCTTCCAACGTGCTAAGTTGCAGGGTTCCTCGTCATCACAAGCACCGGCGAAGGGATGTCACATCTCTGGATGATTCCTCGCACCCGATTGATTATCACGGCCCTGTTACTGTGTCACCTGTTTCTCCGGCCGCCCGTAGTAACCAGTCAGTTGCGGGCCGGGGCACAGCAGCAGAATCCGTCGCCGGCGACATCGGAACCCGCTGGGCTGGACACTGGTTCTTCTGCCGCCGCCCAGAACGCCTCCCGGGTGTGGGCGCAGGCACAAAACCCGCAGACGAAG
Source organism: Binatia bacterium (assembly GCA_035516415.1). Classification (GTDB taxonomy): domain Bacteria; phylum Acidobacteriota; class Terriglobia; order Terriglobales; family Acidobacteriaceae; genus Bog-257. The sequence goes on along the minus strand of DATJAI010000124.1, from coordinate 11,575 downwards.
CCGGAGGTCACTGCGACAACGGATAGCGGTGAGGAGGACACGACCACCGAGCGCATCATCCGGCAGGAGCTTCAGAACAGTAACGAGCAGGAGCTCGGCCCGACACGTCCGGCAACCAACGTTGCGCTCGGCCGCAATGAGGTTCTGATTCGCGCCGACGAACAGGAGAAGAAGCAGGACATCTATTACGTGCGCGGTCATGTCGAAATCCGCTTCAGGGGCGACGTGCTGCACGCGGATCAGGCCACCTATGACTCAAGCACGGGGCAGGTGACCGCGACCGGACACGTGGTTTTCGATGGCGCCACCCGTAATGTGCATCTGGCCGGAAGCCACGCCACCTACGACGTCAGCCGGGATACCGGCACCTTCTACGACGCAACCGGTTCGACCGGAGCGCGGGTGAAGAACAAGACCATGTTTCTCACCTCGTCCACGCCTTTTTTCTTTACGGGGAAAATTGTGGACAAGCTGGGACCCGACCAATATCGCGTGCACCAGGGATACGTCACATCCTGCCAGCTGCCCAAACCGAAATGGCAACTGCAGTCCAAGGTGGCAAACGTGGAGGTGGGTGACGAGGCACAGCTGCACCACGCCACGCTGAAACTTGGTGGTGTTCCCGTCTTCTATTTCCCGTACATGGAACATCCGGTGGACAACCTGGGACGGAAGAGCGGATTTCTTATCCCCGAAATCGGCACGTCCACAACGCGCGGGACCGTTCTTGGGGATGGGTTTTACTGGGTGCTGAGCCGAAACGCCGATGCCACGCTCGGGGCTGCCCTGTACAGCGCGAGGGGCTGGGCGCAGTTCGGCGATCTGCGCGTTATCGGCTACAGCTACGGCCTGCAGGCACAATATTACGGCGTTGTGGATGAGAACGGGGCGCCGCACACTCACCAGAACCAGGGCGGCCAGGAGCTGAAGGTGAACGCCGGCAAGCAGTTCTCCAACGGCTTCCAGGGAGTGCTGTCGGTGGACTATCTGTCGTCATACATTTTTCGCCTGGCCTTTGGCCTCGCGTTCACCGAAGCCATCAACTCGGAAGTTCGTTCTTACGGCTTTCTGAGCAGGAGCTGGAATGGCTACGGCTTCGGCTTTCTTGCCTCGCAGTATCAGAACTATGAGAGCACGACGCCGGGCGATTACATCGAGATCGTGCACGCGCCAAGCCTGGAGCTATCGACGGTCGAGCGCCCGTTTAGCCGGTCAGGCTTTGTGTACGCGTTCGATACCGCGGCGGAAGGACTGTCGCGAAGTGAAATCGGTTTCCGGACTGCCCCCATCGTGGGTCGCGCCGACGTAGCTCCCTACATCGCCTGGCCTAAGCTGTTCCGCGGTTGGACCTTTCGTCCCCAAATCGGCGCGAGGGAGACGTATTATTCGCAACGGCTGGTCCCTGGGCCCACGGCGACAGGCGCTATCGCCGTGAGCGACGCGATCAATCGCAACGTTGCCAACGCGTCCTTTGAAGTCCGCCCCCCAACTCTTTCCCGTGTCTTCAACCGCAAACCCTTCGGACGCGCCGTGAAACACACGATCGAACCGTTCGCGATCTACCGTTACCAGACGGGAATCAGCGATTTCGCGCAGATCATCCGTTTCGACTACCGCGATATTCTGGCGAATACCAACGAAGTCGAATACGGAGTGGTCAACCGGCTCTATGTAAAGAAGACTTCCCTGAGCGCGAAGTGTTTCCAGCATCCTGGAAATTCGCCACCATCGGAAAGTCCTGGCGAGCGTGGCGGTAATGCCCGCCCGGCAGAGTGCAACGACCAGTCTGCTCCCGCGGGCGACGTGGTGAGCTGGGAACTGGCACAAAAGTATTTTGGCAACTCCAACTTCGGCGGCGCGCTCGTTACAGGTCGCCGCAACGTTTTCGACACGACGGTCGACCTGACTGGCATAGCGTTCCTTACCGCCCCCCGCCTGTTTTCCCCAATTGTTTCCCGTCTGCGCATCCAATCCGGTGCAGCCGACTTTCAATGGGCCCTGGACTATGACCCGGTCCTGGACCATGTCAACGCAAGCACACTTTTTGCCGGTTACCGGTGGGGCAACTGGTACCTGAATGGCGGACAAAGTTACGTGAACGCTCCCGGGGAGTTCTCGCTAAGTTCCAATGGGACCGAGACTCCTGCTATTTTTAACCAGTACCGCATTGGCCTTACTTACGGGGCGATGAGCAAGCCTGGCCTGAGCAGCGCATTCACGGTGGGAGTGGATTCCAGGCTTTCCTACATCCAAACCGCCACCATCCAGACCAACTACAACTGGGACTGCTGCGGCATTGCCTTCCAGTATCAGCGATGGGCGCTGGGATTTGTACGCAATGAGAACGCCTACCGCTTCTCCTTCAGCCTTACGAACGTCGGCACGTTTGGAAGTATTCGTCGTCTGCAAAGGCTGTACTAGGGCGGAAACTGCACTCCCGCCCCTGGCACGCAACGCGCCTCGGGCCTGCCGTGCCTTACAATGCCAGCATGTCCGTATTCCGTCCCGGGCAGTTTCCTGCAAGGCAGGATCCGGCAGCCAGGCTGCTCTCCCTACGCGCCCGCCTGCGCTCGCTTGGGCGGCTGCTGATTGCCTATTCGGGCGGAGTAGATTCAGCGTTCCTGGCCTGGGCGGCCCATCGTGAACTTGGCAAGGACATGCTGGCGGTGCTTGCCGAGTCTCCCAGCCTTGCACGCTCCCAGAAGCGCGATGCGGTAGTCTTCGCCGAAGAGCAGGGCATCCCTCTGCAGATCATCCACACCGGCGAGATGGAACGCGCCGAGTACCGGCGCAACGACGCGGCGCGCTGTTATTACTGCAAGGACGAACTCTTCACTCTCATGGAGGGGTATTGCCAACAGCACGGTTTTAACGTCATCGCCTATGGGGTGAATGTTGACGACCAGGGCGATTATCGTCCCGGGCAACAGGCTGCGCTACAACACCGGGTGGTGGCGCCGCTCCTCGAGGAGGGACTCGGAAAGGAGGATATCCGTCAGCTTGCCCGGGCAGCGGGATTGCGCATCTGGGACAAGCCGGCCTCCGCCTGCCTCGCCTCGCGCATCGAATACGACCGCCCGGTTACCCGCGAGGCCCTTAACGCGGTGGAGCGCGGGGAAGAAGCGCTGCGGCAGCTTGGATTCCGCCAGTTCCGCGTCCGGCACCACGGCCCGATCGTGCGCATCGAGATTAGTCGCGACGAACTGCCGCAAGCTCTGACCGTGGCCATGGCGGCGGAGCTGACGCGCATCTTCAAGGCACTGGGATTTTCTTACGTCACGCTCGACCTGGAGGGCTTCCGCTCCGGCTCGATGAATGCCCTGCTTCCTGCCGCCTCCCTGCGACGGTGGAATTCGCCGAAGGATTGATGGTGGCGCGCCCGGAGCGTTCCCGGCCGCCAAGCGAACCAACGTACACTTTGCGCGATTGACGCGCTCAGTCCGGTTCACGGGCAGCCTATGCCAAAACCCGGCAGCACAGAGCGGAACTGCGTCGTCGTGCGATAATGACTGTTCAGATCCTCTCTGCTGAAAGGCGGGCGTCTTATCTTGTTTCCGAAGCAAGCGGCGATGGTTTGCCTGTTGATGTGTTGTTTGGGTTGGACACAGTCCAAAGCGATTCCGCCTGATGTGATTGCCCGCATACAGCATCAGCTTCAGGCTTATTACCAGCTTCCTCCCGAAGTGAATATTGCCCTTGGAACCCCCGCGCCGAGCGAGTTTGCGGGTTACGACCTCCTGCCCGTGACGCTGAGTGCCAGGGAAAAGACGAAGAAAATCGACTTCCTGGTTTCGCACGATGGCAAGACGCTTATTCAATTTACGAAGCTGGATCTGACGAAGGACATCTACGCGGAGACGATGAACAAAATCAGCCTGGCAGACAGGCCAGTGCGCGGTAATCCCGCTGCCAAAGTCACCATTGTCAATTTTGATGACTTCGAGTGTCCGTTCTGCGCGCGCATGCACAGCACGCTGATGGGCGAAATCCTGCCGCAATATGGCGACCGCGTGAGGATCGTTTATAAAGATTATCCGCTGCTCCAGATACATCCCTGGGCGGAACACGCCGCCAACGACGCCAACTGCCTTGCGCACGAGAGCGGCGCGGCATACTGGAAGCTTGCGGATTACCTGCACGCCAATCAGCGTGCCATTGGTGGACCGCAAAAGGGCGGGCAGACGCCGGACAGCGAACTGGACCGGCTGACGATGGACTTTGGCAGGAAGAACGGAGCCGATCTGGGCCGGCTGCAGGCCTGCGTAAAGACGCAGTCCGATGCGGCGGTGAAGGCGTCCATAGCCGAAGGCGACAAGCTGGGAGTTAGCGCCACGCCGACACTGTTCATCAATGGCGAGCGTCTGGAAGGCGCGCTGGATGCCGATGAGGTGAAAACCGCCCTGAACCGGCAGCTGCTGGCGGCGGGTGTTCAGCTTCCGGGGGCAGCGGTCGCGCCCCAGCATCAGCAACCCGCCAGTAAATAGGCAGTGCGCAGGACGGCTGTCGCTCGCCCTGTCAGCCGCATCGGGAAATTGTGCCGGGGCTGGTGTTGCCTCGCAGGAGGGCAAAGCTTGGAACCAGGAGCTAAGAGCAGGGTACGTCACGGTGCTGCCGCCGGTCTGTTGGCGCTGGTCGCACTGCTGACAGCCGCCGGCTGTTCGAACAAGCAGGTCGGCAAGGACGTCATGGCCACGGTGAATGGCCGCAAGATCACGCGCAGCGAGGTCCAGAAGTATTACGACAACCAGATTGCCGATTCGCCCCAGAAACCCAGCGAGGAACAGGCTGACACGCTGCGTCTGAACATCCTGCGCGGACTCATAGACAACGAAATCCTGATGCAGCGGGCGGAGAAGTTGGGGCTGCTGGCCACCGACGAGGAAGTCAACGCGAAACTGGCCGAAATCAAGGCGCCCTATACGCAGGAGGAATTCGACAGGCGGCTGAAGGAGCGGCGCACCACGCTCGACGATTTCAAACACGATCTGCGCCGTTCGCTGACCGTTGACAAGGTACTGAACCGGGAAATCACGTCCAGGATCAACATCTCCGATGACGACATAACCAGCTACTACAACGAGCACAAAGCGGAATTCAACCTCATCGAACCGCAATATCATCTGGCGCAGATCCTCGTCACCACACAACCCAACCCGCAGGTGAAGAGCATGAAGGCGCAGAATGAGGCTGAGGCACGCAAGAAAATCCAGATGCTGCAGAACCGGCTCGACAGCGGTGAAGACTTCGCCACCGTGGCCATGAACTATTCCGAGCAGCCGGAAACCGCCCAGAACGGAGGGGACCTTGGCTTCATCCCTGAATCTTCGCTCAAGGCCGACAGAGCGGCAATTGACGCCATCAGCAGACTGAAGCCGGGGCAATACACCAGCATCCTGCCGGTCGGCGACCCCAATAGCCATCAGATTTTCGGCTTCCGGATCGTAAAACTCATCAGCAAGGAGGCCGCCGGACAGCGCGAACTGAAGGACCCGCGGGTGCAGCAGGCCATTCGCGAACAACTGCGTGACCGCCGCGAACAGCTGCTCAAGTCGGCCTACTACGAAACCATACGCGACCGGGCATCGGTAGAGAACTACTTTGCGGAAGACATCCTGAAAAAGGCAGGCACGATGAAGTAGCCGGTGACGCCGTGACCGGCCGACGCGCGTTGCAAATCAGATCCCCCTGAATTCTAAAGCCGGAGCCCGTGGGCTCCGGCTTATGGGTTTGTAGGAATGGCTTAAAGCAGGGCCAAAGAGAAACTAGAAAAGTCTCCGGCGAAGCATCCCCGCCAGGCCAAGGATTCCGGAGCCGACCAGCAGGATACTGCTGGGCTCAGGAACCGTGCCGCCGCCGGTGGTGCCCGTCAGCGTGAACGACTCAGACGGAATAGTTCCGACGGAGTTCTCCGAAGCCATAGACGGCCCCGAGTTCTCATCCCAGTAAACCGGGTCGCCCAAGGCCGACACGGCGTTCTCGAGATTGAGCCAGTAGGTGCCGCTGTTGAGGGCGACGTTGAAGGTGCCGGACTCGGTGCAGAGGTCAAAGCCATACTGGTTGACCGAGCAGCCGCTCTGCGTGAAGTTCACCACGCTGTTGAAGAACTGGGTGCCACCAAACTCCGACGAAGTGATGGCAACCTGGGCGGACAGCAGAGTGTCGCCAGGCTCCATCCAGGTGGCGAAGGTCAGGCCGGTTACGGTCGAAGCCGCGCTCAGCGTGAAGGTGTCGCTGACGATAAAGCCGAAGTTAATGGTCCACCCATCGGTTGTGCCGTTGGTGGGGCCATTGCTGTAGAGTGTGTCCGCTGCCGCAGGAATGGCAACCAGCGCAACCAGCAGCAGAATGAGTGTAGCGATACGAATTTTCAAGGAGATCCTCCTTCGGTTCGCAATGCGAGAGTTTGCGGCAACGACTCTCCGGTCGATGCCACTGCCGCACCCATCGGAACGCTGTTTACCAACGCCGGGCTACGGCCAGATGCACGCCACCCTTCGTCAGACGCGGTCTTAGAGCCCCGTCGACGACCCCACTGCTATGGAGCGTGCCTCGACTCGAACAAGGAGAAGTAGGACAACTGGCGGCAGCGCCGATGAGTCAAGGACCAGGAGATCGGGCGCTGACCGTCGCCCGAGGCAACCAGCAGCCCCGGCGACCCACTCAGACCGGCCGAACCGGATAAGTCAGTTCGACCGTACCTTGTGGCTTCTCTATAAACAGATCTGCCTGGGAAGGTGCAATTCTGCTGCCGCCTCAACCTGCTGAAAAAACGGCACTGACGAGTTTGCATCTGCAACAGGTTGCAATAAAGTTCTTAGCATTTTCCAGCCGTAGAGCCAGCAATTCCCGAATTGGGAATCAGATTGAAGACAGATGCTCGGGGTATTTAGACTAGTTACTCTTTATTGAAGCTAGTTACTCTCGGCAACTCATTAGCTGCAAAGCTGCGCTGCGGAAAGTTGGGGGTTTCCCAATTCGGGAAAACTGTAAGGCGAGCTTCAAGGCTGGTAGATTAGCAGATACCAAAACAAGCTATAGAAAACCTACTTGCCTGTGATGGCTTGCAATGCCTGCTGCAGATCCGCGATGAGGTCCTCGGTAGTTTCCAGTCCAATGTTCAGGCGCACGATTCGATGGTCATAGGAAGGCCGCGTCCTGTAGTGACTGAAATCATAGGCAACGGCGAGGCTGGCTACTCCTCCCCAGCTATATCCAATCCTGAAAAGCGCCAGCGAGTTGACGAAGTCCAGTACCTGCTGCCTGGTTGTGCCCTGCTTCAGGACCAGGGAAAAGACACCGGCAGATCCGGCAAAGTCGCGCTTCCATAGTTCGTGTCCCGGACAGGAGGGGAGGGCGGGATGCAACACCCGCTCCACTTCGGCCCGTGCAGCCAGCCATCGTGCAATAGTCAGTGCAGAGGATTCGATCTTCTCCAGGCGCACGGCCAATGTCTGCATGCCGCGCAGTGCGAGACTGCAGTCATCCGGCGAGGCGGCGCAGCCGAGCAGCTGGTGTGTCTGGCCGAGTCGCTCGTAGAGTTTCCTGTCCCTGACCGTCACGGATCCCAGCAGCAGGTCGCTATGCCCACCCACATACTTGGTAAGCGCCTGCATGCTGACATCGACGCCATGTGCGAACGAGTCGAAATACACTCCGGCCGACCAGGTGTTGTCCATGACCACCAGCGCTCCGGCAGCATGCGCTGTCTGCGCGATCGCGGGCACATCCTGCACCTCCATGGTGATTGAGCCGGGACTCTCGCACCACACCACACGCGTGTTCGCCTGAATCATGCCCGCGATATCCTGGCCGATGCCTGGAGGATAATAGGTGACCTGCACGCCGAACCGGCGCAGCACGTCGCTGGCGAGGTTCCGGTTGGGACCGTAAATGCTCTCCGGAACCAGGATGTGATCGCCAGCGCGCAGCAGCGCAAGGTTGATCAGCGAGATTGCGCCCTGCCCGCCGGCCGTGATGATGGTGCGGTAACCCTGCTCAAGCTCGCAGATGCGCCCGGCCAGCTCCAGCGTGGTGGGGGTGCCGAAAAGGCCATAGGTGTATCCGGCCTCGTACTGGTCCCAGGCATCGGTGAGCGCAGCGGCGTCGGAGAAAAGTGTGGTCGAGCCACGATAGACAGGCGTCGCCAGCGAGCGAAACCCCTGCGGAACCTGCACGTCGGAGTGAATCAGCCTGGTCTTCCAGTCCTTCTGCATCGCAACATTATAGGTGGGAGAGAAACGACGGTTGCCGCCAAGGAGAGCGGGCTAACTCCGACCTGTTGGAGCTGCCTGTCCTGAATCATAAATTTGTTGAATGATCATCCGGCCAGAGTGAAGGCGACCTGGTGTACCTCAGCGGTAAAGCTCCGTTCCTGTAAGCTGAAATCGAAGTCCGTTTTCAACAACTATGGATGTCCTGACACTGTTCGGTCTGTTTGCAGTTACGGCAATGTTGATTTGCTATGCCCTGGAAAAGCGAAGCCCGTGGTTCATTCCTGGGTTTGCCTTCGCATGCTTGCTGGCATCGGTCTATGGCTTCTTTCAGGGAGCCTGGCCGTTCGGAATCGTGGAAGCGATTTGGTCGATCGTGGCACTCAGACGATGGCGAGCCGAAAGGACGCAAGCGGGGTAAGACGCGATTTCAGCTCGACTGAAGCCGAGCCCTTTCAAGACGCCCTCACCTTATGAACAAATTTCCGGCTCAGGACACTGGCAGGCATTGTCATTATCGGCGCCGGCTGACGACCGAGGCCAAATACCGATAGCTGGCGCCTTCCGCTACTCGACGATGGCCAGGGTGTCGCCGGCGTTGACGGCGGCGCCTTCCGCCGTGAGGATCTTCTGCACCGTGCCGTCCTTCGGGGATTTCATCTCGTTCTGCATCTTCATGGCTTCCATCACGACGATCCCCTGTCCGGCTCTGACTTCGTCCTTCTCGCTTACGAGTATGCGAACGATCTTGCCGGGCATCGGCGCTTTCAATTTCTGGGGACCTGTGTCCGCTCCCGCCATGGAGCGGCGGGTGCGCAGCGAACGCGGGTCCTGCACATCCACGGCATAGCGGGCGCTGCCGATGACCATGTGAAGCTCCCCGTCGATGGAGCGCTCCCGCTTGATCTCGTAGGCCTTGCCGCCGAGCAACGCGGAGAGGACATCGCGCGCCGTCATTTCGGCGTCGATCTCGAATTCCTGGCCGTCGATCCTGCACGACCAGAGCTTTTCGCCGCGCACTATTTCCACGCGATGTGTTTTTCCGTCAACGATCACGTCATAGGTCATAAGGCAGCAATTAGCGACTGGCTAGCAACTGGCGTGATGGCATCTGTCTCCGCGCAACGCGTTCACCTTTCCCTTAATGCTTCGGCGCGGGCGGTGCGGCGCCAGGTCGAGACCGGCGGTACCGACGCATTGCCGTTTACCGGAGCTGCTCCTGTAGTTCCCGGTAAGGTGGCCTTCGGCTCCATGCTGGCGAAAATGGCGGCTGCGGCCGCCACAATGATCGGACGCCGGAGGTCGGTCTCGCCTCGCGGTTTCGTCAGAAGACGGTCGAGAAAACCCGTATCGAAGTTCCCGGCCCGGAAATCGGGATCCTTGAGAATGCGGCGGAAAAGAGAGAGGTTGGTCTTGATGCCGCCGACGAAATACTCGTGCAGAGCGCGCAGCAGGCGGCGGATGGCATCGTCGCGGTTCTCGCCATAACCGACCAGCTTGGCCAGCAGCGGGTCGTACTCAATCGGAACTGTCCAGCCTTCGTACATGCCGCTGTCGCGGCGAATGCCAGGGCCGGAAGGCGAGATCAGGCGCGTGATCTGCCCCGGTGACGGAAAGTAGTTGTTGTCCGGATCTTCGGCATAGATACGACACTCGATGGCATGCCCGCGCAGACGGATGTCCTCCTGGTGGAAGGGAAGCCTCTCTCCGGCCGCAATCCGCATCTGCAGGTGCACCAGATCGAGCCCGGTGACGAATTCGGTGACCGGGTGTTCCACCTGCAGACGCGTGTTCATCTCGAGAAAATAGAAGTTTCGCTGCTGGTCAACGAGGAATTCCACGGTACCGGCATTGTGGTAATTTGCCGCGCGTGCGACGCGCACCGCGATTTCACCCATGTGCCGCCGCATGTCGTCATCCACGATGGGCGAGGGAGACTCTTCCAGGACTTTCTGGTGGCGCCGCTGAACCGAACACTCGCGTTCTCCCAGATAGACGGTATTGCCATGCTCGTCACCGACGATCTGCATCTCCACGTGGCGGGGGTTGACGATGAACTTCTCGATGTAGACCTCATTGTCGCCGAAGGATCGCTGGGCTTCGCTGCGCGCGTTCTGCCAGGCGGAGTGCAGTTCCGCGGGCGAAGAAACCATGCGCATGCCCTTGCCGCCGCCGCCGGCGGCTGCCTTCAGCATCACCGGATATCCGATCTGCCCGGCCAGCCTTTCGGCAGCGTCGAAGTCGAGACCACGCTCGGAGCCGGGCACGAACGGCACGCCCGCGCGTTTCATGTTCTGGCGGGCCCGGGTCTTGGAGCCCATCATCTCCATCGACTCCGGCGATGGACCAATGAACTTGACGCCGGCATCGCGGCAGGCACGCGCGAATCCGGCGTTCTCCGACAGGAAACCATAACCGGGATGAATGGCCTCCGCCTGGCTGCGGCGCGCCACGTCAAGAATTCTTTCGATATTGAGGTAGGACTCGCTGGCCGTGGCGGTGCCGATGTGGTATGCATAGTCGGCCTTGCGCACGTGCAATGCCCGGCGATCGACATCGGAGAAGACGGCCACGGACTCGATGTCCATTTCACGGCAGGCGCGAATGATGCGCACGGCAATCTCGCCGCGATTGGCGATCAGGATGCGTTTGAACATGAAAGATCCTAATAAGGCGAAAAGCCTGATTTTACTGCATCCCTTCGCAAGACATAGGGGTAGCGTCACAACAGTTTGTGACGAGTTTGCCAGTCGCACCAGATTGAATCCCAGTTCACGCAAGCGGGCAAAACGGGATTACAATCTCCCTGCTTTCGAAGTCAGAAAGGAGATTCCGGGTATGCATTCGGTTCCCGCTCCTGAAGACAGTAGGTGGTTCAGGGTTGCTATCCGCAGTTTCCTTCTGGCCTCGATGTTCCTGCTGCATGCCGTCGAGGCGCGGCCCGAGCGAATCCCATCTTGCGATGCCTGCCAGACGATTCAAGGACAGATCGACGATCTGAATAAACGGATCTCCGATCTCGAACAGCACAAGGTTGGCCAATTCGGGAAGCAGGGTGAACCGCTGAAACCGCCGCCACAAGACCCCGAAGTGGCAGCGAAGATTTCGTCCCTGCAACAGCAGGTCGATGCCCTCAAGACACAGCTGCAGCGCTGCGAAAAGCCATCGCCCGATCCGCCACCACTCGCCTTCAGGCTGCAGACTGCCGGCATCAATCCGCCTGATCCGCAGATTGCCGTTGGGCATAAATATTTCGCCGCCTTCAGCACGACTATGCTGGCGTTCTTTGAAAAGTCCACGCGCACGCAAGTAACGTCGGGGCTTGGATTCCCTAACAACAATGGTTTCATTGATGGCATCACACT
>DATJAI010000123.1:0-4088 GCA_035516415.1 Binatia bacterium | reverse complement strand
GCATAGCCGAAAAAACATTATTGACCACTTGCGTTCCAAGAAAAACAGGTTCATACTGCTGACTAATGACTGGGTTGCAGTACCGGGGCCGGCTGGTTAGCAGCGAAGACATTCTCTATATACGCGAGTTGATCAGCGCCGATCCGCGTCAGAGCCGCCGCACGCTGTCGAAAAAGTTATGCGAAGCCTGGGGGTGGCGTCAGCCCAACGGCGCCCTGCGCGACATGGTTTGCCGCGGGCTGCTGCTGATGCTCGATCGCGCTGGTCAGATCACGTTGCCACCGGTCGCTTATGTGCGCCACAACCCGCTGGCAGCCAGGGCGCGACCCGCCCCGGTGCTCATCGACACCACGCCCATTGCCGGCCGGCTGGCCGGCATCCAGCCGTTGGAGTTCGAGCAGGTGCGGCGCACCGGTGACGAGCCGTTGTTCAACAGCCTGATGGAAGAGCATCACTACCTCGGATACGAGCAGCCGGTCGGCGAGCAACTCAAGTATCTGGTGTGGGCGCAGGGCCGGCCGCTGGCCTGCCTGGCATGGAGTTCGGCGCCGCGCCATCTCGGCAGCCGCGACCGCTACATCGGGTGGAGCGGCGAGGCACGGCGGCGCAACATCCGCTTCATCGCCTACAACACTCGTTTCCTCATCCTGCCGTGGGTCGAGGTGCCGAACCTGGCGTCGTACATTCTGAGCCGCATGGCCGGCAGGCTCTCCGCCGATTGGGAATGCGCCTATGGGCACCCGATTTATTTTCTGGAGACCTTCATCGATCCGGAACGGTTCCGCGGGACCTGCTACCGGGCCGCGAACTGGGTGCCGCTCGGGCGCACCACCGGCCGCGGCAAAGATGATCAGACGAATCGTCCCAACCGGTCGATCAAAGAGGTGCTGGGATATCCGCTAACACGGCGGTTTCGGCAGTTGCTGGAGAGTCCGGAGGCATGCAGCCCTCGATAGGCGTCACCGAGGTCTCCATCGCCGAGTTGGAGGCGCTGCTGGAGCAGGCCCGGCAGGAACCGCTGCGGGCGGACGGGTATCAGAAGCTGCGGAACGCCATCGGCACGCTGGGCATGATTACGGAACTCCTCGAAAAGCAGGAGACGACCCTGGCCGAGCTGCGCGAGTTGTTGTGCCCGGCCGCGACCGAGAAAACCCTTAAAGTGCTCGAGCGGGCCGGCATCAACAGCGGTGAGAAGAAGCCGAAAGCGGAGCGGAAGAAACCGGCGGCCGGGCACGGGCGTAATGCGGCGGCCGACTACGGCGGGGCGCGTCGGGTCCAGGTCCCGCATGAGTCCCTGAAGAGCGGCGATCCGTGCCCCGCCGGCTGCGGCGGAAAGGTCTATCCGCAGCATGATCCTGGTCTGCGGGTGCGGATCTACGGGCAGGCGCCGATCGCGGCCACCGTCTACGAGCTCGCCCGGCTGCGCTGCAACCTCTGCGGCGACGTGTTCACCGCCACCGCGCCACCCGAGGTGGGCGAGAAAAAATACGATGAGACGGCGGCGAGCATGATGGCGGTGTTGCGCTACGGCAACGGGTTTCCCTGGACCCGGCTGCAGAGTCTGCAGCATGGCCTGGGCATTCCGCTGCCGGCAGCCACCCAGTGCGAGATCCTGGCCGAAACGGTGGCGCCGCTGCGTCCTGCCTTTCAGGAACTGGTGCGCCAGTCGGCCCAGTGGGAACTGGTGCACAACGACGACACCTCCATGCGGGTGCTGTCCCTGGACCGCGGCGATGTTTCTCCCGAACGGACCGGCGTGTTCACCAGCGGGATCATCTGGGTGTTTCAACAGCGGCGGATCGCGCTATTCTTCACCGGCGCCAAGCACGCCGGCGAGAACCTGGCCGACGTGTTGCGGCAGCGGCGGCTCGAGTTGCCGCCTCCGATTCAGATGTGCGATGCGCTGTCGCGGAACATGCCGAAGCTTCCGGCGCCGCTGCAGACAGTAGTGGCGAACTGCCTCGCCCATGGAAGGCGGGGCTTCGTAAAAGTCATCGCCAGTTTTCCCAAGCAGTGCCGGTTCGTGCTGGAGATGCTGGGTGAGGTCTATAAGTATGACGAACAGGCACGGGCGGCGCGGTTGACGCCGGAAGAGCGGCTCCACTTTCACCGACAGAACAGCAAACCTGTGATGGATAAACTCGAGGTGTGGCTGAAGGCGCAGTTCACCGAGCGCCTGGTGGAGCTGAACTCCGGCTTGGGGAAGGCCATCTCCTATCTGCTAAATCATTGGGCGCGTCTGACGCTGTTTCTGGAAAAAGCAGGAACCCCGCTGGATAACAATCTAGCCGAGCGTTCTCTGAAAAAGGCCATTCTGCACCGCAAAAACTCGCTGTTCTATAAGACCAGGAACGGGGCGCAGATGGGCGATCTGTATATGAGCCTGATCCATACCTCCGAGCTCAACGGCGCCAACCCGTTCGACTATCTTACCGAGCTGCAACGGCACGCCGAACAGGTCAAGCAGGCACCGGCGGAGTGGATGCCCTGGAACTACCGCGAGCGGCTGGCTCTCGCCGTCAACGGCATCGATTCCGGGTAGGATGGAGGCATCGATTGCCTGGCCGAAAAGGATCATCTGCGGCCATGGCTGGGTGACATCCCGAAATGACCGCCAAACGGGTCTCCCAAAACGCAAAATCTGAATACGTTTTCGGCCATGCACGGAAGCAGCCGAAACTGTTCCGGGCAGGCCTGTATGCGCGTGTCTCCACCAACGACCAGCAGACGCTGGCGATGCAGAACCGGGCCATGCGGGAGTATGCCGTCCGGCGCGGCTGGACGATCGCCATGCAAGTCCGCGAGGTGAACTCTGGGGCGACGCGACGGGAAGCCCGCGAGAGGTTACTCGAGGCCGCCCGGCGGCGGGAGATCGATCTGGTGCTGGTTTGGCGGCTCGACCGCTGGGGCCGCTCCGTAACCGATCTGCTGGCAACCCTCCAGGAACAGGAGCATCTGGGTGTCGGATTCGTTTCCCTGACCGAGGCACTGGATCTGACCACGCCTGCCGGTCGGGCAATGGCCGGCCTGCTGGCCATCTTTGCCGAGTTCGAAAGAGAGGTTCTGCGGGAACGAACTAAGGCGGGCTTGGCGCATGCGCGGCAGAACGGGACGCGGCTGGGCCGGCCGGCAACCGCGGCCATCCATGCTACGGAAATCCGGAAACTGCATCGCGCCGCCGTCAGCAAATCCGAGATTGCCCGGCGGCTGAAGATCGGCCGCACCTCGGTGCGCCGCATTTTGAGATCGAAGAGAGCCTGACTATGCCAACGAACCCCATCCAGAAGTCACAAGAAATCTATCGGATCAAGGTCACTCTGCTGGGTACGGACCCCCCGATCTGGCGGCGGCTGCTGGTTCCCGCAGACCTGACGTTGGAGCAGTTGCATGACGTCTTACAACTAGCCATGGGGTGGGAAGACTGCCATCTGCATGACTTCCGCATCGGTCAGCAGAGGTACGGAAAACCCGACCCGATGGAGCGAGAGTTTGGTGGACCGCGCACCGCCAATGAACGGACAGCACGGTTATTCCAGGTGCTCGGCAGGGCGGGAATCAAGGCCGTGTACACCTATGACTTCGGCGATGGCTGGGAACACAAGATCGCAGTTGAGAAACGCTTGGCGCCTGAACCAGGGCGCACTTATCCCACGTGCATAGCGGGGGAACGGCACGGACCGCCCGAAGACTGTGGCGGCATACCGGGTTTTTACAATCTGCTGGAGGCGATCGGCGATCCGAGCCATGAGCAACATGAGGAACTGCTGGACTGGCTAGGTGATGGCTTCGATCCGGAGGCCTTTTCAGTGGAAGAGGTCAACCGACAACTCGCGCCTGTGCAGCGCTGGTGGCATAAGGCTACCGCTGGAAAGCAGTGACCGGTTTATATTTTTCGGAGAAATAGGCCCCCACCCCGTTCTATACGCAGGCTTGCCGAAAGCTCACGATGCGGACACTGCTGGAAGGCGATTTTCTGAAGCGGAAAGAAAACGTTCTGGTATTCGGAAATCCTGGATCGGGGAAGAGCCACCTTTTGACGGCCTTGGCGCAAGAACTAGTGGTGGTGCGGGAGCGTCGGATGCACTTCA
>DATJAI010000122.1:0-10751 GCA_035516415.1 Binatia bacterium | reverse complement strand
GGCGGTGATCTCGTAAGGCGTGCCGGAAACGGTGGCGTGCATGCCCAGGACTTCGCCGGGCTGCGCGATTTTCAGGATGAGGGTCTTGCCTTCGGCGGAGGTGGTGGAGAGTTTCACCCGGCCCTTGCAGAGCATATAAATACCGCGCGGCGACTGGCCTTCCACGAACAGCACCGCGCCCGCCGGATAGCTCGCCGTATATTTAATTTTGTCGAAGGCTTCGAGAGCAGTTTTGGGAAGAGAACAGAAGAAGCTGTCGGTGCGCAGCTTACAAATTATGCAATTCTCCACCAGCTCAAAGCCGTACGGTGATCCCACGTGCCCTCCCCGAGTTACCTCTTATCCTATCACTTTGGCAAGGTTAGGCATCACCCAATAGTAGGATAGCGGCGCGCCGTCTCTTGCCAGGGTATGGACTTAGTGATGCCGGCATTCCTCGCGGCCGGCGCGGGCTGAGCGCGGACAACCCACCCTTTAGTGACGCAGGTCACACGGCCCCGTATCTCCGGTCACAGACCCCGGCCCGCGCGGCGAAGGAAAATCCTGCCCACAACGGCTCAAAAGGCGGGAAGCGAGGTTTTTTCCTGCGAACTGCCGGTCTCTGTGGCCGAACGAACGTTCGCTTCAGAGTTCTGGGGCCCTGAACCCCCAGCCACCGTGCAGCCCGAGGACTTGACCACTCTCCTCTACCCCATGTCGCTTCCCGCCGACGGTTTCGTTCTGTCCGGTCCCGCCCAGGCCGGAGTATAGTTGGCAGCTAAGAAAGGCTTGAGAGTAGCTGGCTTGGAAGTCTGGCTACTAACACTTTTGTAGTATGGCCGCGTAAGTTCCCAGGGCCTAAGATTCCTTGAATCGCACGCACCGCCGCGCCTTCGGCGCTGGCTTTGGAAGGAGAAATCAAAATGCAAACCGCAGCAACTCCAGTGAGCGACTCGATAGAAATTGGCAGTACCGGCTTGAACCGCTGGTGGCGGGTCGTGGGCGGGCTCTCCATGAACCTTGCCCTGGGTAGCTTGTACGCATGGAGCGTGTTCGTCGCGCCATTGGAGAAGGAGTTCCATTGGAAGCGCGCCGACACCTCTACGGTATTTACCATCGCGGTGTTCGTGTTCGCTTTGACGTTTATTGTCGCCGGCCGGCTTCAGGACAAGTTGGGGCCTTTCTGGATTTCGCTTACCGGCGGGGTCCTGGTCAGCCTGGGCTTCTTCATCTGCGCTTACACCAGCAACCTCACCTATCTGTTTATCTGCTTCGGTGTGATTGGAGGATTGGGTAACGGCTTCGGCTACGCCACCCCGATTCCGGTCATGTCCAAGTGGTTTCCCGACAAGCGCGGTCTGGCGGTGGGACTGGCGGTTGCCGGCTACGGCGGCGGTTCAGCCATCTTCGGCCCCTTGTCCGCCAGCTACCTGATCCCCAACTTCGGCTGGCGCGCCACCTTCCAGGTCCTGGGCGTGATCTTCCTGGTCATGACCGTGTTCGGAGCATTCCTGCTGAAGAACCCTCCCGTCGGCTACAAGCCCGCGGGTTGGACGCCAGCCCCGAGCTCGAAAGCTGCTGCTACCACCTATGACTTTTCGCCGGGCGAGACGCTGCGCACCCCGACTTTTTACTTCATGTGGATTGCGTACGCCCTCGGTTGCACGGCAGGTCTGATGGTGATCAGCCAGTTGGTGCCTTTCGCCAAGAGTGTCGGCATACCCAGCACCACGCTGGCTTCCTTTGGCTTGGTAGTGGGCGCGGCAGGAAACGCTTCGGGTCGCATTCTCTCCGGCTGGATGTCGGACCACCTGGGTCGCATCAACGTCTTGCGCTTGATGATCGGCATCTCCATGGTGGCGATGCCCATTCTCTACCAGGTGGGCGGCAACGTCGTAGGCCTCTTCGTCATGCTGTTCATCGTTTACTGGTGCTACGGCACGCAGTTGTCCGTGAACGGCTCTGCCGCTGCCGATTTCTGGGGCACGAAGAATGCCGGAATTAACTACGGGATGCTGTTCACTGCCTGGGGCGTGGCCGGTCTCCTCGGTGGCCGCATCGGCGGCAAGCTGTTTGACAAGTACCACAATTACCAGATGGCGTTCTACACCGCCGCAGTGCTGGCAGCCGTAGCACTGGTTGCTGAGCTGCTGGCAAAGCGTCCCAAGCACGTGTGATGTGTGACGGGGTTTTCTTCGCGCCGGACCCACCAGGTCCGGCGCAGTTGTTTGGGAGCCTACCATCCGGAGCAATCCCGGCGACAATACACCAGCATGGCATCCGATGAAAGCCGCGCTGGACAGATCGCCCGGCCGGGCCCAGTCCGGGGCGTCGGCCACAGCACCATGCGCGAAAGCACCAACTTTCTTACCCGTGTCTTTCTTCGCCCAACCCCGAAGTAGCGCGAGTAAGCTAATGGTTTCGTGACCTCGCCATCTCACCAGAAAGCCGGCCTGTCTGCTGCCGCAGAAACGTCCACTGCCCAGGTTTCGCTGAGCGCTGTGGCACTGGTATTTCTCAAGCTGGGAACGATTGCCTTCGGTGGTCCGGCAGCGCACATCGCGATGATGGAAGACGAGTTCGTCACTCGGCGTCATTGGCTTACGCCCGAGCAGTTTCTCGACCGCCTGGGAGCAGCGAACCTCATGCCGGGGCCGAGTTCAACCGAAATGGCCATCTTCATCGGCTACGAGAAGCGTGGCTGGCCTGGTCTTCTGGTTGCGGGCTGCGCTTTCCTTCTTCCAGCCGCCATCATGGTCGGCGCCATCGCCAGCGCCTACGTTCGCTATGGAACTCTTCCTCAGGTGAATGGAATTCTGTACGCACTGAAACCGGTGGTAATCGCCGTGATCATCCAGGCCTTCTGGAAGTTGGCACGAACGGCGATGAAGTCGATTTGGCTGGCAGTCGTGGGCAGCGTGGCTGCTCTCCTATACGTGCTTCGCGTGCACGAGGTGCTCCTACTCGCGATTGCGGCCGCGTTAGCTGGTGCGCCGATGCTGTATGAGAAACTGACCCGCCTGCGCAAAACGACGGCCGGAGTCCTCACCCTACCGAAACTGACGCACTTGCTGGGCGCCGCCGGCGCGGTCGCGATACCTGTTGGACCATGGCGACTGTTCCTGGTTTTCGCCAAGATCGGCGCCGTGCTCTTTGGCAGCGGCTACGTCCTGCTGGCCTTCCTGCGAGCGGACCTGGTCGACCGCCTGCACTGGCTCTCCGAACGGCAATTACTGGACGCGGTCGCCGTCGGCCAGGTCACCCCCGGGCCGGTGTTCACGACAGCCACGTTCATCGGATACATCATCGGCGGAGTTCCCGGAGCGGTTGTGGCCACGGTGGGCATCTTCGCACCCGGCTTCGTGTACGTGGCGCTAAGCGGATTTCTGATTCCGAGGATTCGCAGGTCGCGCGTGGCCGCCTCCATGCTCGACGGCGTGGTCGTCGGATCGCTTGCCTTGATGGGCGTAGTCGCCTGGCAGCTTGGACGGGTGGCAATCATCGATGTGCCGACGCTGGTGATTGCAGGAATAAGCGCGGCATTGTTGTTGCGGTTTCAAGTCAATTCGGCTTGGCTCATCGTGGTAGCCGGCGCGTTCGGATGGCTCTATCGCGGGTAAATGCGGAAGGTCTGAGAGAGCATGTCCGCAACTGGCTAAAGCACATTCATAATTACTGTATCCGGGTGGAGCACGCCTGAACAGCCGATGAAAAAGTCTTGGATGAAGTGCGTGACGGTTTGGGCCTCTGCCTCAGTCCCGCGAAGCGGGACTGAGGACGGAAATACGGAGTCTCTGGAAACAAACTTTTCCAGCCAGCCTCTGAAGGCGTGCTCCACCTCATGGGGATACAGCAATTCCGAGAATGCTCTAAGTCACCGCGAGCCAGCGTCCGGCGGCTTGCTTCCGGAGATCGAGGCGTCCAGCAGCTCCATGTAGTGCAGCACCGGCAGCGGGTGTCCCGCCTGGTTCAACAGGGCGCTGATTTGCAACTGGCAGCCAGGATTGCCGGTGGCGACTACCTGCGCCGCCGTAGAAACAATGTTCTGGGCCTTGCGCTCACCGAGTTGGTGTCCCGTCTCCGGCTGAAGCAGGTTGTAGACACCGGCCGATCCGCAGCATAGCGCGGACTCCGGCAGCTCCAACAGCTCTACACCAGGGATGGTCCGCAGCGCAGCGCGTGGTGGTTCGCGCAGTCCCTGCGCGTGTTGCAGGTGACAGGGATCGTGGAAGCCAACCTTCAGCGCGATGGAGTGGCGGGGCGCCCGCGCCGGCAATTCTGCCAGCAACTCGGATGGGTCCTTGCATTTCGCAGAGAAGGCCAGGGCCCGCTCGCGATACGCGGGATCGTCACGCAGCAGATATCCGTAGTCCTTCAGCACGGCCCCACAACCGGCGGCGTTCACGATGATGGCATCCACGGGCAACGACTCGAACTGGTCGATCAGCTTGCGTGCCATGGCGAGGGCTTCTGCCTCCTGCCCCAGATCCAGCAACAGGGCGCCGCAACAGCCCTGGTCCGGTGGCGCCAGCACCTCGCAACCTTCGGCTGCCAGCACGCGGGCGGTCGCCGCGTTCACCTGGGCGGTAAACACACTCTGCACACATCCCGTAATCATGGCGACGGTGCGGCGCTTCTCGCCCTGGGCAGCGATGCGCGCCGGCAGCACGGCGGATGTCTCCTTCCGCGACAGATCAGGCATCAACTGCTCCATCGTGCGCAGGCTCGCGGGGAGCAGCGAGGTCAAATGAAGCGCATGAAACAGCCGCTGGACTCCCAGTTGCTGATAGGCACGCAAGGCGACCGCCAACTTGCGCAGGCGCGCGGGACGACTGAAGGTGGCTGCGATCATGCGCCGCAAGAGCCGCTCTCGCAGCGGCCGGCGATACCGCCGCTCGACCTGCGCGCGCATCGCCTCAATCAACTTGCCATACTTGATGCCCGATGGACACGAGGTGACGCAGGCCTGACATCCCAGGCAGTGGTCGAAGTGCGAGACATACAAGTCCGTTAGTCCCACTTCACCGTCGACAGCCATATTGATCAGGTGAATGCGGCCGCGTGGGGAATCCATCTCCTTGCCCCAGAGGGTATAGGTGGGGCAGGTCTGGAGACAAAACCCGCAATGCACGCAGACGTTCAACAGCTCCGCCGAGGGCGGATGATGGTCATCGAAAACTCTTGTCTTGCCGTTTACCGGGGTTGCGACCGCATCTTCGATCATATGGCCCCCACGAAGCGGCCCGGATTCAGCGTCCCGGCCGGGTCAAATTTCCCTTTGATCTGCTGCATCAAGGGAACCGCATCCTTTAACGTGCCCCACACCTCGAGTGACTCCTTCATGGATGCCGGGCACCGTTCGACAACCAGCGTCCCCTCCGCGAGCGCCACTTCATCGCGAACGCGGTCCACTACCTCGAGCAGTGACTTGAGGCGGGGTGAATCCAGACGCACCTCCGCCACACCGGTGCTTTGGACCACCAGTGTGGCCGCGACCCCCGCCGGCTGAGCGTGCCGGAATACTCCATCGCACAGCGCTCCAATCTCCGTCGGCAGCACACTGCATTTGCAGATCACCGAATTGTCACTCTTGGCGAAGAGTTCTTGGCGCGCGTTCCAAACCTCGCCGGAAGATTCGGCCAACGCGTAGCCGGCCGCCACCTTGCCGAGCTTGCCATACTGGTCCTGCAACGACTCGGGGATGCCTTCAAACCTCACGTCAAGCCGGATGTGGTCGGGCCCATCGGCCCGCAGTTGCAGTCCCGTGTAAACCACTTGCGAGTCCGCCATGGCCAGCACCAGCCTGGTTGCTTCCGCCGTGCTGGTGAGCCGTGTGCTATACGTCGCGGTAGCGACCGGAACGGGATGCAACCGGAACGCCGCCCGAGTAATTATTCCCAATGTTCCCAGCGAACCAATGACGAGCTTGGTGAGGTCATAACCGGCGACATTCTTGACGACTTTGCCGCCGGCTTTGATCAAGTTGCCGTCGGGCAGCGCCACTTCCACCCCAAGGACCAGGTCGCGAACCCCGCCATAGCGAAAACGGAGCGTTCCATTGTCGGCCGTGGCCAGCAGGCCTCCAACCGTACACCTCTCCGGCCACATTGGGTCGGCAGCCAGACGTTGACCATGCTCCGCAACGGCCCGCTGAAGCTTGTCGATCGTACAACCTGCTTCGACGATCACCGTCATATCGCCCCAGACGTGTTCAATTACCCGGTTGAGCCGCTCGGTGGAAAGGATGAGGTCCGCTTTCTGCGGACGATTGCCCCACCCCAGCTTGGTGCCACCGCCTCGCGGGACAACCGCCAACCCGGCGGAACTGCAATACTGCAATACCTGCGCCAGTTCCTGCGCCGTACCCGGCACAACCACCTTGGCCGGCTGCAAGCCATCGATCGCATCGTTCCCCGTCGCCGGCCAAATGTACTCGCGACCGACGATGGCCTCCAGGTCAGTCCACGCACGATCTAATACGGGTTGAGGTTCATTCATGCTGCCTCCGGGCGCCGTGGTCGAGCGGCGCTTCAGCGCCGCGTTTTGGCGCTGTCCAATCCCCTCTGGACTGCGGTCGTCTGCGACGACCGCAGTCCAGAGAATCGCGAATCAGTCATTTGCCGCGGGCCTGAGGGCCCGCACTACCCGGGTCCTCCAACTCCAAAACAACGCTAATACCTCTGCGCCAGCCCCGCTTTCTCGATGGGGTGCGGCTCGTAAGCGATCGGCCTCTGAAAATTCGTATCCGTGCCGGGGAACATCTTGGTCGGATTACACAGGTCGTACGGATCGAAGGCCGAGCGCAGGCGTTGCATGGCATCAAGGTCGGCGGCGGAGAACATCACCGGCATGAAGTGCTTCTTCTCCTCGCCGATACCGTGCTCGCCGGTAATGGAACCCCCGGCTTCCACGCACAGACGCAAGATGTCTTCGGCCAGGACCATGGCCCGCTGCTCCTGGCCTGCAATCCGGCGGTCGTAAAGCACCAAGGGATGCAGGTTTCCATCGCCGGCGTGAAACACATTGGCCACGCGCAGCCCGGCTTCGGCGCTCAGGCGATCGATCTCTCCCAGGACACGCGGCAACGCGGTACGCGGAATCACGCCGTCCTGCACCAGGAAATTCGGCGAGATGCGCCCGACCGCGGCAAATGCCGCCTTGCGTCCCTTCCAGACGGCCATGCGTTCCGCTTCGGACTTGGCCAACCGGAGCTCCCACGCTCCGCACGAGGTGCAAATCGGCCCGACCTTTTCCATCAGCAGCTCGACTTCGCGCGGCGAACCGTCCAGCTCCACCAGCAGCAGCGCCTGGCAGTTCGGATAGTTGGGATGGACCGCCGCCTCGGCCGCTTCCAGCGCCAGCCGATCCATGATCTCCAGGGCGGCGGGAAACATTCCCGAGGCGATGATGCCGCTTACGGCAGTTCCCGCCTCGCTGCTGGAATTGAACGCCGCCATCAGGGTCTGGGTGCATTCCGGTTTCTTGATGACGCGCAGCGTGATCTTAGTGACAATCCCGAATGTGCCTTCCGAGCCTACGAACGCGCCCACCAGGTCGTAGCCCGGGTAATCCATGGTCTTGCCGCCCAGGCGGACCAGCGAGCCGTCGGAAAGGACGACCTCGAGTCCAAGGATGTAGGTTGTGGTAACGCCATACTTGAAGCAGTGTGCACCGCCGGAATTCTCCGCGACATTGCCGGCCACCGTGCATACAATTTGCGAGGAGGGGTCGGGCGCATAGAAGTAACCGCGACCCGAGACCGCGGCGGTTATGGCTGAGTTGGTCACGCCAGGCTCGACCACCACGCGCGCGTTCGGCACATCAAGTTCGAGAATGCGATTCATCCTCGAGACCCCAATCACCACCCCGCCCTTGACCGGCAGCGCGCCACCGCTGAGTCCGGTGCCGGAGCCCCGCGCCACGAACGGGATTCGCTCCCGGTGACAGATCTTCACCACCGCCTGCATCTCCTCGCCGGATGCCGGCAGGAGGACCAGCTCGGGAACTACCCGGAAGAGGGTGAGTCCGTCGCATTCATAGGTTCGGAGCTGTTCCGCCGCAGTGACTAAACCCGCATCGCCAACGATGGAGCGAAATTCACTCACCAACTGGGTGTTCATTTCGCAACCTCTATCTTTGCGGTACACGCCGCCAGGTCCGACAGCAGAGCGCTCACGTGCCCGCAGTGGTAGTCCTGAGCACAATATCCTGAGCGAAAGCAATTCGCAGTGATGAAACTCACCGCTGCACGTGACCGACGGCCCGCCGCTGGTTGCCGATCTTGGCGCCAGCGGCGGCACCGCCCAGCCCCCTTGGCCGCCTGGGGCTCTGCTTTACAAAGGCCACACTTTCCCAGGCCAGCACAGCAGAAATCGTGCGATTGGGCGGATGTGTGTACACGGCGTGTACGCGGGCCCAATCTCCTCCAGTGAATTCTCCATACCTATCGGCAATTACTTCTCTTGTTCTCTTTCCTGAATCGCCAATCAACTGAGGTTGTTCTCGCTATAATTCCGGCAGATGGGCGCAAATCTGCTTCCTTCCGACATCGGCGAAGCCTACCAACAGCACGCTGGAGATCGGTACTCCCATATTGGAGGACACCACTTGTGCGACAACGCGTGTCGCCGAGGCTTCCCAGTCCGCGGTCTGAGGGCACATGCTGAAATCCCATAAACGCGCAATGGCCGAAATCAAGTCTGCTCAACAGCGGGTGCGGAAGGCCACTGAGGAGCGCGACAAGCTCAAAGAAAAGCTGAAGAAGGCGCAAGCCCGACTGGCGGCCGAAAAGCAGCGCCTCTTGGCCAGCCAGGAAAAGCTGGAGAGTTAGCGGTACTGGGAAGGATTGGGGTGGGTGGTGGGATTCGAACCCACGACAGCCGGAGCCACAGTCCGGAGTTCTACCACTGAACTACACCCACCGTGGCTAAACAAAAATTATAGCATCGCCGCTGCGGGCGCCTCTGCGACGTCGGTTATCACGTAGTGGGGTCACAGCGCTATGACCCCACTACCGGTTATCACGCCGCGCTATCGTGCCCTGACACGAAGCATTCGCTGGACTGCGGGCCGCCGTGTGGTTCAGCGCGCTTCCCCCGCGCCCACCAGCTCCGGCTCTGGTTCCTCTGCCCAGACCGCCTGAGGCTCACGCGTAATCGTCCGTGGCGCCGAGGGTTTGGCGGGAGCATGCAGATCACGTGCGTTCCTCAGCAGCAGCAGAAGGGGCAACATTGCCCAGAAGATCACGCCCATGATCCAGAACGCCTCGACAAACGAGAGCATCGCCGCCTGCTGCTGCACCATGAGGTAGATGGCGCCCCAGGATTTGTGCGCCGCGTCGTAGGCGCTGAGCGGCTGATGCAGATGAAACCAGCTCTGCAAGCCGTGGAACATGTTCTGCGTGCGGATGTCGGAAGGCGTGATGTGGCTGATGAGTTGGCTTTGATGCACCTGCTGCCGGCGCGCCAGGAACGTGGTCATGGTCGCTATGCCAAAGCTGCCGCCGATATTGCGCATCAGATTGTAGATACTGGTAGCGTTGCCCATCTTCTCCTTGGCAATGCCCGACATGCTGGTGGTCATCAGCGGGACGAAGAGGAATGCCATGGCCGCGCCCTGGATGATCTGCGGCCAGAAGATGTCCCAGTAGCCGGCGTTCAGGTTCAGGTGCGAGAGGCTGAACAGCGTCCAGCCGCCAGTCACGATGCCGACGAACAGCAGCTTGCGCGGGTCCATGCGATTGGTGAGCTGGCCGGTGATGGGCGTCATGATGAGCGCGCCAATGCCGCGCGGCGACAGCGCCAAGCCGGACTGGAACGCCGGATAGTTCAGCAGCGTCTGCAAGTAAATAGGCAGCAGCATGAGCGAGGCGTAGAGCACGAAGCCCAGCATGGTCATCAGCAAGGTGCCTGCGCTGAAAGTGCGGTCTTTCAAGACGCTCAGATCGACGATGGGATGTTTGGCCGTCAGCTCGCGAACCACCATACCCACCAGCCCGATAACGCACAGCGCGGTCCACAGGCGGATCTGGTTGCTGCCAAACCAGTCCTTGCGCTGGCCGGTGTCGAGCACCATCTGCAACATGCCGAAGCCGAGCGCGAGAAAGCCGATGCCCCACAGGTCCACGCCGCCATAGCTGCGCTTGCGCAGATAATGCGGATCGACGACAAACCGGCTGATCATCAGCAGCGACAAAATGCCGACCGGCAGGTTCATGTAGAAGATCCAGCGCCAGGTGTAATTGTCGGTGATCCAGCCGCCGAGCGTCGGCCCCAGGATGGGCGCGATGATGATCCCCACGGCAAATGCCGCCATCGCCGTGCCGTGCCTCTTCGGCGGGAACGTCTCCAGCAGCACCGATTGCGACAGCGGTTGCAACCCGCCGCCGCTGAGGCCTTGCAGCACGCGGAAGAAGATCAGCCACTCCAGGCTGGTGGCCAGGCCGCACAGCAGCGAGGCGAGGGTGAAGCCGGAGACGCAAAGCATCAGCATGCGGCGGCGTCCGAAGCGGGTCGCCAGCCAGCCAGCCATCGGCAGGATGATGGCGTTCGACACCAGGTAGGAGGTCACGACCCAGGTGCCCTCCTCCACGGTGGCGCCCATGTTGCCGGCCATGTGCGGCACGGAGACGTTCACGACCGTGGTGTCGAGCACTTCCATGAACGTGGCCAGCATGACCGCGATGGTCACAATCCAGGGATTGACGGGGCTGGGGCTGCTGTCGGACATCGGCTACCGTCAGCATAGGAAAACCGCGCACAGGAGTCGGTGAT
>DATJAI010000121.1:0-9738 GCA_035516415.1 Binatia bacterium | reverse complement strand
TACCCTTCTTAACCACTAAGGTCGCTGCACTTGGAGTGGGAGGCAGAAGTTTGAGCCAACCCTCGCTCACAACCTAAAGAGCTGCGCTGCGCTTGGAAGCCTACTGGCTTCCGCTCGGCCCGCTGGCGGAGGCGCGCTGCTGGCCGGCGTAGTAGCCGCTGCGGGTGCGCACCTGGAGCCGCTTGTATCCCGGCGCCTGGGCTTCGACTTTCACCGTGCGGTAGCCGCCACGATTCTGCGGTACCGCCGGCTTGTATTGAATGGTGTACTGATTGCGGATATCGTGCGCAATCTCGGTGGTGATCTGTTGCACTTCGTTCAGGTCCTTGGGGAAGAAGGCGACGCCGCCGGTGTACTCGGCCATCGCGCGTAGGGCGCGGCGAGCCCGCTTGCTGCGCTCCTCGCCCAGCAGGCCGATGGTGTAAACCGTGGGGCCGTTCTGCTCTTCCAGCCGGCGCAGCGCCTGTTCCAGCGACTCGCGGCTGGCATTGTCTTCGCCGTCGGTGACGACCAGCAGAACCTTCTTCTCCAGCTCGGCACTCTTCTTCAGGTGATCGGCGGAGGCGACGACCGCGTCGTACAGCGCCGTGCCGCCGCGCGACTCGATCCGCTCCAGCGCGTCCTTCAGTTTGGGAACGCTGCCGGTGTAGTCCTGATCGAGGAAATACTCTTCATTGAAATTGACGACGAAAACCTGGTCCTGCGGATTGCTGGTCCGCACCAGGTTGATGGCGGCGGCGTTTACCTGCGGACGCTTGTCGCGCATGGAGCCGGAGTTATCGATCACAATGCCCAGCGCCACGGGAATGTCTTCGTTGCGGAAGTAGGTGATCTTTTGCGGCTTGCTGTCCTCGAAGACGGTGAAGTCCTTCTTGTCCAGACCGGTGATGGGGCGGAAGTGATCGTCCACTACGGTGGCGTGCAGCGTAACCTCGTCGACTTCCTTCCTGAAGATGTAGACGTCGTCCTTCTGTGCCGCCGGAGCCTGGCCTGCCGGGACCTGCACGGTGTCGCCTGGCTGATTGGGAGCGGGCGCAGGAGTTTGTTCCTGGTCTTGCCCAGTGACCGGCTGCTGAGGCGGAATTGCGCCGGATGGCTGCTGGTTCGAGGCCGGCATGGTTGACTGCGAGGCGGGAGCGGCGTTCTGCGCCATCAGCCACATCCCTGCAAACACAAAGAGAGCGATCAGGAGAAGAACGCGATTATTCCGTGGGTGCATAGTATCCGGTTTTGGCATACACGTGCAGCGGCGGCAGGCCCTTGGGCGGATTCAGCTTCACCTTAATCTTCCGCCACTTGCCATTGTGCAATGCATTGGTTGGACGGTATCCGAGCACATATTGGTTGCGCAACTCGATGCCAATCTTTGTGGCCACGTCGGCCAGTTCGCTGGGAGAATCGATGACAAATGTCCGCCCACCAGTGGCTTCCGTGACATCGCTAAGCAGCCCAGGGCCTTCCTTTTCCTCCGGCGTCCTGCCCTGATTATCAAAGATGCCGATGCCGTAGATCTGGACGTCGGCCTCGCGCACCATCGACTTGATCTCGCCCACGGTGTAACGGCTGTGATTGTCGCCGCCATCGGAGATGATCAGCAGCGCCTTGCGCTCGTACTTGGCCTGGCGCATGCGGTTCATGCCGAGATAGATGGCGTCCAGCAGCGCCGTCCGGCCATGCGGCACCGCGTAGACCAACTTATTCTGGATGTCCTCAACCGACGAGGTGAAGTCCGCCAGCACCTCGGGCTTGTCGGAGAATGTAATGAGGAAGAACTCGTCCTGCGGATTGGCGGTGCGGAAGAACTCGACCACCGCCTGCCGCGACTTGTCGATCTTGTCCGCCATGGAGCCGCTCACGTCGAAGATCACGCCCAGCGAGATGGGCGCGTCCTCGCTGGAGAAGTGCTTGATCTGCTGCGGCTGGCCGTCGTCGGTGAGCAGAAAATTGTCCTTCTCCAGCCCCGTGACCAGGCGGTTCATCGGGTCGGTCACGGTGATGGGAACCAGCACCAGGTCAACTTCTTTCTTCAGCGGCTTGGTGTGGGTGCGGAGCGACGGATCGACCGTATCCATGGGCGCAGGGTCGGTTTTCTTGGCGGATTCGCGCGGGGTGATGTGCACATCGTCGCTCTGGGCGAGCAGGGGCGTCGTCAGCAATGCGACCAGGCACCCGAGCAGCAGGAGTAACAGGCGTGCGCGCACACC
Source organism: Binatia bacterium (assembly GCA_035516415.1). Classification (GTDB taxonomy): domain Bacteria; phylum Acidobacteriota; class Terriglobia; order Terriglobales; family Acidobacteriaceae; genus Bog-257. Next base: position 7,534 of record DATJAI010000121.1, on the reverse strand, counting down.
GGCTTGGACGGGCGGGGCGGCGAAATGTCCCGCCGCACAATTTGAACAGGGAACCTGAGTTCTCGAGCCGCTTGACCCGAATCCGTGAGCGCCATCGCGGGTCATAGGAACCTCTGGAGCGTGTATCGGGAATGGTATCACAGCTCACCGTCGGCAATTGTTAAAGCCACCGTCCTGTCACGTGTGCTGCCGATTTACTGCACGTATGGATGTGATTTCCGTCATCATGGTTTTCTTTTGATTACTGTTAGAATTCGGCTTCCCTCGGGAAGGGAAAAGTCGAATGAACCACAGAGACACAGAGGCACAGAGAAGAATTGGATCTGAGAAACAGGATCTCGACCGCCGGCGACTGCCTTTCGGTAGCTGCCTGCGCTGATATTTTTCCTCTGTGTCTCTGTGGTTAATCAAAGGGTTTTTTATGGCAGACATCATTCCGTTTCGCGCTCTCCGCTATAACCTCAGCAAAGTGTCGCCCGGCGAGGTGCTCACCCAGCCCTACGACAAAATCACCCCTTTGATGCAGGACCGGTACTACGAACTCAGCCCGTATAACCTGGTGCGCATCATTTTCGGCAAGTCCGCGCCGGGCGACAACGAACAGCAGAATGTCTACCGCCGCGCCGCCTCGTCGCTTAAGCAATGGCAGGCTGAAGGCGTCCTGGAGCGGGACTCCGAGCCCAGCCTTTATGTCTACGCGCAGACCTTCAAGGTGCCGGGCGACCCGACGGGAACTGAAGCCGAGCGGCGCGGCTTCATCGCGCTGGGGCGGGTGGACGATTACGACAACAAAGTCGTCTTCCGTCACGAGCAAACGCTAAGCAAGCCCAAGGCCGACCGCCTGAACCTGCTGCGGGCCACCGACGCGCATTGCGAGCTGCTCTTCATGGTCTATGACGATCCGGCGGACGAGGTCGGCAAGCTGCTGGCCCAGGACGGCCCCCCCACGGTGGAGCTGCGCGACGAATATGGCGTGCTCCACCGCATGTGGAAGGTTTCCGATCCGGCGACCGTGGCGGCGGCACAGGCGAAGATGGCCGGCAAGAAGCTGATCATCGCCGACGGCCATCATCGCTACGAGACGGCGCTGAACTTCCGCAACGAGATGCGGGCGCAGTCGAAGGCGAACGATCCGGAAGCGCCTTACGAGCGCGTCATGATCGCGTTCGTCAACATGGACGCCCCCGGGCTGGTGATTCTGCCCACGCATCGCGTCGTCTTCGGGCTGGAGAGCTTCAACATCTTCGCCAAGGCGGCGCAGGTATTGCAGTACTTCGAGATCCAGGACTTGGGAGCGGTCTCGGATGTGCAGGACGCGATGCGGCGTTTGCGCGATGCGGGCAAAGACCGCACGGCCTTGCTAGCGGTCACGGCGCAGAACGCGTTCCTGCTGCGCGCGCGTGAGGGCGTGCAGTCGCCCAGCTTGCACGGCCTCTCCGAGCGGCAGCGCGCCCTCGACGTGGTGCAGTTGCACAAGCTGCTGCTGGAAGAAATCATCGGCATGTCGGAGGAAGACATCCGCGCGCAGAAGTACCTGAAGTACATTCGCGATGCGCAAGAGGCCGTGAACGAAGTGCGCTCGGGCGCGGCGCAGGTCGCGTTCCTCATGAACCCGGTGCGCATGCAGCAGGTGCGCGACATCGCCTTCGCCGGCGAGGTCCTGCCACAGAAGTCCACTGACTTCTATCCCAAGATGCTCAGCGGCCTGACCATCTACCCGCTCTCCGAGGCGGCGCAGGGTACGGCGGGAGCGCGGCAAACGCTGTAGGATTGATAACGCACTCTTGGAGCCCTCATGACACCTGCAATTGCTCAGCTTGAACCGAAGGAAGTTTGGAAGCACTTCGCCGCGCTGGCCGCGATTCCGCGCGCCTCCACCAAAGAAGCCGCGGCCCGCGACTACGTTCTCTCCGTCGCCAAGCAGCGCGGTCTGGAAGCCGTCCATGACAAAGTCGGCAACACCGTCATCCGCAAGCCTGCGCATCGGGGACGCGAAGCCGCGCCCATCACCCTGCTGCAAGGTCATCTCGACATGGTCTGCGAGAAGAACGAAGGCACGCCGCACAATTTCGATACCGATCCGATTAAGGTGAAGCGCGATGGCGACTGGCTGAAGGCCGAGGGCACCACCCTGGGCGCCGACAATGGCGTCGGCGTCTCGGCTGCGCTGGCGGTGATGGAGAGCACCGACATCGCGCACGGGCCGCTGGAGTTCGTCTTTACCATCGACGAGGAAACCGGCCTGACCGGCGCGGCCGAGTTCCCGCCCGGACTGCTCCGCTCGAAGTACTTCCTCAACCTCGACAACGAAGAGAAGGACACCATCTGCATCGGTTGCGCCGGCGGGATCAAGACCACGGCGCGCCGTGAGGTCGCGTTGCGGCCAACCACGGGCGACACCGGCTGGCGCATCAAGGTATTCGGCCTGAAGGGCGGCCACTCCGGTGTGGACATCCATCAGGGGCGCGGTAACGCGCTGCGCATTCTGGGTGGCACGCTTCAGCGGCTCTCGAACGAGCTGCCGGCGGAGATCGCCAGCGTCACCGGCGGCAGCGCGCAAAATGCCATCCCGCGCGAGGCATCCGCAGTAGTCGCTCTCGACGCTGGTCGCGAGCCGGAGCTTCGCGCGCTGATGACGAAATTGCAAAACGAGTACAACGCCGACCTCGGCAGCTTTGATCCCGAGCTTCAGATCAGCGTGGAGAAAGTGGCCCGCCCTGCCCAGGTGTTTGCACCCGATGACGCGCGGCGCACCGTTGCCCTCCTGGTCAGCGTGCCGCACGGCGTCATTGCCATGAGCCCCGACGTTCCCGGCCTGGTGCAGAATTCCACCAACCTGGCCACCATCACCACCAAAGACGATGTCGTCGAAATCGTCACCAGCCAGCGCAGCGCCATCGAGAGCAGCAAACTGGCCGCTGCTGCGATGGTTGCAACCGTTTTCCGCCTCGCCGGCTTTGATGTCGAGAACTCCGGCGGCTATCCCGGCTGGAAGCCTGAGCCGCACAGCGACATCGTCCGCAAGCTGCAAGCGGTGCACGAAAAAGTTTTCGGCCATCCCGCCAAGCTGATCGCCATGCACGCCGGCCTGGAGTGCGGCGTCATCGGCGAAAAGTATCCGGGGATGCAGATGGCCTCCTTCGGCCCGACCATCGTTGACCCGCACAGCCCCAACGAGCGCGTCGAGATACCGTCGGTCGAAGGCTTCTGGAAGTATTTGAAAGCGGTTCTCGAAAGCGTCTAAGGGCGCGATCAGATCCTGAGTCGCAGCCCCGGCCTCTTCGCCTGGCTTTTCCGCGCTGTCCCCCAAGTCGGGTGAATTCCGTTTCAGGTCGAAGCAGGTGCCTTTCTGGGAACCCTAGGAGCCAAATACGTGACTTCACCTATTGGTACTTCGGGGTATTCAGGTTTATGTTTTGCGTAGCACCAAGGTTTGGTCCAAGAAATCGCAGTGACCCCAAATTCGTGGGTGGTATTCGACTCTCGGGGCCGATTCGAATAGCGATCCAGGATCGACGGTTGCGAAGGAGAGCACCATGCGAACGGTCCGTTACATGTTGTCGCTGTTAGCGTTGTGGCTAGCTGTCGTGGGCAGCGCTTACTCCCAAACGGCATTGCAGTTTGTGCCCATGACTCCCTGCCGGCTGTTGGACACGCGCACTGGAAGTCCGCTCACGGGCGGGCAGCCGTTGACCATTCCGGTACAAGGTTCCTGCGGAATCCCGGACGGCGCGCAAGCCTATTCCTTCAACGTGACCGTGGTTCCCCGCGGCTTGCTGGATTACCTGACCTTGTGGCCGACTGGGCAGAGTCAGCCTGTGGTGTCGACCATGAACTCCTACGATGGGCGCATTAAAGCGGTGGCTGCCATCATACCTGCCGGCACCGGCGGCGCCGTCGATGCCTACGCCACCAACACCACCGACCTGGTCCTGGACATCAACGGCTACTTCGCCTCCAGCAGTGACTCGGCATTGGCGTTTTATCCGGTTGCGCCCTGCCGTTTGTATGACACCCGCGGCGGCAATTTTATTCACGCGCAGCAGGCGGTGGACTTTGCGATCCAAAATCAAAATTCGTGCAGCATTCCCAGCAGCGCGCAGGCATACTCGTTGAACTTCACAGCGCTTCCGCTGAACGGCTATCTGAACTTTCTGACCGCATGGCCAGCGGGGCAGACGCAGCCCGATACCTCAACCTTGAATGCCCCCACGGGAACCGTCACTGCTAATGCCGCGCTGGTGCAGGGCGGCACAGATGGCAAGATCTCAGTGTTCGCCTTCAACGACACTGACCTGTTGATCGATGTGAATGGTTATTTCGGGCCGCCGGGAGCGCCCGGCCAGTTGGCACTCTATACCCTGTCCCCTTGCCGGGTACTGGACACGCGGCCAATGTACTTTCAGGGGCAACAGACAGTGCAGGTGGAAAGTAGCCCCAGCAATGCTCCCGCCGCCGCCCAGATGTACGTCGTGAATGCTACGGTGCTGCCCCAGGGCTTTTTGGGATATCTGACATTGTGGGGGCAGGGGGACCAGCCCACGGTTTCCACCCTGAACGCCTGGGACGGGGCGGTGACCTCGAACCTCGCCATCGTGCCCGCCAACACGACGGATGGCACCTTCCAGGCCTTCGCCTCCGACAGCACGCAACTGCTGATCGATATCTTCAGCTACATGGGGCTGGCGCCGCTGAACATTACTACCACCTCGCTGCCTGATGGCAACGTGAGTCAGCCCTATCAGGCGCAGTTGGCAGCCAGCGGAGGCGCGCCTCCGTACACCTGGATGGTCAGCAGCGGCAGCCTGCCACCGGGGCTGACGCTGGGCGCCGGCAGCGGCGCGATCACGGGTACGCCAACCGGCGGCGGAATCTTCCCCTTCACGGTGCAGGTCACCGATACCCAGAACAACACGGTGAGCCAGCCGCTCAGCATCACGGTCAGCGCGGGAGTGTTGATGGTGACCCCAACGCAACTTCCCAATGGCACCCAAGGAGTGGGATATGCGGCCGCGCTGGGGGCGGCAGGCGGCGTGCCGCCGTACACGTGGAGCATCACTTCCGGTTCTTTGCCTGCGGGACTGACGTTCAACAGTAGCAGCGACCTCATCTCCGGTACGCCTACCGACATCGGCACCTCGAGCTTCACCGCCCAGGTCACCGACGCGTTACTGCAATCCGCGAGCGCCCCCTTGCAGATCACCATTACCGCACCCGTGAACAACGGCGCCCTGAACGGCAACTACGCCTTCTCGATAAGCGGTTTCCAGAATAGCAGTCCATTCTTCATGGTGGGGTCCCTGGTGGCTGACGGCAACGGCAATATCACCAGCGGGGTGCTGGATCTGAACACCGGATCGGGCTCGCCACAGGCGGGCTCGCCGTTTAACGGTACATACATGATCGGCGGCAATGGAGTCGGGACCATGGCCTTGGACGCACACACACTGGGGAACTTCAACTTCCATCTCGTGCTCTCCGGTCAGAGCGGCGGCCAATTGATACTGGACGGCGCTGACCCGAATCCTCGCGGTTCGGGAGCACTCTTCGTGCAAAACGCTGAGGACTTCGTGCTTCCTCCGGCGGGTTCTTACGCCGTCGGCTTGTTCGGAGCTGACGCAACGCTGAACCAGTATGCCGGCGCCGGAGCATTTCAGGTGATCAGTGTTGGCGCCGTCAATACCGGGCTCGAAGACATGAACGACAATGGCACGGTACAGACGCGCCCGTTCAGCGGCCAGTTCAATCTGCCGGATGGCTCCAGCGGCCGTGGACAGGCGAGCTTCAGTTTTCCTCCCAGCGTTACCAACAACTTTGCCTACTATGTCGTCACACAAACGCAATTTCTCGTGGTTAGCACTGACCCCGTCTCGGACACGGATCCGCTGACGCTCGGCAGCATACTCGCGCAGCATGCAGGCGGTTTCACCAAGGCCTCACTGCATGGCTCCAGCGTCTTCGAGACTACCGGGCTGGCGGCGAATGGCGGAAATCCTGTCGCAGACGTGGTCCTCGGGCTCGCCAACTGGGACGGCAACGGCAATGGCAGCTTCAGTCTGGACGAGAATCAGGGCGGAACCATTACCCAGCAGCAGGTCTCGCAAGGCACTTACAACGTCGCCCCCAATGGAAGGGTGACCCTGACCGGCTTCGGCAGCGGCGCGCCCATTCTGTATCTCACGAATGCCAACCAGGCTTTCCTGGTGGGACAGGGCGCCTCGGTTGCATCGGGCATCCTGGAGCCGCAGAGTGCACCGCCGCCTTATAACAATTTTTCGATTTTCGGCACCTATCTGGGTGGGACCATCGACCCGGCGCAATCCACGCTGGTGGATTCGGTGGGATTTCTGTTGGCCGATGGAAACGGAAACATGAACGGTACCGAAAACTACAGCGGTCCGTCAGGGACAGGCACCCAAGACCTCTCCGCCACCTACCAGGTGGATACGACTGGCAGGGCGGTGCTGACGGGCACTCCGGCGGGATTCATGTATGTAATCTCCGCGCATAAAGTAGTCCTACTCCCAACCGGGAACAATCCGGTGTTGAGCCCCTTCTCCACTGGCGTTACGAATTAGTATCGAGCAATGAAGAGGCCCCCGACTTGCTATAGGGGCCTCTTCATTTGACTGGCGGTAGTGCAGAGTACCCGGCCAGCTATTCGGTCCAGTGACAAACTTTCCCGCAGCTTGCAAAAGTTTCCCTGCCTCACGGGGTTAAGTCCCGTGTTCTTCGCAACTCCGGCGTGGCATTAACCGTGCATCACCACAGCAGGGTGCCGCCCCGTGAGATCGCTGGGGGAACGGCCACTGGCAAGGCGATAGGCCCGGGTCGCGGCACCGAAACAGGAGGAATCAATCATGAAGCTCAACAAGGTGCTGGCTTGTGGACTGTTACTGGGATTGCTGACGAGCGTCAGCCTTGCCCAACACGGGCGGTTGGCGGGCGGAGGCACGCTCCCCGGCGCCAGGCTCCCCAATGCGGTCAACCGACCGATCGGTCACACCGGTAGCGATCTGGGTCGCCTTGCTCCCAATGCATCGAAGACCGGAGTCCAACCCGATGCGGTCGGGACCCGTGTTTCCAAGAAAACAAAGGCGAATGCGAATCGCGTCCCGGACAGGGTGCTGATACCTGATGCGCACGGTATCGGTAATCGCACCGCCCTCGGACCTAACGACTAGCGCGCGCTTCGCACGCGCATTTCCGGGCCATGACTGTGCCCCGCTCTAGCCGAATCGGGCTAAAGCGGGGCAAACTTCGAGTCGATCAGAAGGGGCGCGGCTTCAGCCGCGCCGATGCCAACCCTCGTCCACTCCTCTCGGCGAGGGAACCTACTTTTTCGCCTAAGCGTAGAGCATCTTACGGCGCGAAGTACCCCGAAATATCCAGAATCAACTGCGTCAACTGCGACGCGTACGAATCGAGCGAGCCATTAATGTTCGGCACAATCGCCAGATTCGAGGTGATGAATCCGTCATAGGCGTTCAGCGTCGACACCACCGGCTGCTGCTCCGTGTCCGGCCACAGCGAC
>DATJAI010000120.1:0-4371 GCA_035516415.1 Binatia bacterium | reverse complement strand
AGCGCATCTTGAGGGTCACTGCGGCCTTTTCCTGCAGGGCGTCGTCGCGCTTCTTGACCTCCCAGTCCGCCAATTGCTGCGCAACGGCAGCCGTCGAGGCCATGCGCGTTCCTGCCTCACCGTGTACGAGCTGCATGGCCTCGTCACGTTTTCCATTGTTGACCAGCTCCATGATCTGGTTGTTGGTCTCGCGCTGCGTCGTGACACCCGCGGTAAACTCCTGCGCCAGCCGCTTGCTGGTTTCGGAAGCGGCAATGGATTCGATTTCGGCCAGCTCGGACTTGAGTGTCTGCCGCGTCTCTATCAGGCGGGCAGTGTATTGCTGGCGACGCCCGGCGTCGGGAGCGTTGGTAATTCGCAGGACGAGGGTCTGGATGGTGACGTTATCCAGCATGGCGGTCTTCGTCAGCAGCGCCTTGGATCCCTCGCTGAGCGCCTTGTCTGCGGCGGTGTTGATGGACTGGCTGGCCCACCAGCCGGTGATGGCGATAACGACAGTCAGCACAATCGCGATGCCAAAGCCGACTCCCAGCCGTTTGCCAATGCGCATGTTCGTCAGGTTCATCATGTTCGTAATCCTCGATCACATGGTTGCTACTGCCATTACGTTGTTCTGCGGCGTGGCCGCGAGAAGACTGTGTACCCGCGACATCAGCGCGTCGCGGTCAAGCTTGATCTGATAGTCATTGACGCCGGCGCTGCGGCCTTGAGCCATGTCTTCGTCGGAAGCCAGCGAGCTGACCGCGATGACCGGCAGCTTGGCAATGCGGTTGTCGGCGCGGATATGCCGCGTCAGGTCGAGGCCGTTCATGTTCGGCATCTCGATGTCGGTGACCACCAGATTGACCTTCTCCAGGTTCTGCTCCAACAGCCGCCAGGCAATAGCGCCATCGGCGGCGTCGAGCACGTCGTAGCCGTCGGCCTCCAGGAAACGCCGCAGCTGGGCGCGGAAGAACTCCGAATCCTCGGCCAGCAGGATGGTCGACTTGTCGGAGGCGTCGCCCGAGGTAGTGGAATGCTGGCTGGCGGCACGCGTGCCCCACTCGGGATAAACCGCATCCACCAGTTCGACCAGATCGGCGATCAGCGTGGTATGCCCGCAAATGATGGATGAGCCGGCAATGCCTTTCTGGCGATGGGTCGAACTGTCGATGGCGGAGCTGGCTTCGGCCACGTCAACCGGCATGGCGCCCAGCAACCCGACTTCACGGCCATAGATGTTGGAGACGATGACGGCCAGATCGCGGGTACCGGAGATCGGCGGCATCTGCGCCGTGTCGGAGAGCGTGACCAGCGGCAGCGACTCGTCGCGATACTTCATGGTGCGGCGTCCGCCGGCCATCTCCACCTGCTCCGGCTTGATGCGCTCGATGCGGCGCACCGCGCCGAGCGGCACCGCGCAATGCTCATTAGGGCCGTTGCGGAAAAGCAGCAGCGAGTGCTGATTCTGCTCGCCTTCGCTTTCCCTGTGGCTCTTTTCCTCCAACTCCTTGGCGCGCTGGGTCGAAGACACCGAAGTCAGTTCGGCGCGCGTGGCCAGCCCGGCCGCATCCAGAATCAACGCCACCGCGCCGTCGCCAAGAATGGTCGCGCCTGCGTACTCCCGCGATTCCTTCAGGTGATGTCCCAGCGGCTTCACCACGATCTCCTCGGTGTTGTGGAAGGTCTGCACCACGAGCCCGTACTGGAACCTGCCGGTAGTGATGACGGCGATCTCCAGCACGCCCCGCTGGCCGGCGCGACGGCCGTCGGAGGCGCGCGCCAGCGGCGGTCCGGGACGCGGCGCCTCGAGGTCGACTTCCAACTCGCCTGCGGCGGAGTAGCGGGGCGAGCGGCGGTCGGCCAGTTGGATGCGGCGATCCAACTCGCGCTGTCCGCGGGCGCCGTCGTTGTAGGTGGGCAGCACGCCCAGGAAGCTGTCCAGCCGCAGCAAGGGAAGAATACGGTCGCGCAGCAGCAGGACTTCCGTTCCGCCAACCACCTCGATGCGGCTCTTGGTTTCTTCCGGCCGGATGCGTAGCAGCTCCTCGACATTGATCTGCGGAATCGCGAAGCGCTCGCCTTCGGCGGAGACGATGAGCGCGGGAATGATGGTCAGCGTCAGCGGCAGCTTGATGCGGAAGAGCGAGCCCTGGCCCGGCGTGGAGCTGATTTCCAGCTGGCCACCCAGACGGTCGAGGTTGGTCTTGACCACATCCATGCCCACGCCGCGGCCCGAGACCTCGGACACTTTTTCCGCGGTGGACAAACCCGGCGCCAGGATCAGGGCCAGCTGGTCCTGCTGGGTCATGGTCTTGAGCTGCTCGGCGGTGATCAATCCTTTGGCCACCGCAGCCTGCGCTACGCGCTTGGTGTCGATGCCTTTGCCATCGTCGGCAATCTCAATCACCACCTGTCCGGCTTCGTGCCGCGCCTCGACCCGCAGCGTGCCGGCGGCTTCCTTGTGAGCGCCCCGGCGTTGGGCGGGCATCTCGATGCCGTGATCGATGGCGTTGCGCACCATGTGGGTCAGCGGATCGGAGAGCCCCTCGACCAGGCTGCGGTCGAGCGCTACTTCCTTGCCACGAATGTCGAGCTTGACCTCCTTGCCCAGGCTGTTGGAGAGATCGCGCACCACGCGCGGCAGCTTGCCGAAGACGTTCTCGATGGGCTGGAGGCGAGTGCGCATGATCGCATCCTGAATCTCCGAAGTCACCTGGCTGAGGCGCTGTCCGGCGGAGTTCAGCATGCGATGGTTGTTCTGTACGATCGCCGCCTGAAACTGGTTGCGGCTGAGCACCAGCTCGCCGGCAAGATTCATCAGCGTGTCCAGCAGGCCGACGTTGACCCGCAGAGTGTCTTCCACAGCCGGGGGAGCGCTGCTGATTGCCGCAGCCGCAGGGCGCGATTCGCTGGGCGCTGCGCTTGCGGGCGGCGGTAGCGGTGCAGGAGCCGGAGCTTCCATCGGAGCGGGTTGAGTGGAGGGCGCCGGCGCCGCTGCCGCGGCAGCGGGCGGTACCATCGGACACGTGGCCGGCAGCTCGATCTTCTGTGGAGCTGCCGGAAGCGGCGTGATCTCCGGTCCTGAGGCGTCAAAGAGAATTTTGATTTGTGCTGACGGCAGACCCGACAGCCGCTCGATCGCCGCGGGCAAGGCCAGCGTGGCGAAGACGATAGCCAGCGGCATACGCCGGGCGATCGGCGCATCCAGCCCGCCGACCGCAGCGAAGTCGAATAAGACATCGAGGATCTCGCCAGCACTATCCAGCTCGTGGAAAAGCTGCAACAGGCTCTTGCCTTGCCGCTCCACATCGTGGATCAGGTCGTATTCCAGGGCATAGACGCAGCAACCGGAGCGCTGCGCACGCTCGAAGTCGGCTTGCGAGAGCGCCATGGGCGAGCCGCCAACCGTTTCTACCGGCAGCGATGTCGTGATGGTTGGCTTCTCGGACGGCGGCAGATAGGACTCGGCCAGCGCCACCAGTCCGCGCAGCTCCAGCGCGGTGTCGGCTTCTTCGCTGGTGGCCGGCGAATTCACCATCTCGCGCAGCTTGTCGAAAGCCGCCAGCAGGATGTTGGTGACCTCGGCGTTGGGCTTGATCTTGTGCGAGCGCAGCATGTCGAGGACGGTCTCGGCTTTGTGCGCCAGCTCCTTAACCTTGTTCAGTCCGAGAAAACCACTGCAGCCCTTGATGGAGTGGGCCGCGCGAAAGACCTTATTCACCAGCTCCGCATCCGCCGCCTCGCCCGCCTGTTCGATAGCCAGCAGGTCGGCCTCAATGTCGGCCAGATGCTCGCGGGACTCGCTGATGAACCCCTGCAAGAGTTCATCGTCTAAGGCGAAAGCGCCTTCGTCACTCATAGCTGGGCTCCGCTCCCGGCCGGCCGCTGATGTTCAGCCGCGAGACCAGCCGCATGCTGCGCAGCAGGCGCAAAATTTCCGGCGCGGTGTTGACGACCGCCAGCGTGCCGTTTTTCTGGGACAACGCATTGCTGGCGGCGATCAGCAAGCCGATGCCGCTGGAATCCACCATGCTGGTTTCGGCCAGGTCGAAGGTGACCTGCTGCGCTCCGCCCTCCACTTCCGCCTTCAGCGTCTGCTGCAGCTCCGGCACCAGCACCGCCGTCAACCCTCCATTCACCGTCAGCCGGCAACCGCCGTCGGTATGCTCGATTCGATAGCTCGACATTTCCGCTACCCGCCTTCCTTCGCTGTATTGATCCACAACGTGACTTGGTTTCCCCGCCGGTTAAACAGAGTGCTGAAAAACTCACTATGCCTTGCGCGAGAGAATGAGGTAAGAAGGAGGCATGCGAGGAAACGATCAGCAGCAAGATGGGGTATTCAGCTACGTGAGTCTGGAACAGCGGGTGCCGGCGGATCATCCCTTG
>DATJAI010000119.1:0-52057 GCA_035516415.1 Binatia bacterium | reverse complement strand
CGGCCGGAACAGCTCGTTGGCCGAGCGCAGCAGGTCTTCCACCGTAACCGACTGAATGCGGTCGATAATCTCGTCCATGCTGACGAAGCGGTCGTAATACATCTCCTGCCGCGCCAGGTTCGACATGCGGGCGGTCGTCGATTCCAGGCTCAACATCAGGCTGCCCTTCAGCTGGTCCTTGGCGCGCGTCAGCTCTTCCCCGGAGATGGCGTTCCGCTTCAGCTCGCGAAATTCGTTGACGATGGACTGCACCACCTTGGGGGCCGATTCGCGCGAGGTGCCGGCATACACCGAGAGCATTCCCGTATCGCGAAAGGGATTCAGCTCGGAAAAGATGGAATACACCAGTCCCTGCTTCTCGCGCACGTTCTGGAAGAGCCGCGAACTCATGCCGCCGCCCAGCAGGGTATTGAGCACGTACATCACATATCGGCGATCGTGGCTGATGGAGTAGGAAGGCACCCCCACGCAGATCTGCACCTGTTCCAGCGCCTTCTTGTTGCGCAGGATGATCCGCGAGTTGATCCTGGGCGGCGTGTCGTGCCAGCCGTTCGTTCCCGCCGGTAGCCGGCCGAAGCGCGTCCGGAGCAGATCGACAAACTCGTCATGGTTGAGATTGCCGGCGGCGGAAATAATCATGTTTCCCGGGGAAAACTTCCCCCCGTAATACGCCAGGATGGCGTCCTGATCGAAGTGGCGAACCGTCTCCCGGGTGCCGAGGATGGGCTTGCCCAGCGGATGGTCCTTGAAGAAATTCTGGGTGAAGATCTCGTGGACCAGGTAGTCGGGATTGTCCTCGTCCATCTTGATCTCTTCCAGAATGACCCCACGCTCGCGCAGAATTTCCTTCCCATCAAAAATGGGATGCAGCACCATGTCGCTGAGCACATCGACCGCTATGGGCAAATGCTCATCCAGAACTTTAACGTTGAAGCAGATGGTCTCTTTGCCGGTGAAGGCGTCCATGTTGCCGCCAATGGAATCCACCTGGCGGGCAATGTCTTCCGCCGTGCGGTTGCTGGTGCCCTTGAACACCATATGCTCGACAAAATGCGAGATGCCGTTCACCCGCGGGTCTTCATGGCGCGAACCGGACTTCACCCAGATCCCCATGGATACCGAACGGATATGGTCCATCCGCTCGGTCAGAACGGTCAGACCGTTGGGGAATACCTCGCGCCGGATGTTGCGCAGTTCTTCAACCATGATTGCTGCTCCAGGCGACACGGGGGCGCGCCGCGCAATCGGAGAAATATGTATGACCTGGTCCGGTTTGGCGAAAGTTACAACCCGGGAAGCCCGCAGTAAAATTACCCACGAACAAAGATTGCGACGAAGTCCCTCGCGGCGTCGTCGGGCGAACGGGAATCTGATTCAGCATATTGGATGCATGAGCCAGTCGCAACATACCGAACTTTTGGGCCTTTCGATTCAAGAGCTTAGCGCAATCGCCGAGAACCTGGGCGAGGCTGCCTACCGCGCCCGGCAACTATTTGACGGATTATACCGGCAAAGGTGGTCAAGCCTGGAGCAGTTCACCACCCTCTCCCTCGGCCTGCGCCGCAAGCTGACCGAAACCGGCTACGCCGTTGGCCTGCCGCAGATTCAGAAGAAATTCGTTTCCTCCGATGGCACCGTGCGCTACCTGCTGGCCTTCGCCGATGGCGAGAGCGTGGAGACGGTGTGGATGCCGGAAGGCGATGGTGGCGAGGCCGGCGACGGCTCGCTCAGCGGCGATGAAGAGCTGGCCACCGGCCGCACATCGCAGCGCGCCACCATCTGCGTCTCCAGCCAGGTCGGCTGCGCCGTGGACTGCGCCTTCTGCATGACCGCCCTGCTCGGGCTGCGGAGGAATCTGACCGCGGGCGAAATTGTGGGACAGGTGCTCGCCGTGCTTCGCGATCAGCAGGCCGAAACCGGCCGCGACCGCGTGAACCTCGTTTTCATGGGACAGGGTGAGCCCTTCCTCAACTATGACAACTTCATGCAGGCGGTGCGCCTGCTGGTGGAAGGCGTGGACATTCCCGAGTCGCGCATGACCGTGTCAACCTCCGGCATTGTGCCCCGCATTGCCGACTTCGCAGCCGAGCCGATGCGACCCAAGCTGGCCATCTCGCTCAACGCCCCAAGCGAACAGCTGCGCACCGGGATCATGCCGATTACGAAAAAATGGACCATCGAAAAGCTGATGGCAGCGTTGCGCGAATTCCCCCTGCGCAATCGCGAGCGTCTGACCTTCGAGTACGTTCTGCTTGCCGGGGTGAACGACGATGAGGGGCACGCGCGCGAGGTGGCGGAACTGATTCGCGGCCTGCGCGCCAAGGTGAACCTGATCGCCCTCAATGCGGGCCCCGGTATTCCCTTTGCCACGCCGTCCGACGAGCGCGTGCTGGGGTTTCAGAACGTACTGCTGCGGGCCGGCATTCCCACATTCATCCGCCGGCCGCGCGGTCGCGATATCTATGCCGCCTGCGGCCAGCTCAGGCAGACCGCCGAGCTGGTGCCCTTGCAGCCCTGATCTCCCGCTACCCCGAATTTCCTGCGATTTGGAATTGGAACCGTGAGCGCGCTTGTCTTACGCCGTCCCCTTGCCGGCCGACTTGGCGCGGCTCTTGCGGGCCCGCAGCCGCGGACCAGCCAGGTCGAAATCGTGAGTTACGTGGGGAAGAACCCGGATGACATGAAAGCGGACCTCGCCCTTGCAGACCCTGCAGAGCGGGAACTCCTCGCCGCGGATGGCCAGCACCTCGTGCTCCGCCCGGTGAAAATCGTGAACGACGCCGTAGATGCCCGAAATCGGCACCATCTGCCCCGCTTTGTACGCTCGGCCTGCGTGCGATGGCGGTTCGGGCATGATCCTCACAACTGGTTCGACGGACCGAACCTCGCTGTGGCTTCTGCCTTAGCTTCGCGCATCTCGGCCCAGCCCGGTCGAGGTTTGAACATTCAGCTTGCTTTTAATCGGCGCCCGGCTCCTGCCATCCGGCAGGTCGGCTGCAACGCCGGACTATGGTTTATCTACACCTGTGGGTCTGCGCCTTGCCTGGTTCGCCCCGGGGAGTGTCGGACAGTTCACCGCAACGCCCGCATGAACGGAGATAGTCCAGTCCATTTTGGTGATGCCGTTTTCACCTGGCAGGTTGTCAGCATTGCTGTCAAGCTGCTCCTCGCCGGGTTGATCTCTGCCGGGTGCTGCCAGGCCCAGGCCGCTGATTCCGCTCCAGCGCAACATTGTCGAGGGGGCCTGCATCACAAAAACCTGGATGAAGGAGCAGCAGCGCAGCAGGATAGCCTTACTGAACCGTTATGTTCAGTCGCTCTGCGGTCTCTACAGCAGGGTCGCGCGCCAGCTCAAGCTCGACCGTTCGTTCGTAAGCCGGGTAGCGCGGGGCGAAAGGCGCTCGGAAGTGGTAGAGCAGGCGCTGAATAAGGAGTTTTCCCGCGTCATGGACGAAGCCAGCGAGAATATGTCCGAACAGGACAAGTGAAGCCTCCTCTCCCCGGCAGTATTCCCCCATTCGCCTTATCTGGATGCCACCGCATCCGCCGCTTCCTTTGCCGCCGGATCCAGCATTCGCAAGGTCATCTTCCGCAGAATCCATCGAACGTCCTGTCTCAGAGGAAGCGCATGCTCCACAACCGTCCTTTGGCTTCTTTTTCGCCCCAAAGCAATTGACAGGAGTTCCGGCGCTGACGCAGAATTCTGTCACTTTGACTTGCCGGGCCTGAACCGCGTTGCCGTCACTCGCCGGGAGACTTTCCAGCGTTGACCTCCTGCCCAATACCGTGGCCGCCCGGAACGGGGTGAAAACCATTTTTCGCGCGGGCCGTGGTTTGTGAACCTCAGAACAGCTTGTGAACTTCAGAAAAATTCAGAAAGAAGAAGAGGACTGCCTTGTTCAGAAAATTTCTGTTCTCTATTGCTGCGCTCCTGCTTGCCGCCTGCTGCATTTCGCAGGCGCAGACGCTCACCAATCTTGCCCATCCCGCTCCTGACGGGGCTGTAGTCCCGTTCCTGTTGACCGATGGAACCGTACTGGTTCAGGGCTGGGGAGGACAGGACTGGTGGAAACTTACGCCGGACATCAACGGCAGTTATGTCAATGGCACCTGGACGCAGGTCGCCAGCCTGGCTGCCAACTACGATCCGTACGCCTTCGCGTCGGCCACGCTGGCCGACGGCCGCGTGCTGATTGAAGGCGGCGAATACAACTTCGGCGAATTTTCCTTCACCAATCTGGGCGCGGTCTACGACCCTGTAGCCAACACCTGGACCAACCTCGATCCGCCGCCAGGCTGGGACTACATTGGCGATTCTCCCTCGGCAATATTGCCCAACGGCCACTTTCTGATCGGGCGCAAGTTCGACATGCAGATGGCAGACCTGGATCCCAGTACCATGACGTGGACGGCGGTGGGTTCCAGCGGCAAGAGCGACTGGTTTGCCGAGGAGGGCTGGACGCTGATGCCGGATGGCACCATCCTGACCGCGGATGTGCTCAATAATCCGAACTCCGAGCGCTACATCCCGTCGCAGCAGAGGTGGGTGTCCGACGGCAGCACGATTGCCAACCTGCAGGGACCGCCCGAGGTGGGTTGTATTCAATATGGAGGCGGCGAGTACTGTCCTCCGGGAGAAATCGGCCCCGCCATTCTGCGGCCTGATGGAACCGTCTTCGCCACCGGCGCCACTCACTCGGGCGAACCGGCCGGGCACACCTCGGTCTATCACCCGGGAGCCAGTCCCACGGATCCTGGTACCTGGGTCCCCGGACCCGATTTCCAGAACGGCGATGATGCCGGCGACAACTTTGCCGTATTGCTCACCAACGGCAAGGTCCTGGTGGAGGGCAATTCCGGCCGGTTATATGAGTTCGACGGAACGAATTTCACGCCCACGCTGTTCAGCTCCGGCAGCCTGATCGTGCTGCCGACGGGAGAAGTGCTGGTGGGCGGCTCGCAGGTCTACACCGCCAGCAGCGGCGCCTTGCAGTTCCTCGCCCCCATCGTCACCTACGTTCCTGCCAACCTGCAGCGCGGCCAAAGCTACAGCATCTTCGGCCACCAGTTCAGCGGCTGGTCGCAGGCCGCTGCCTTCGGCGACGAATTTGAAACCGCAACCAATTATCCGCTGGTGCGTATCAGGAACAACGCCACCGGCCATGTCTTCTATGCCAGGACCCACGGCCACAGCACCATGGCCGTGCAAACCCGTAATGTTCCGGAATTCACCCACCTCGATGTGCCTGCCGGAATGGAAACCGGCCCGAGCACGCTCTGGGTGGTGACCAACGGCATTGCCTCCAATGCGGTCAGTGTCATGGTGAACTAGGCGCGACAACAGTTGCACCAACGAACTCCCGCGCCGCTGAAGGCTTCGGCAGCGCGGGAGGAGCTCTCGCCGATACTGTCTTCCGGCCGGCTTCTTCTCCTCTTCGCCGCACACCTTGCCAGCCGTTCAATTTCGGACACCGGCGGGCAAAGGCGGACAGGTCGGCCATAGCGAATCCATGCCATTATCTCGTAATCCGCTCAATAGATGAGATTTACAGGAATCAGCAATGGCGGGCGGCGTGCATTCTCTTCTGCGACTCGAGGGGTTGAGGATGGTGATTCTGCAGGACCTTCGCTACGCCTTGCGGCAGCTGCTGAAAGCGCCCGGCTTCACCATCACGGCTGTCGTCACGCTCGCCCTCGGCATCGGCGCGAACACCGCCATTTTTACCCTGGTGCATGCGCTCATCCTGAAGTCGCTGCCCGTGGTCAATCCTTCGCAGCTCTACCGCATCGGCGACAACGACCTCTGCTGCGTGTATGGCGGCTTGCAGAACTATCCCGACGGCTGGGGTGTATTCTCGTACCCGCTCTACCAGTACTTCGTCGCCAATACGCCGGAGTTTGAGCAGATCGCGGCTTTTCAGGCCAATAAGCCGCAGATCAGCGTTCGTCGCATGGGCGCGGAGAGCGCCGCGGAGACATTTCCTGCCGAATTTGTCTCGGGCAATTACTTCTCAACCTTCGGCATCCAGCCGTTCGCCGGGCGCATGTTCACTCCCCAGGACGACACTGCGGCAGCCGCTCCTGCCATCGTGATGAGCTATCGCGCCTGGCAGCAGCGCTACGGAATGGACCCTTCGGTAGTAGGCGCGACCTTCATGGTGAATGGCCGACCCTTCACCGTGATCGGGATCGCGCCCCCGGGATTCTTTGGCGACCGCCTGCGCGAAGATCCTCCCGACTTATATATCCCGCTTGCATTTGAGCCCGCTATTAACCAGAAAAGCTCGATTCTGCATATCGACAATCAGCATTGGCTGTATCTCATCGGGCGCATGAAGCCGGGTGTGCAGCCTGCGCAGGTGCAGTCGCAGCTCACCACCGAGTTGCGGCAGTGGCTTCCCACCATTGCCGGCAGTTTCCCGCCGGAATGGCGAGCGAAGATACCGCAACAGGTTTTGAAAGTCGGGCCGGGTGGCGCCGGCATCACTGCCCTGCGCAATGAATATAAGAGCGGGCTCTACATGCTGATCGCCGCCTCGGCGCTGGTGCTGTTGATTGCCTGTGCGAACCTGGCGAATCTGCTGCTCGCCCGCGCCACCGCTCGCCGGCAGCAGATCGCCGTGCAACTGGCGCTGGGCGCCACGCGGCGCCGGCTTATCCGCTCCTTGCTCAGCGAGAGCATTCTGCTGGCCTGCATGGGCGGTGCGGCGGGGCTGGGGCTGGCCTACTGGGGTACGCGCGGCATCCTGCTGGTCGCCTTCCGGGGAGCCAGTTTTGTTCCTCTCAACAACCGTCCGTCGTTGCCCATCCTGGCATTCACCTTTGCGCTTTCGCTGCTGACGGGAATTATTTTCGGTGTGGCTCCGGCATGGATCGCCTCGCACTCCGACCCGGCGGAAGCTCTGCGTGGCGCCAGTCGCTCGACTCGTGACCGTTCGGCGATGCCGCAGAAATCGCTGGTCATCGCGCAGGCGGCGTTCTCGCTCGTCCTGCTCGCCATGGCAGGCCTGGTGACGGAAAGCCTGCGCAATCTGGAGCACTACAGCTTCGGCTTCGATACGCACAGCCGTCTGATGGTCCAGATCAACCCGCGCATGGCCGGATATACTCTGGAGCGCCTCCCCGCCCTGTATCAGCAGATACGCGACCGCCTCGGGGAGATACCTGGCGTGCGCAGTGTCAGCTACTCCATGTACAGCCCGCAGGACGGCGACAGCTGGAACAGCGATGTCGCCATTGCGGGGCGTCCGGCACGGTTTCTCGAGGACATGACTGCCGGCTGGGTGCGCGTCAGTCCCAATTACTTTGCAACCATCGGCACTCCGGTGCTGCGCGGTCGCGATATTGGCGAGCAGGACACGCCGACCTCACAGCGCGTGGCGGTCATCGACGAGAGCTTTGCCCGCAGGTTCTTTCCCCACGAAGATCCGCTTGGCCGGCACTTCGGTTTCGACCTGCCCGGGCACAGCGCCGACTACGAAATCGTAGGCGTGGTGAAGGACACCCGTTATCGCAGTCCCGACGACAGGCATGATCCGCAAAATCCGATGTTCTTCGTTTCCTATTTCCAGACGGTCCAGTACGACCGGCCAAATTTTGCTGCCATGGAAGCGCAGTCGGAATACGCCAACATGATTGAAGTCCGCTATTCCGGCACGGAAGCTGAAATCGCGCCCCAGGTGCGTCGCGTCATGGCCGGTATCGACCCCAACCTGAGCATCATCGACATGCACAGCTTTGGCGAGCAGGTGGTGCGGGTCTTCAATCAGGAACGGCTCATCGCACGCTTGACGGAGCTGTTCAGCCTGCTGGCGCTGCTGCTTGCCTCCATCGGTCTCTACGGAGTCACGGCCTATAACATCGCCCGCCGCACCAGCGAAATCGGCGTGCGCATGGCGCTGGGGGCCACCCGCGGCCACGTTGTGGTCATGGTGCTGCGCGGCGCCTTCCGCCAGATTGGCCTCGGTCTGGTCATCGGCATCCCGCTGGTCATCGTCGCCGGGCGGTTGATGGCCAGCAGGCTCTACGGAGTCGGCGCTTTCAATCCG
The DNA here is from genome assembly GCA_035516415.1 of Binatia bacterium. Taxonomy (GTDB): domain Bacteria; phylum Acidobacteriota; class Terriglobia; order Terriglobales; family Acidobacteriaceae; genus Bog-257. The sequence goes on along the minus strand of DATJAI010000119.1, from coordinate 44,009 downwards.
CTGATTGTTGCTGGAGCGGTCCTCGTTCTGGCGCTCTGCGCATTCTTCGCCGGAATATTTCCGGCGCGGCGGGCAGCCTCCATTGAACCGGTGCAGGCGCTGCGCATCGAGTGAACCTTCACCCCGAGCCGAACAGGCTGTATAAAAGGATGCCCAGCACGAAGAGGGTAATAACCACGTACATCCGGTCGCGCTCGAGGGCAAATGCTATCGCGGAAAAAAGCACCCGCGCCACCGGCGTTGCAATCAGCAGCAGCAGGCCAAACTGGATGATGGCGGGAGCGCTCATCGCGGCGACGCCATGGGAAATCTGCCGCGGGCTTTTCAGGCTTGCGGACTGGCCGTGGAAGCTGTGGTACTCGGGGAGTTCACGTCCGTGCCGCGCCAGATACAGCACGCCGCCCACCAGCACCACCGCAGCCGCCAGCATCACACCGGTGCGCAGCAGCGTGCCGATGATGACCTCTGTCCGCTGATCGTCCCATCTGGCGGCGCTCATATGCGGCCGGTCGCTCCATTGAAGATCATCTCGCATCCCAGCGCCACGATGACCGCGGCGAAGACGTAACGCAGTACCCTGACCCGGGCCTTCACCAGCACCCGGGCGCCCATCAGCGAGCCTGCCAGCACTCCCAGCATCACCGGCATGGTGATGCCCGGCGCGATGTAACCCCGGTTCAGATAGAGCCCCGCGCTGGCGGCGGCCGTAACCCCGATCATGAAGTTGCTGGTGGTCGTGGAAACCTTGAAGGGGATCTTCATCGCCTGGTCCATCGCCACCACCTTCACCGCGCCCGAGCCGATGCCCAGCAGACCGGAGAGCACACCGGCCCCGAACATCAGCGAATATCCCGCGGGCACTCCGGTAACCGTGTACGGCAGCTTTCCTTCCGGCCCCGGATAGGCGCCATTCAGTTTCAGTTTTTCCGCCAGGTGTGACGATCGCATCGCCGCTCCATGTTCCTCGCGGTGGCGGCTTGACAGATAAGCGGAGTACAGCAGCACCAGCCCGAACACGATGGCGATCGCGCCTGACGGAACGTGCAGGGCGATGGCGGCGCCGGCCAGCGCGCCGACCGTTGTGGCCGTTTCCAGAAACATTCCGATGCGGATATTGGAGTATCCTTCGCGCACGTAGGCAGCCGCGGCGCCCGATGAGGTGGCGATCACCGACACCAGCGACGCGCCAATGGCATAGCGGATGTCCACATGAAACAGCAGGGTCAGCATGGGCACCACCACCACGCCGCCCCCCAGTCCGGTGAGCGCGCCCAGAAATCCGGCAAGCAGAGAGCCGAGAGCGATCAGTCCGCTGAACTCAAGGATGTTCATGCTGCCGCAGTGGTCACGCCCGACGGGCGCGCGTCGGCCCATGCAGGGTGTAAGGATTGTACATGCCGGATCGCAATGGATGCAGGAGGTTGGCGGAAGCGGCGTGGCGCCCTCCGCCTGGCGTTTGCCGCCGCAACGCGATAGGGTAAATACAGCGGGCGCGGTACCCAAGTGGTAAGGGAGAGGTCTGCAAAACCTTTATGCGCCGGTTCGATTCCGGCCCGCGCCTCCAGCCTGGAGCCACGGCAAGGCCAGCGTCTCACGCACAATCAGTGGGCTGGAGACGGTGCTGGTCCGTGTAGTGCGAAGCGAAGTTCAGCTATGGCGTGATCTCCCAAACGACACTGCGGTCGTACATGCCTCCCTGCGATGCAGTTCCGTATATGTTCCCGTTGGCGTCGAATGCCACCCCAGCATAGGGCAGTGCCCCGTCGTCGCCGCCGGTGAAGTCGTGAAGGCTGGTATATGCCCAACCGCCGCTGGTGTGGGTCAGCTTGAATACGGAACCCTTCTGATAAATGCCATCAGATCTTGTGGTACCGTAGAGATTGCCGGCCGCGTCCATCGCGAGCGAAGGACCCACGGAACCACCCATACCACTAAATCCGCCGTAAAGCAGCGAGAATATCCAGCCATTCATGGAAGGGGTCAGCTCGAACACGGTTCCAGCATCGTTTTCTCCTCCGTTTTCGGTCATTCCATAAATGTTGCCCGCTGCATCGAGGATTACGGGGCTATAAGAACCAGCTCCATCATTCATACCTCCCTGGAAGGTTCGGCAGTTGGGCATGGCGTATGATGCGAAAGAATCCAGCCACCAGTGCAGTCCTTGAAACGCTGGGAGGAGAAACCTATGCGCTATTGTCGCGCTCGTCTGATTACCTGCAGTGTGCTTCAGTGCGCGCTTTTGGTCCTCGCCGCCAGTGCAGCGGCACAGAAGGTCAAAGTGGAATTCGACAAAAGCCTCGACTTCGGCAGGTTCAGGACCTTTACGTGGGCGCCGCGAGGCGCCGTATCGCGCCCCCTGTTGGCAGACGCCATCGCCGGCGCGATTGAGGAAGAACTCACCGCTCGCGGATTGCAACAGGTCAGTGAACATCCAGACCTGTACGTTGAGATGTATGGTTCCATGGACTCGGATATGGCGGTGAGTTACTCCGACCTTTACAGCGGGTACGGCGGCATTCCTCCGTTCGATCAGAGCTTCATGGTGTGGGGCGCGGTGCCGGGATCGACGACGACCGTGGTTGTTCATAAGGGACAGCTCGTGGTCGACCTGATCGATGCCAGTCAGAAGAAACTCGCGTGGCGGGGCGTCGCTCGCGACAATCTCAGCGACAACCGCATGAAGCTGGTAACGCAGATCAATACTGCGGTCGAAAAGATGTTTAAGAAATATCCGGTGCCGCGGTCCGGCCGCTAACCGGCACATGCCGCGCCGCCCGGAGCCTGGACAATTCCCCGCCCCGGTTGAGTGGCTCCGGGTCGGTCAAAGTCCGTGTAAACAGCCACGGCTCACCACGAACGGATTGCAACGTTCGACGTATAGATGTATGTCCCTATGCTGTAGTCCGCGGCATTACTCCCTCCGACGCTTGTAAAGGTGGCGCCCGGATAATCAATCGTGGTAAAGGTTCCGTGGGCATCTTCATGCTTGGCGACATACTTATTATCGTAGGCTGTACTGGCGGCGCACTGATCTTTCTCTATGCGGTCACACGCGTTTCGCCCCCGCACGCGCGTAAGGAGTCGAACGATTTTACCGGGGCCGTGGTTGCCGTTATCGGGACCACTTATGCGGTGATTCTGGCTTTCACGCTTTCCGGTGTCTGGTACATGTTTCAGGGGGCACAGGCGAACGAAGAGCAGGAAGCCAATGCGCTGACCAATGTTTTCCGTATCGCCACCCAGCTTCAGGATCCGAACGCGGGTCGCATCCAGGAGCTCTGTGTTCGATACGCCGACAATGCCCTGCACCGCGAGTGGCCCGCGCTGAAAAACGGCGGTATGCCCCCGGAAGGTGGGGCGTTGATTAATCAGCTCTGGCAGCTTGCCGGACAGGCGCAGGCGCATGGGCAACCGGACGCTGGCGCAGCCTATCAGCTCATGGAGGAATTGCGTGGTCTGACGCAATATCGTCGCCTCCGTGTTATGCATGGCCGCGAGCGCTTACCAGGGATTCTGTGGGCTGTCCTGATAGCGGGCGGCATCATTACGGTTGCCGCCTGCTGCTTCTTTGGCGTGCCTAACTTCCGCTTTCACCTGCTCCAGGTTGTGGTGTTGAGCTTCCTGATCTCTCTCGTCCTGGTGGCTGTCGCCGATATTGACCGGCCCTATCAGGGAGTAGTAAGTGTTGATCCCCACGGCTTCCAGTTCGCGTTTCGCACCTTTCAACAGCAAGTCGGAGCGACCAGGTAAGATTCCTCCTGACGCATCAGCCTTTATCCGCCGCTTCGATTCCGGTCCGCGCCTCCAGACTTCACTGATTTCCCCACCCCCAGCGCGGCACTCTTTCCCAACCGACATTGGTCCACAATATGTGGCCGCACACGCTCCACCGCGAAAAATATCTCTTGCTTTCCCGCCGTCCCGGGAGATAATTGCCGACACTTCTGGGGGTGCCGCCATGAAGACCTGGGTCGCCTCTGTCGCACTTGCCTGCCTGGCACTCGCCGCCGTTCCCGCCGTCGCAGGCACTGTTTATAACGACGGTCCCATCAACGGCACCACCGACGCCTGGACCATCAACTTCGGCTTTGCTGTCGCCGACACCTTTACCGTGTCGGCAGGCACCAGCACCATCACCGGTTTGTCATTCGGTGCATGGCTGGTTACCGGAGACGTTCTCTTATCCGCACAGGTGGCATTGACCTCCGAGGCGTTCGGCGGCACCAGCTACTTCAATCAGGTCGTCAGCTTCACCCAGTCCGGCTGCTCGCTGAATCAGTACGGATTTGACGTGTGCACCGAGACCGGCGCCTTTCAGGGCCCCACCTTGCCTGTCGGCACCTACTGGCTGAATCTCCAGAATGCGGTCACGTTGGGAAATAATCCAATCTACTGGGACGAGAATTCCGGCGTGGGCTGCACCTCTCCCGGTTGTCCCTCCGAGGCCACCTGCAACAGCTGTATTGTTCCCGGCCATCATCCTCCTCCCCAGAACCTGCCTCCGGAGTCGTTCACCCTCTACGGCAACTCCGGCGGCACCGTTCCCGAGCCGGGCAGCATCGCCCTGTTTGGCTCCGGCGTTCTTGGCATCATCGGATGGCTGCGTCGGCATCCGATCTAGCCGCTGGGAACTCGATGCCGTAGCTGGCTCGCAACGCGCAGCTCGCGCCTTCTGCTTAGCGCAATCTCTTCACGACAGCCGTTACGTTGACGGCTGTTTGAAGCGCCGCCTACGATGTTGTGCTCATGGAGAGGCATTTGATCGGCCAGGTACTCGGTCACTGTCGAATCGTGGCGAAGATCGGCGCGGGAGGAATGGGCACCGTCTATCGGGCGCATGACGAGGTACTTCGCCGTGACGTTGCGGTGAAGGTCGTCAACCCGGGAGTGGCTCTGGATCCCGCTGCCAGTAACGACCTGCTGCAGGAAGCCCGGGCTTCGTCAGCCCTTTCGCACCCCAACATCTGCACCATCCACGAGGTTGGAGAAAGTGGCGGCCAACTCTACATCGTGATGGAGCTGGTCGAAGGCAAGACCCTGAATGAGCTGAGCGCAGATACGGGATTACCTGCCGATGCGGTCTTGCGGTATGGCCTGCAGATTGCCAGCGCGCTCGCTCGCGCGCATGATCGTGGCATCGTTCACCGCGACCTGAAGAGCGCCAACATTCTCGTCACCCCCGAGGGCCTTGTGAAGGTTCTCGATTTCGGCCTGGCGAAACATGTGGCAACGGCGGTAATGGAGGGCTCCACCAGATCTTTCGCAATGCCGTCAGACGCCGGGAGCATCAGCGGCACCCTGTCCTATATGGCCCCCGAGATCTTCCGCGGTGAACCGGCGGACGGCCACAGCGATCTGTGGGCGCTGGGAGTCGTGCTTTATGAGGCGGCTTCGGGGCATCTGCCGTTCGAGGGTCGCACGGCCTTTGAACTCAGCTCTGCCATTTTGCGTGAGTTGCCCAAACCACTTGGCCCTCCCGTGCCGCCGGGCCTCTGGGCCGTCATCCAGCGCTGCCTGGTCAAGGAACCGGTTCAGCGTTACCAGACGGCGGGTGAAGTACAGGCAGCCCTTGCAGCAGTGCAGTCGGGCGCGATCCTGGCTGCCAGCCAGAACGCGGAACGGGTGGTACCCCGGACGACGTTTCTGCACAATGTGCGGCATGTAAAGGTCGGGATGGAAGACTTTCTTCTCCTGGTAGGAACCACCAAAGGAGCGTTCATCCTGAAGTCCAATGTCCAGCGCAGTCGCTGGCAGGTCGGCGGTCCGTATTTTCACGGCGAAGCTGTCTATGCCCTCGCCTATGACAACCGCGTCGGGCGACACCGGCTGTGGGCCTCGACGCACAGTTACTGGGGCACGTTGCTGCGCTCCAGCGACGATTTCGGAAAGAGCTGGACCACACCGCAGGAGGCAACCATCCGCTTTCCAGCCGACACCGGCCTTTCCCTGAACAACATCTGGCAAATCACTCCTGGGCGGAAGGATGAACCTGACGTGATCTACTGCGGGGTGGAACCGGCCGCCCTGTTCGAGTCGCGCGACGACGGCGAGACGCGGTCGCTGGTGCGCGGTCTCTTCGATCATCCGCACCGGCCGCGGTGGATGCCGGGCAACGGAGGTCTCGCCCTGCACACCATCGTGCCCGATCCCGTAGATAAACAGCGAATGTACGTGGCGATTTCGGCGGGTGGAGTTTACCGTACCGACGATGGTGGCATGACATGGAGTGCACGGAATCGCGGTATCCGCTCGATGAACACGCCCAACCGGTATCCCGAATTCGGCCAGTGCATACACAAGATCGCCATGCACCCCAGCCGTCCTGAACGGCTTTTTCTGCAAAGCCACTGGGGGCTGTATCGCTCCGACGATTGTGCTGAAACCTGGACGGATATTGCCAACGGGGTTCCTTCGGATTTTGGCTTTCCCGTGATCGTCCATCCCAGGAATCCCGACTGCATTTACGTCGTGCCCGTGGAGTCGGACCAGTTTCGCTGTACCTGCGATGGACGTTTTCGGGTATATCGTAGCCGCAACGCCGGCGCGTCCTGGGAACCGCTCATGCGTGGCCTGCCGCAGAAAGACGCTTACGAAACCGTCCTGCGCGATGCGCTGATCGCCGATGCTCTGTCGCCCGCCGGAATCTACATCGGCACGCGAAGCGGACAGCTGTTTGTTTCACCCGACGAAGGCAGGAGCTGGCAGAAGATCCTGGAGGGACTTCCGCCGGTGCTCTGCATTCGCAGCACCTTCCTCCAGGACACATCGGCTGGCCCGGATCGGGCGGCGCCGAGGCCCAAGGCAGCCAGGTCCGCCAGCCGCGCCAGGGCTTCCGTCACCAGGAAGGATCGGCGGATAAAGAGTTGACATGCGCATAACCTTTCATCTCCCAGGCGTCCTGCACCCATTCGCCGGCGGACAAAGCACGGTCGAGATCGATACGCCAGGAACGACCTTGGCCGATGCCCTGTTGGCGCTGTGGACGCTGTATCCCGGCATTCGGGACCGCATGGCAACGGAACAGGGCCAGGTGCGGGAACATATCAATGTCTTTATCGGCGATGAAAATATCCGCTTTACCGGCAACCTGATGACCCCCATAGCTGCAGGTTCGGATATCACCATCCTGCCCGCGGTGAGCGGCGGCTGTGATCCGCGCAACTTGTAAGCAATTGGGTAGCCGAATCTCCGCGAAAAGACGTTTTCTGGCGCCGCTGCTTCTGCCATTCTCATCGACACCGGGCAAAGAGTTCCGTGCGCAGGACATCAGACAGAGGAAGACCGATTTTTCGCTGTGACTCTGCTGTACGTTGTTGCCCACTACTCAGCCGCGACGTCCGACAACGTGGAGTGAGCATGAATCGCGTGCCGTCACCTGTTGATGTGTCGCCGGATATTCATGGCGGCCGAGCAAAGAGCCCGTGTGAAAGAGAGCTGCAGGCCCGTGACCCTGCCCTGAGCGTTCTCCCCTCCAATTTCTGTACTTCCGATCCCCGGTGGCTGCTGCTGGATGAAGGCTTCACACTGGCTCGCGAACACGAGACCGAGTCGCTCTTTGCCATTGCCAATGGGTACATGGGCAATCGTGGATCGCTGGCTGAGGGCAGCCGTTTGTCCGCCCCTGCCACCTTCGTAGCGGGAATCTTCGAGCAGTTCGATACCCCCGGCTCCGTCCCCGCGTTGATGGTTCTACCCGACTGGACCGGCGTCAGGATCTGGATCGATCGCCGGCCCTTGACCATGCAGCAGGGAGAGGTGCTGGAGCACCGCCGAATTCTGGATTTCCGCCATGGTGTGCTCTGGCGCGAGTGGCGACACCGCGATTCCGACGGGCGGATCACGCGTCTGGTCACCTTCCGGCTGGCGTCCCTGGCTGACCGCCACCTGCTGCTGCATTGCGTTACTTTCATTGCAGAAAACTACAACTCCGTTATTCGCTTCGAGAGCTCGATGGAGACCACGGACCTCAACGTCCCGGTCCGGGTTCCCGAGTGGAGACCGGAACGGAATGCCTCGCGTCCCAACGTGCTGCCGCTGGAACTGGAAGTGCCCGGCCGGCATGAGACGGTTGCCTTCGGCCTCGCCAGCCAGCTGCTCACTTCCTCCCGCGCCGCGGGCCGGCGGGCAATGTACAAGGACAGGCGCAAAATCATGGAGGCCTGCGAAGTGGAAGTCAGAGCGGGCACGCACTGCCATCTGCATCGCCTCCTGTCCGTCTACACCTCCCGCTACCACAGCAATCCCTTTGCCCGCTCGATGGAGCACGTAAGAGATGTCCTTTCCAAGGGAGTTGCGGCCGAAGCTGCGGCGCACGCGGCGCAATGGGAATCGCGCTGGAACTCGGCCGATATCGTGGTCGAAGGAGACGACGCGCTGCAACGCGCGTTGCGCTTCGCCTGCTACCACCTCATCAGCGCCGCCAATCCGGATGATGGCCGTGTGTCCATCGGCGCACGCACGCTTTCCGGCGCAGCTTACAAGGGGCACGTTTTCTGGGACACCGAAACATACATGCTCCCCTTTTTCATCTATACGCACCCGCGGTCGGCGGAAGCTCTCCTCGAATACCGCTATCACACGCTGGAAGCGGCGCGAAGCAAGGCCCGCAGTTTTGGATTCCGCGGCGCCATGTACCCGTGGGAATCCGCCGACACCGGGGACGAAACTACTCCCGCCAACGTCATCGCACCCAACGGAGAGGTCCTGCGAGTGCTCAACGGCGAGCTGGAGATCCACATCACGACAGATGTTGCTTATGCTGTCTGGCAACACTGGCAGGCCACGGGAGACGACCACTTCTTCCAGAGATTCGGCGCCGAGATCATGCTGGAGACGGCGCGCTTTTGGGCCAGCCGCGGAGCCTTGGAGCCGGACGGCTTTTACCACATCCGGCACGTCATCGGTCCCGATGAATATCACGAAGACGTGGACGACAACGCGTTTACCAATCTGATGGCAGCGTGGAACCTGCGGCGCGGCCTGGAAACTGCCGGATTGCTGCAGGAGCGCTGGCCGGAGCGTTGGCGGGAACTCGCGGCGCGACTGCAATTCAGCGACGACGAAGTAAGCAGCTGGCAGTCAGTTGCGGCTGCCATGTTCATTCCTTTCGATCCGGAAACGCTCCTGTATGAACAGTTCTCCGGTTATTACCGCAAGCAGCACGTGGACCTGAAAAGCTATGAACCTCGTTCGGCGGCGATGGACACCATCCTCGGCCACGACGCCATTCAGAAGACGGACGTGGTGAAACAGGCTGATGTAGTACTGGCCACGTTTCTCCTCTGGGATGAGATTGGGCCGGAGGTGCGTGCGGCAAATTTCCGTTATTACGAGCCCCAAACCGGGCACGGCAGTTCGCTCAGCCCATCGATCCATGCCCTGCTGGCGGCTCGGATCGGGGATCGCCATCTGGCCGAGGCGTACCTGAAGCAGGCCGCGGAAATCGATTTGGGCAACAACATGGGAAATGCAGCAGGCGGCGTACATGCCGCCGCACTTGGCGGCCTGTGGCAGGCCCTTGTGTTTGGCTTCGCCGGCTTCCGGCCGCGATCGGAAGGCGTGAGCTTTGCGCCGGCGTTGCTGCCGCATTGGCGGCGACTCTCGTTTCCGCTCCAGTGGCGCGGGCGAAGGCTGCAGATATCGATGGAACCTGCCGCAATCCGCGTGCGCGTCTCCGGCGAGCAGCCACTCCGGTTGTCGCTGGAGAGCAGCTCCGACGTCATGGCGAGCGACGGCCACGAGTACGTTGCCGAACGAACGGAATCGGGCTGGAGGGCATGGCAGGCCGTGCGCCCATGAGCTGAGCAAAGGAGCAATATGCAGGCAGCGTTACCGGACTGGAACCACGCAATACGCGGTGCAAAACCGCAGTGCGCCACCGCGATCAGGAACATCGTGCTTCCGCTGACAGGCCAGGAGACCTTGCCGGCCATTCCCGTCGCGCGCAAGCTGTGCGAACTCTATCGCGCCACACTTCACGTCATTTACGTGGGCGAGGGCCTATCCGATCTGCGGGAGCAGCCGGCCCGCTTCGGGCTCACTGCCGAAGATGTTCGCGGAGCCGTTTTCGACCAGGCTTCGGGAGAACCGCCAGCGGCCGTGACGCGCCTCGCGCGGGAACTGCCGGAAATGCTGATAGTCATGTCCACCGCCGCTGGGCAGCAGAACGAGAACAACCGTTTTGGTTCGATCACGGAGTCGGTATTCGACGCACACCCACCGCGCGCTGTGTTGGTCCCCCCTGAGCGGGGTAACGTCACATGGACATTGCAGCGGATTCTGCTGGCGCATGATGGCACTCCCATCTCGGATCCGGCCACCGGACCCGCGGCCGACCTGGCGCAACGCGCGCGGGCGGAGCTGACCGCCCTCCACGTCGCTGCGCGAGGTGAGGAGCGCCCGGCAGCGCGCGGCAGTATTGCCGCTCCTCTTTACGTGGACCAGCCACACCATGAATGGCCGGCATGGGCCGAGGAATTCATGAAGCGCGTTCTGGCTGGCGGCGCGCCTCCCTCTTCCGTGCACTTCCGGCTTGCGGTGACCGGCGGCCAGGCGGGTTCGGAGGTGGCAGCCGCCGCGCGTGAGCGGAACGCGGATCTGGTCGTGATGGCGTGGCACGGCCACTGGGACCATAAGGACTGCGCCACACGGGCTGTGGTGCGCGGCGCGGGTTGTCCGGTGATGCTGGTGTACTCGGCCGGCTGATGGGGAAGGTCCGTATGGAAAATGGTCCGCAGGCAATCATCTTTGATCTGGACGGTGTCATCACGTTCACGGCGCGGGTGCATGCGGCTGCGTGGAAACAGTTGTTTGACGAGTTCCTGAAGGCCAGAGCCTTACGCCGGGGTGAGCCATTTCATGAATTCACGGCAAGCGATTATCTGAGCTATGTAGACGGTAAGCCGCGCTACGAAGGTGTTGCCAGCTTTCTCGCCTCGCGGGAAATTTCGATCCCCTGGGGCAGCCCTTCCGATCCCCCTGTTGCCGAGACCGTGTGTGGACTCGGAAATCGCAAGGATGACCTGTTCACCGCGAAAATCCGGGAAGTAGGTGTTGATGTTGATCATGATGCGGTGAGGTTTGTCTGCGAACTGCGGGATCGCGGAATTCGCGTGGGTCTGGCTTCTTCCAGCAGGAATGCTGTCCCCATTCTGGAGCAGGCCGGAATCCGCAACCTGTTTAACGAGATTGTGGACGGAGTCGTCAGCGATCACCTTCATCTTCGTGGCAAGCCGGAGCCCGATATCTTTTTGCAGTGTCTCTCCCAGCTCACATCCTCGGCCGATCCTCGCAGGTCGGGAATCGTGGAAGACGCAATCGCCGGCGTAATGGCCGGACAACGCGGTGGATTCGCCCTGGTGCTGGGAGTGGACCGCAACAAAAGCGGTGCCCTGGCCAGCCATGGAGCGAACTGGGTCATCAGCGACTTCAGGAACATCAGTGCCGATCAGGTTATGAAGTTTCTTGCCGATGCCGCACGTGCCGCCTGAACCAGGTGCGGCGTCAATCAGTGGGGAAGCGGGCGAGATTCCCCAAAAGCGCCCCTGAATGGAGTGATTGTCCTGTCTCCGGTGTGAGGCAGACCGCATGCTACCCAGATGCGAACGAAACGCTTGCAAGCTATTGCCAGGCAAGGGAAACGGGCGTACACTGGCGCCGCTTTTCAGGTCAGAAAGGAGATTCCGGATATAGTTTCACAGCGCAAGGAGGCGCGCTATGTCTCTTCGCATTGGGGATGTGGCTCCGGATTTTGAGGCTGAAACCACACATGGCCCGATCCGGTTCCACGACTGGATCGGTGATTCCTGGGCAATCCTGTTTTCTCATCCCAAGGACTTCACCCCCGTTTGCACCACCGAACTGGGTTACATGGCAAAGATGAAGCCCGATTTTGACAAGCGGAATGTCAGGATCATCGGCCTCAGCGTCGATCCGGTTAACGACCACGCCCGCTGGGCCGACGACATCAAAGAAACTCAGGGCCACGCGCCCAATTATCCGATGATCGGCGATACCGATCTGGAGATCGCAAAACTCTATGGAATGCTGCCCGCCAGTGCGACTGGAACCAGCGCGGGCAGAACGCCCAACGACAATATGACGGTTCGCAACGTGTTTGTCATCGGCCCCGACAAGAAGATCAAACTCATCATCGTCTACCCGATGTCGACTGGGCGTAACTTCGACGAGGTGTTGCGCGTAATCGATTCGCTGCAGTTGACGGCCAGGCACAAGGTATCCACGCCGATGAACTGGCAGCCGGGCGACGACGTCATCATCTCCGGCGCCGTCTCCGACGATGAAGCCAGGAAGGTGTATCCCAACGGCTGGAAAGCCCCCCGGCCGTACATGCGAATCGTGCCGCAACCGAAAGCATAGGTGCAACAGAAAACGCCGTCTCGCAGGGGATGGCGTCTTCTGTCTCAGCCCACTCATCCGATAACGCCCGATTACAACAGCTATAGTCCTGCTGCAGGCTCGCCACATTCGGGTGTAAAGTACCACCATTCAAAATCGGATTGTAGGCGTCGCAATGGGGGATCAACGTGACTACGCTGGCGAAGGATACGACACCGGATTTGCAGAGCAGATTACGTGAAGCGGCGATCGGCCTGGCGTTGCTTTGTGCGCTCACCATGGTGGCAGTGGGCCCGGCTCAGGCGCAGACGCTTACGGTACTGCACAACTTCACCGGCGGGGGAGACGGGAATTCTCCGATTGCCGGGCTCACCATGGATGGCGCGGGAAATTTCTACGGCACAACCGCGGACGGCGGCCAGGCAGTTCTCTATCATTGCCTCTATGGATGCGGTACGGTTTTCAGGCTGACTCGCGCGCCCACCGGCTGGACCATTACGCCGGTCTACGAGTTTACTGGAGGCGACGATGGCACAACCCCTGAAGCCAGGGTCCTCTTCGGCCCGGATGGTCTCCTGTACGGCACCACCACCGGCGACCCTGCCTTTGGCGGGACCGGCAAAGCCACGGTGTTCAGCCTGAGACTTCCAGCCACGCCGTGCAAGAGCGCGGTGTGCCCCGGACAGGAAACCGTGCTGTACCGTTTCATCGGGCCGATGGATGGAAGCGGTCCTGGATTGGGCGACCTGGCGTTCGACCAGGCCGGAAATATCTACGGCACCACGTCGGACGGCGGCAGTTATGGACATGGCTCGGTGTACCAGTTGACGCCCTCCAATGGAAGCTGGACAGAGTCCATTCTTTACAGCTTCACCGGTGGAGAAGATGGCAGTGAGCCGAAGAGCGGCGTGATCCTGGATCGTGCCGGCAATCTCTACGGTACGACCCTGTACGGCGGGGCCGGCGCACGGGGAACAGTCTTTCAGTTGACGCACTCCGACTCGGGGTGGACGGAGCATGTGCTGCACAGCTTTGCAAGCAGCGGATCAGGCCCTTACGGCGGCCTCATCTTCGATCAGGCGGGCAATCTTTATGGCACAACCCAGACAGAAGATATGGGTCAGGGCAACGGCACAGTGTTCATGCTCAGCCCGTCCGGAGACGAGTGGACGCTGACAACCCTGTACAGCTTTCCCTCCGGCTTCACCTATCCTTATGCCCGCCTGACGATGGATGCAGCCGGAAATCTCTATGGCACGACGAGCTACTTCTTTGAACTTGCAGACTACTTCAGCGGCGACACCGGCGAGGGCTCGGTGTTCAAGCTGGCCTTCTCCAACGGTACGTGGACCTATGTTGACCTTCACGACTTTACCGGGCGAAACGGCGATGGTGGAGGTCCGTTTGGCAGCGTTGTCGCCGGCACGAATGGCAACCTATACGGCACAACGACGACTGGTGGCAGAGTGCTTTATTGCGCCGGCGGCTGCGGCATAGTGTGGGAGATCACGCCGTAACGGGGCACTCCCCGTCCACATAAGGGAGCGGCCCCAGGGCAGCAGATTATGAGACGATGAATTCCGGCTGGAGGCCAACATCACGATGCGACTTGGCGACGACATTGACGACTATTGCTCGCGCTGCAAACGCGGCACCGATCACGCGGTGGTCAGCATAGAGGGAGAGGAGGTGCGGATGGTGCGCTGCCGCACCTGCGCTTTCGAACACAAGTATCGCCACAACCGGTCTGGCAAAAAGGAACTGACGGCGGAAGAGGCGTTCCAGAAAGTCCTGGCAAGCGTCAGCGGGCAGATGGGTGAGGGAAAAACAGAAGCTCCCGGGAAGAAAGCCGGAAAGCGCAGCTAGTCTCGCGCACGATCCCGACGCTTCTGTCGCGTCACCTGGTCATTGATCGAGAATGCCGCTCCTTCGGCATCGCCGCGATAGATGGCAATCGGGCGGGATGTGGCCGTTCGCGCGTGGCGGCAGCGGACAGGCGTCGGACGTGCTTTCAGCTATGGCTCGTCAGTATGTAAACGCCTGAAGCTCGGTCACGCCCTGGTCAGGACCGTCCACGTACCCGGAGCGAAGGCTGGGGTGCAGCGCAATGTGCGTCGCAACCACATTGAAGGTATTCGAGAAGCTGAATCCATTGATGGTTTCCTGCAGGTTGCCGTGTATGTCGTAAACGTAGATGGTGCTGCCGCTGGGCGCCGAGCTTGAATTGGGCTGGGCGATCAGGAACAGCTTGTGAATGGGATCGAACTCGACGTCGGCGCCGCTGTAAAACTGCTGTTCACCTGATCCCGGCAGCACCACGCTGAAGCCGGTCTGCGTGCTGAGATCGTAAAACTCTACGTTCGCGTCATCTTCCGTCGTACTACAGGCAATGCCGTCGGCGGCATCGATGGCCAGGCCGTTGATAAAGCCGAATCCGATCCCGACAAACTCCGTGTACGTCCCCTGGGTAAGGTCAACTACGGCGAAGACGGGCCGGCAGCCAAAGCATCCCGGGCCTCCACCCAGCAATGCCTGATTGGTCGCGCTATCGTAGGCGATGGGCGGAGGTACGCTGCCGAAATTATTGGAGTCCGTGATCCTGGCGATGGGACCGAAGGTATTGTTGGCGACGTTGGAGCTGAACACCCAGGGAATGAACTGTCCGCTATTGTCGTAGGCGAACACGGCCACGTTCGGCGCTCCCTGGCTGCGGCTCACCCCGCCGGGCATGATGATGTGCTGCGATCCGATGGGCGGGATCCACACACCGCTAACCCGGTTGGAGGAGAGCGGATTCAAGATGCTGAAGGTGCGGCTGGTGACGAACAGCCCTCCTACGTGCTCGTGTTCAAATAGCCCCACACTGTTGCCCACCACGCCCATGGTGACGAAATCATCCTGCGCGTGCGTGGGCTGCGTCAGCGCCACGATGTTGAGGATGTTCCCGGTCGCCTGATCGAAGGTTTCCACCGCCGCCAGCACATTGCCGTTGGAGAGCGTCCTGGCCTCAGCCAACAGGCCCTCCGTACCGTTCTGATCGATGTCAAAGCCGAAGATTTGCCCGCCAAACCGGCTGTGAACCAGGACGCCGGTGGGTCCGGCCGCGGAGTTGGGCTGGAATTCGTCAGCCTGCCCGAAGCCCGGGCAACTGCAGAAAACCAGCAGAGCCAGACAGAACGATACGCAGCAGGCAATGGCGGAAAACCGTGGCATTTTCTCCTGAGCAGAGCAAAACCTTTTCCTTGCGCCGCCTGCCGTCCGATGCGAAGTGGGCAACCCATTTTTCATGGAGCGCGTGTTCATTTTCTTTTTCCGATGACTTCCCATTAGCGGTCACGATTCCCGCGGGATGAGGCCGGTACATGTTAGGCGGGGCGAGATTCTGGCATGTCACAGCTTCGTCAAAGATTTGTAAATCCCTGGAGCGGGCACATGCCCTCGGGATTGGGATTGCTGACCTTTAGAACGGCTTCGCAATTCCTGTGCCCACGATATCCGCCAGGGCCTGCGGAAGAGCTTACTGACCGACCACGAACAGATTGCCATCGTTCTGGCTGTAAACCTTTCCGTCGTCACCAATGGAAAGTGGAGTGTAGGCAGCGCCCAAAGCTTCCAGCAGAAAGATCCTTTGCTGCCATTGCGTGAAGATCCCGTGGTGGCCCTGCGGAACCGAGTAGATATTTCCGTCTTCGCTGGTGATATAGACCAGCCCGTTGACGTCGATCACTGGCGCGTTGACACACCACTCGTAGCCGTTGGGATGTTGCGAGTCGATGGTCGTGTTCTGGAAGGACCATTCAGCCTGGAGATTGGTATCGAGTTGCGAAACAAGGTACGGCCCTGCGGGCACCGGCGTGCAGACAGGATTATTGAAGAAGCAGTATGCGGGCGATGGATAGTGGTTGTCCTTGATCACGACCGAATACGTCCCGCCATGTTGATACACTCCGGCGGTCGAGTCCCACCCGAATGTATAAGCGTTGAGGAAATGTCCCTGGGCATCGAAATGAAAAAGATGTCCACGGCTGTAGTTGTAATTGTCGGTGGCGCCGAACAGCACCGAGCCATCGGGAAGCACGGTGGGCGTGGACGACGACTGGTCAATTACGGAACCCGATCCGGGGGCGTCTGTCGTCGGGTCGACTCCCACCCTTGTGCCGAAGCGGCAGGAATTCGGCTCGTTGTTGACACCCCGCGGAGCGATTGGCAAAAGTACGCCGCAGCCATCCGTCAATCGATACTGCAGCGAGGAAGCCCACTTCGGCGTCAGGTCCGGATTCACCGCGATCATGTAAGCGACCTGGGAGTCGAAATGTGCGACGCTGACCGTATAAACCGTGCCATCGGGCGCGACCGCAGGAGCAATGTTTATTCCCGGACGCTGCGATCCGCATAACTGAGTGGGCGGGAGGGCGATTCCGGGCGGAGGCCACGGGAGCTCCGAACCACTGTTCGGCAGATTGAAGAACGTGCCCTCGCACTGCGTGGAATTTCCCGGAGGCGCATTCGGCACCAGGGTGGCGTATGCGACCGTGGCGGCGGAATCCGTGGCGGTAACCTTGACCAGCCACGCTCCCGCTACGTCATTCTGGTCCCAGGGGTTGCCATTGATATTCAGCTCGATGACGTTGTAATAAATGTTGCCGCTATCATCGGCCGTTAGGGGACTGGAGACAAATGTGTTGGCGGCACTCATCGAAGCTCCGGGGAAGGGATTGATGTGCGCCTGCGTTTGTCCGGTGGTGGTATTCACCTTCCATATCGTACCCGCGGCGCCTGGCACGTAGAGAAATCCGTTGGCCAGCGCGGGGTGGAAGACCGGCTCCCAGCCGCCCAAACCAACAAATCCCAACACCAGATTCGTGTCATTCGGCTCCGGTTTCCAGTCGGTAGGGTAGGTCCAGACCACAACTGGCGTGTTCTGTTGCCAATCGTAGCGCACAACATTCCACTGCACCTGATTCCACGCATTGGGTCCACAGGGCAAACCATATTCCCACAGGCCTGCCGGGTGACAGGAGTGATAGCTGCCACTCTTCTGCACCATGTAGAAACTGTTGCCATCGATGAGAGTGGACTGATAGTGCGCAAGCAGCTCGCCCCCGCTCTCGATCTGTTCCTGCAGGGTAAATGGATCGTACACAATGTCAGCAAGTTTGCTGTCCAGAGGTTGCCCGGCAATATTGACCATGCCCTGATGTTGTGCATTCCGGCCCCACTGCGACCAGAATGCCTGGCCGGCGGCAAAACCAGTGAACGACGGGACCAAAATGGCGACCAGAAAAATGGTCCTGGCGACAAACAGGCGGTTCATTGCTACCTCCAGATTATGTAGTGGGTACCCAGGGGAGACCGGAATAGTACTTCAATTGGCGATGGAGAGCCATGCAAAACCGCACCGGCCTGGGATGGACAGCGGGTTTCCTGAGAGAAGCTGCCCGGATACGCCGGCGCTTGAACGCTTAGTCAGGCTTTACCACGATAAGCTCGAAGGTACCGGGGATGATGGCAGGGCGCTGGCCTGGAGCGGGAGGCTTTGCTTCACGCTGGGCTGTCACCAGATACACCACATTGCTGTCCCGGTCGAGTGCCATGGTGCGCGCGCCCTTCACCGTCGGGAGGTTCTGCGTCACGCTATATCTGTCCGGACTATCTTCGTGGATTACGGTCAGCACGCCTTCGCCGCAGGACATAAAGACCTGCTGCGTGCCGGGATTGAATGCGCCGGCATCCACCCCTTCGCCGATCGGTACGGTGGCGACCACCCTGCCGGAATCCGAGTCCACCACCGCCATCATCCGGTTGTCGCATCCGGCGAAGAGGCGAAGATGCCCGGCGTCAAAAGCGAGGGCACTGGGCTCCTGACAGGGAGCAATGGACCACGTGTTGAGCACCGACAGTTTGGCTACATCCACTTCAGCGATCTGGCTTTTGTCCTCGAGGTTCACATAAAGTCTGCCCTTGCCATCGCTGGCGGCAACCTCCGGCTTGCCGCCCAGCGGCACCGTACCCACCACCTTGCCGCTCGGCGCATCCAGCGCGGTGGAGTCGTGACTGCGCGCATTGAAGGTGAACACGCGCCGGGAGAAGGGCTCGTAGAGAATGGCGTCCGGGCGCTCGCCAACCTTGACGCTGTCCAGTTTCTTTAGCGTTTTCAGGTCAAAGACAGTGACGGTGTTGTCGCCGCCGTTGCTGATGAAGCCGCGATTGAGTTCCGGTGCCAGCGCCACGCCGTGAATGCCCGAGAGGTCAGCAATATCGCCGATCACCTTCAGCGTCTTCGCGTCGATAACCATGACGTGACTGCCGCGGGTGATGAACAGCCGATGTCCGTCGCTGTCCCAGGTGAGATAGTCCCAGCCTCCCTCACCACCCAGCCTGACGCGATCGGCGACCCTGAATGGCTTCTGGGCGAGTGCGGGCAGGACGGCAAGAAACGCGGTTGTGATTACGACCGCAAGAACACGCTTCATGGCCAGCTCCGTGAAACACTATACAGCCGCCGGCCGTCATCGACGGGGGATTGGAATGCGAGTTGCACCAGATGACCCGGGCTGCTCAGCCTTTCTGCTGATTTGGGGCATGGGGAGGTAGTGCGCTTCGGCGTGTCATCGGCGGCTCGCCGGGCGCGTTCAGAGCATCCCCCCGGTCTTGGTCGTCAGGATGCTGAGCGCCATCTCCAGATTGGTGATGGCCTTTTCAAGTTCCGGATGCTGATCAAGACGCTGTCGCATCCCACTCAGTATCCGGTGCGCCTCCGCCACATGTTCGGCCGCATTTTTCTCCTGGCTTCCACCCGCGCCTGAATTGGCAGTTTCTGGCATGGTTCACCCGCGAGAACATCTTAATCGCAGGCGGAGCATAGCGAAAGCCGCAAACAGGCGGGCACTAGAATCGCAGCACCAGTCCCCCGCTGGCGACCACGGTGTTCTGCTGTCCTGCGGTTCGTAGGCACGATGCCATTCCCGTGTTCTCCCGCGAGCATGTGTGCGAGACGGAGGGCCCGCACCCCATCTCAGGCATGGTTGCGCCGAATGATGCGCGAGTTGGCTGCTGGAGCGGGCGGCAAGGCGGAAGTCAGCCGACCGCCGCTTCGTAGATGGCGAACTGGTGCGTGCGTTTGATCAGGCGCAACCAGTCCTGTGCGGCAAGAATGTCTTCATACACCAGGTGGTGATAGATCACAAATACCCGCTGCGGAGTGGCAAGCTGCGAGCGGTGCAGGTTTGCCAGAACCTCGCGCAGTACGTGCCGGGGAAAGGGATTGAAGAGGTAAAGGACGGTTGGTTCGGCGGGAAACTCAAAGTCTCGCGCGTCGCCGGCGCGGGATTCGATCACGAAGCACTTCTGCTGGTCGTTTCGGTAGCGCGCGAGGTTGCGCAGGGCGATCGCGTTCAGCTCGCCGAGGAGTTCGATGCCGATGATCCGCCGGAAGGGATAGCTGGAGGCGAGCAGTAAAGTCCGCCCCTTACCCGAGCCGAGATCAATGAAGGTGAAATCATTCACCGCAATGGGCAGCAAATCGAGAATTTCGCGGAACAGGCCAGGCTCGGAAGGCTGATACTGGCCTCCCGAAAGCCACTCGCGCACCCGGGTACGCAGCGATACGGTTGCCCACGTCGTATCCACGCCGTATTCGAAGTCAAAATCGATATCGCCGTAGCGGGACCTGCGCCGCTCGGGAGTCAGATCGCGCAGGAGCTCGACAAATCCCGAGGCATAGAAACGCAACGCGCCGAAGAAACCCCGCGCGCGGAAAACATCGCGAGCGAGGTTGTCGCGGTTGGAATGGGGCACATGGTCAGCCACCTTGGGATGGTAAAGCCCGGCGGCCTTGTGTGATAGGTCCTTCGATGACATCTAAGGTCAGCTTCGGTTTGAAGCGAGCGATGCTCGCCGACAAGTTGGAAGAAGTTACTTTCGTAAGGACGAAGGCCGCATTTTACTTTTGAGACGACCGCGCTAACAGGCAAGGTATCACGTTGGGCGTGTGCCCAACGCTCCTTAACGGCCCGGGGGAGTCTGACTGCCAGGAATTAATCGGTATCACCGCAGTTATAAATCCTTGGAGAAACGAACTCATGAAAATACAGAGTCGCAGAATCGCCGGCGCAGCCGCGCTGGCGCTTTTTGTTTTTGTTTTTGCGATGTTCGTCGTCCTGTGCGGAGCGGCACAGGCGCAAACTTTTACCGTACTTCATACCTTTACTGGCCAGGGCGATGGCGGAACTCCGCTGGGCACCCCGCTTCTGGATGCCAGAGGGAACATCTACGGGACCACCTACTACAACGGCTCAACCGGATGGGGCACGGTGTACAAACTCGGTCCTGCGGGCGACGGCTGGGTCTTGACGACCCTCTATACTTTCGGCACGGGCGGGCCAACGGATGGGCAAAATCCCTATGGGAATGTGGTTCGGGACCCCAGCGGCGTCCTTTACGGAGCGGCCTGGGAGGGAGGCACATATAACTTCGGTACTGTTTTTAGCCTGCGACCTTCACCGAATGCGTACCCCGTGTCTGTTCTCTCCCCCATGTGGGCCACGTGGCTGCACAGCTTTAATTACTGGGACGGTCAATACCCATTTTTTGGCGATTTGACGATGGACTCGCAAGGCAATCTGTACGGCACGACCACAGATGGTGGCAGTTATGGCCAGGGCACGGTCTACAAGCTGAGCCCTTCCAATGGCGGCTGGACGTTCCAAACCCTTTATAACTTTGCCCCCATGGGCACAGTTGGAGCTTTTCCCATGAGCGGCGTAACCCTGGATGCCGCAGGCAATCTCTACGGCACCACTACCAAGGGCGGCACCGCGAATGCTGGCGTGGTGTACAAGGTCACGCCCTCCGGCGATGGAACTGTACTGTACAACTTTACGGGTGGCGATGACGGATCTTTCCCCATGGCAGGCGTGATCTTCGATGCTTCGGGTAATCTCTACGGCGCCACCTCGGTAGATGGCACAGCAGGGGGCGGCGCGGTGTTCAAATTGTCCCCCGGAGAGGACGGATGGACGTATAACCTGATTTATCCCATCACCGGCTGGGGCTACGAATCCGAATTGGGAACCGGGATATGGAGGAACCTGCTTATGGATCCAGCGGGCAATCTCTATGGTGTGACCTGTCCCATCGAGACCGGCCATTACAGCACAGTCTTCGAACTGACGCCCGGAGCGAACGGCTGGAGCTACACACCGCTTTATACCTTCACCAATGGCGCGGACGGGAGTCTTTCGGAAGGGGGCCTGGTTCGCGACTCGCTGGGCAATCTCTACGGAGTGGCCTCCTTCGGCGGAGTGTATAACTACGGACTTGTATTCGAGATAACGCCCGGTGGCCGCGCCCCGGCTTCGCGTCCGTCGCCCGAACGCTGACCTGCCAGAGGAGGATTCTGGCTGGTTCGGCGAACATCTCAACTGACAAGTACCCCCCTCATTCGTGGCTCTCGCGAAGGAGGGGGGAGTCCGTCAACGTGCTTTGGCCAGGCGCTCGTAATTTTGCGCCCCAATACCAATCGCGGGGCCTTCGAGCCGCTAACTGTAGGCCAGATCGAGCAGCAGAAACTCCGCGGCGCCACACGCAGCCGGTATGACACCCTTGCATGTGCAGGAGTAAGCCTCTCTGTTTCTGCACAACGCGATGCGTTTCTATTCTGGGGAGCCGGTACCCTTGCGCTCCAGATCCTTGCGCTCTTCTTCCATCCGCCCCATGCGCAGCAGAATCCTTCCAGGGTATCCCAGGTACACTACCCACGCGACGATATAGGCGGCTTTCAGAAACGTGATCGGGTTCATTGCGACCCACCCTTCAGCGCAGCCTCAGCGTGGGCCAATTCCAGCGCCTGCTCCTTTACCTGCAGCTTGTATCGCAGCACGAGGAAAAGAATTCCCAGCAGCGTAAAGGCGGCCAGGTTGGCAAGGAAGACCCGCGCCATCGCAGGATCGAGTCCCGAGCCCTGACCGCCGCCGATCACCGGCGACGGATGCTGGGTGCGGAACCAGCGGATGGACATGTAAACGATCGGCACATCGACGAAGCCGAAGATGGCGAACGCGGCCGCCAGCACCTGTGTCTGTCCTCCCGCCGCGAAGCGCCGCAGCACCAGATAGCTGACGTAAATGAGCCAGAGGACCAGGGTGGTGGTGAGCCGCGCGTCCCACGTCCACCAGATGCCCCAGACCGGCCGTGCCCACAGCGGTCCGGTGATCAGCAGCACGGTGCAGAAGACCACGCCCACCTCCGCCGCAGCCGCCGCCATGGCATCGCTGGCCGCGCTCCTCTTCCAGAGATAGACGACGGAGGCCACGAAGTTGATGAAGAAGCAGAGAAAGGCCACCCAGCCGGAGGGAACGTGATAATAGAAGATACGCTGCACGTCGCCCATTGTCTGCTCGGTGGGAGCAACTTCCAGCGCGAGATAGCTTGTGACGCCGAGCAGCACCACGGTAACAGGAATCGAAATCAGTGCGAGTTTTCTCATTCCGCGTTTCTCATTTTTATTCGGCGTTCAAAACCGTTTCAAACAGCAGCAGGCAAACCGCGGTAAAGACGATGTCGTAAACCGCCAGCATCCTGATCCAGAAATCAGGTGACGCCTCGCCGGTCAGGATGGACGTGGTCGCGTCCACCATGCCCAGCAGCGCCGGAATCGAAATCGGAAACAGAATGAGCGGCAGCATGATCTCGCGGCTGCGAGTGCGAATCGACAACGCCGCGAAGAACGTTCCGTTCACCACCAGCGCCCAGGTCCCCAGCAATGCCACCACGGCCAATTGCCACACCGGCCCTACCGATCGCAGTTCGTAGAAGACAACGAACAGCGGCGTCATCAGAACTTCCAGCGCGACCACGAAGAGAAAGTTGCCAAGGGTTTTGGCGAGAAACAGCGCGTTGGCCGGGGCGGGCGAGACGCGCCAGGCATCCAGCACCTGGTTACGCAGCTCGCGGGCCCATGTCTGGTTCAGGGCGACAACGGCGGCGAACAGAAATGCCACCCAGATCAGTCCGCCGGCGATAAGCCGCGACTCCTCCGCCGTGGGATTGAAGGCGAAGCTGAAGATCACCACCACCAGCAGGGCAAAGAAGAGCATGGAATTGATGGCGTCCCTGGAACGCCACTCCATGCGCAGGTCCTTGACCAATGTCGCGCGCGTGACCTCCAGCATGCTCATCGCGCGCTCCTCAATCCGGAATCGGCGGCAGCGGCGCCGCGCAGCACCGGTTCGCGATTGACGATCTGGCCTGCCGCCATGTGCACCCATTCGTCGGCAACAGCCTCCATCAGCGCCGCCTGATGAGTGACCACGAAGATGGTTTTGCCCTGGTCGCGCAGCTGCCCCAGCACCGCGGCCATGGCGCGCGCGGAATGCACATCGACATTGGAGAATGGTTCATCCAGCAGCATCAGCTCCGGATGGTGGAGTACGGCCCGGGCCAGCGACAGGCGCTGCCGCATTCCCTGGGAGTACTGGCCGACGCGGCGCGACAGATCGGGATCGAGCCCTACCATGCCCATGGCTTCGCGGCCGGCCTCGTCATTATGAATGCCATACAGGCCGGCGAAGTAGCGCAGGTTCTCCCTCCCGCTCAGCTCGTCGTAAAGCAGTGGCGCGTGCCCCATGTAGCCGAAGCGGTGAGCGACGTCACGGACCCGGCGGGCGCCCAGCAGCGTCAAGCTCCCCTGGCTGGGTTCCGTCAGTCCGGCGACGATGCGCAGCAGCGTGCTCTTGCCGGCGCCGTTGTCGCCCAGCACGACGTACAGGCGGCCAGGGGCAAAGCTGGCCGAAATACCGCGAAGGGCGGCGAAGCGGCCGAAGAACTTGACCAGATTGTCGAGGACGATGACAGGCGGAGGATGTGGGTCGCTGATACCTTGCATCGGGTGCGATTCCGTCAGAGGTACCTGCAATCGCCTATTGACCCATCGCCGGGCCTGCCGTCAGCGAAGCTTTCTGGGCGGCGCCCTGCGCCGGGGGAGCAGCTCCCGGCTGGCCGGGCTGTTTCGGCGCGTATTTCGAGGCACATTTGGCCTGGATGTTGGTGGCGTGGAAGACGCCGTCCCGTCCGAAGCGGCCCTCGGCCAGCGCCTGGGCATTGTCCTTGAAGGTATCAGGCGGGGCTTCCGTCCCGCTGTACACCACGGGCAGCGTGCGGTCCTGTTCCATCAGTTCAAACTGCACGTGAGTGCCCTGGCGACGGATGGAGCCGGGCACCACATTGCCGGCCACCCGCAGGCGTTTGCTGTAGGCGCTGTTGCCCATGCCGTTCAGCTCCCGGATGGTCACGTAGTAGCTCTTGCTTTCCTGGACGCCAGTGTAGGCGAGATAACCCAGGGCGGCGACAATGACGGCCATAACGACGCCGAAGCGAAGATATCTGCTTCCCTGCTCGGACATTTCTGCCAATCACCCCGTTTCGCACGGCCGCTTACCCCAGACAGGGCCGCGCTGCATGTCCAAAGGATAGTCTTATCCCGGGCAGAATGCCATGTGACTTTAGTCAAACAGCGCCGGCTGGATCGCCTTCCCGCCCCGCCGGTTTTGACCCGGCGCTAGGCAGCGCTGGGCCCCGACTCCCCCTGCTGCAGACTGGACCGCACCAAAGCAATGAGTTCCTGGGGAGGAAAAGGCTTGGCGCGGAAGATTACGTCCAGATCGTCGTATTCGGGCTCCGCCTCCACCAGACCGCTCAGCACGATGATGGGCAGGGCCCGGCTTATGCCGCGGATCTCCCGGACCACGTCCAGCCCGCTGGTTCCGGGCATGACATGGTCGGTCACCACAACGCCGATACTGTCCTGCAGGCTCCGCAGGGTTGCGAGGGCGCTTTCAGCGGTTGTCGCGGCCGAAACCTGAAGGCCGGCATCGCGCAGCACCGCCTCGCGAATGCTGAGTTGCACCGGGTTATCGTCGATAAGAAGGACCTGCTTCAAATCGCTTCGCCCTCAGGATTCCGCCCCAACCGTTCACCGGGCGGTACAGCCTGGTTCAGAGGTGCAATTGCGCGCGACATTGAACCAGGCGAATGTTGCGGATGGTCTTTTCTTCGGGCGCATAGCGCGCATCCTGCGGCGGGCGCGGCAACTCGCGCGCAGGCGACACCCGGCGCCCGATTGCCGGTGCCTGAGCCCGCACTCATCGGAGCACGCCTAGCTGCGGTCCGGCGCTTCCGGGCAGAGTCGCCACCCGGTCCAACCACACGCAAGTATAACGTGCAGAGTTACTTAAGCGCTTGTGCCGCAGATTTCCGCTTGGGCACGAAGCCAGTCCTGTTCGGGAGAACCGCCGCTACCGCCGCGCTCCTGGTACAGTTCATAGGCACGCAGACGAATCCGTTCCTCCAAGCCGGGGGAGAGTTGAACCTGGTTGGCAACTGCCGCCGAGGGAGTTACGGATTCTGCCACAGCGCCCTTACCGTTCCCCGCATGCACACCGTTGCCGGATTCCGGCGCGGCTTTGCGGCTCCGCTTTCGTGGCGTTGTGCTTCCCTTGTCCCGTGGTGCTTTCGGCATCGTACTTCACTCCTGTAAAACTCAACAGATTCGCATCCGCAATGATGGGGCTGGCCATCGATACCCGCTGATGCGTTCTTCCAATATAACCAATTCAGCGCAGATTGTGTGGCCCGAAAGCGCCAATCTCCACAATTTTCGTCTGCTTTTCATCTGCCACGTTGCGCCTCATCTGATCGCAATTAAGTCGCTACCCTTCTGCGTGTTGCTGGTGTCCAATAGCGTGGCGGGCGAGTAGGCGGAACCAACCGTGGTAACTTCGCGTATACCTGATCAGGGGAAGTAGCACCTCAGTCCAGGGTCTTTCCATGATGTTCTTCGAGACACTCCGGCAGATGCTGCGCACGCTGTGGGCGCACAAGCTGCGGTCCTTCCTGACGATGTTCGGCATCGCCTGGGGAGTGGGCTCGCTGCTGCTGCTGGTCGGCCTGGGTGAAGGCTTCCGCTCCGGCAACCGCCGGGAACTGAATTCGCTGGGCGAAGACATCATGTTCATTTTTCCGGGGCGCGCACCGGCCGTCGCCGGGAACATGAGTTCGGCGCACACCTACAACCTTACCGATGAGGACTACCACGACATCCTGAACGAAGCGCCGCATGTGCGCGCCGCCGCTCCCGTGCTGTCGCGCATGGACATCCGCGAGGTCAGCGATTACGGCAACACCAACGGCGAGGTCAGCGGTGTTCCGCCCCACTACGACCAGGTCCGTTATCTGCCGCTGGCGGCGGGGCGATGGCTGAATCAGGACGACGAAGCGCAAAAGCGCCTGGTCGCGGTTGTGGGCGACGAGATGCTGAAGAACCTCTTCCCCGGCAGACCGGCGGTCGGCAACACCATCCTGCTGAACGGGATTCGCTTCGAGGTGATCGGCGTGGTGCACCGGGTGGGACACGGAGACAACAATTCCACCAACAACCGTGTCTTCCTCCCCTTCAGCACCATGCGCCAGTTCTTTCCCCTCACCAAGGAAGGCCAAGAAGATGCCGTTTCGTTCATCAACTACCGTCCGCGCATTCGCCAGGAGCACGCGCTGGCGCGCGAAGAGGTGCGCCGTATCATTGCCCGCAATCATGGCTTTGACTGGCACGATGAGGACGCGTTCGAGGACTGGGACACTATCAAGAACTCCGACACTGTGGCCAGGATCTTTGACGTCATGGACCTGTTCCTCGGGGGAGTCGGTCTGGTGACGCTCACCCTCGGGGCCATCGGCATCATCAACATCATGCTGGTCGCGGTGAGCGAACGCACCCAGGAAATCGGGTTGCGCAAGGCGCTGGGCGCAACCCATCGCAGCATCCTGCTGCAGTTCTTCCTCGAAGGCGCATTTCTTACCCTGATGAGCGGCAGCATCGGGATGGGCGGCGCGGGGCTGCTGATGTACATGATGCGCGGCGTGGGCGAGGTGCCCGGGTTCGATCCGCCAACCATGTCCATCATGTCAGCCACGCTGGCCATCGGCACGCTGGCGGCCGCGGGCATCATCGCGGGCATCTATCCCGCGCGCAAGGCCGCCATGTTGCAGCCGGTGGACGCGTTGAGGCAGGAGTAGTTATGGTCGGAGATCTGCTAACGCAGGCTTACAGCGCGATGCGCTACAACCGCCGCCGCACCGCCCTCACCATGCTGGGTATGGCGTGGGGAATCGCGACCGTGGTGCTTCTGCTCGCCTACGGAGCTGGTTTCGGCCGCGCCATCGAAGTCATTTTCCAGAGCTGGGGCACGCGCATCATCGGCGTTTTTCCCGGCCGCACCTCGCAGCAGGCCGGCGGGCAGAAAGCCGGCACCCAGATCAAATTCACCATCGAAGATATCGACCGCATCACCGCCGCCGCCCCGCTGGTCAACCGCATCACGCCGATGGAGGAGAAGCAGGTCAGCGTGCAGCATGACGTGCGCACCTATGACCTGCCCATCGATGGGGATCGTCCCGCCATCTTCAGAATCCTGGCATTGAATCTCGCCGAAGGACGCCTGCTGAACGAGGACGACGAAGCCTCCCGCGCGCGGGTGGCGGTCATCAGCTCCGACGCAAAGTTAAAGCTGTTCTCGGGCGAATACGCGCTGGGGCAGCATATCCGCATCGGAGGCATCAGCTACCAGGTGGTGGGCGTGCTCGCGCCCCACATGCAGGAAGGCGACGACAGCGTCAACAAGACGATTTACGTGCCCTTCAGCGCGATGAGCGACTTCAAGGACACGCATTATCTTGACGGCGTCTGGCTGTCGTACGAAGGCAACGACTACGAGCTGGTGGAAAAACAGATACGGGCAGCGCTGGCCCAGCAGTACAACTTCAAGCCCGACGACAAGCGCGCCGTCTTCATCTACAACATGATGAAGCAGCTCCAGCAGTTCGAAATCATCATCACCGGACTGAAGGTGCTGCTGGCGTTCATCGGCACTCTGACGCTGGGCATCGGCGGTGTCGGACTGATGAACATCATGCTGGTTGCGGTGACGCAGCGGACGCGCGAGATCGGCGTGGAGAAAGCTCTCGGCGGCCGCCGCCGCGACATCCTCTTCCAGTTTCTGGCGGAAGCCCTGGCCATCACTTTCGCCGGAGGCATCGCGGGAATTGCGCTGGCCTATGCGGTGTCGCTGGGAGTCGGCCGCATTACCTTCTACAGCGCTGTGGCCAAGAACGCCGAGGCCGCCGACATCCGCCTCATCATCGACCCGTCAACGGTGGTGATTGCAACCGTCATCCTGACGGTGGTTGGGCTGGTAAGCGGGATGCTGCCCGCCATCAAGGCTTCGCGACTCGATCCTATTGAAGCGCTGAGGTACGAATAGCCTGCACAAGTGCGGCAGCCCTGCACTGGAGCGGTTTTCACATCCCTATTTTTTCTGCTTCTGTGCCCGCAGTTGCTGGCGCGCAATCGCGGCCCGCATAAGAGACTTCAGCGCAGCATCCTCCAGATCCGCTTTGCTCCTGAGCTTGACGTGACGGTGCAATCTGCCTGTTCCTTCCAGAAGCCCGTCCGGGTCAGGTAATTCCATCGCATAGGCGATACCTAAATTCACCCCGGCTTTTGTCGGCATGAGCATACAAACCATGTCGGCGTATTTCGGACCGTAGCCATAGCCGATGATTCGCGCCTTCACGTCAACCTGCTCAGAAACGTCAGGAATCATCCTGAGTACGAACGAGCGAGCCGCCAGCGTAAGATCGCGCACTTCCGGGGCGTGAGCGGAAATAAAACTAGCCACTTCCCTGCTTACTGGATCGGTCGTGATGTCTGATCGCTTCGCCATAGGTATTGAGGGGGAAAGCGCGAACTGGTTTGCATCCTGGCCTTTGAATGCTGCCGCTTTTCCCCTGCCCTGCTCAGGCTCCAGATCGGAGGGCTTAGAACGGTTTCCGCCGCAGGATTCCGACGATGCCCACGAATGCCGAACCGAACAGCAACAGGCTGCCGGGTTCAGGGACTGAGCCCGTTCCGCCGACATCACCGAGGATGGTGAATGCCTCCGAAGGATCCGACCCCAGAGGCGGTCCCGCCTGCGAGGGGCACCCTGGAGAATGACAGCCAATGCCGCTGTTCTCGTCCCAGTACACCGGATCGCCGAAGGCGCTGACCGCGTTCTCCATATTCAGCCAATAGGTGCCGAGGCGCAGAGTGGGCCCATTGAAGACCTCCCGTCTCCGTGCACACGTCGTAGCCGTAGTTGTTCAGAAAGCAGCCGGACGGGTTGAAATTGACCACTCCGTTGAAATATATCGTTCCGCCCAGGTCCTCCGAAGTTATCAACACCTGAACCGATTCCAGCGTGTCCCCCTGGAACAGCCATGCTGCGAAGGACAGTCCGGTAATGGTGCTGTTGGGAGTGGAAATCGTAATGCTGTCACTCATTACGAATCCTAAGTTGATGGTCCAGGCGTCCGTTTCGCCATTGATCGGGCCATTCTCATACAGCGTGCCGGCTGAGGCGGGAAGCGAGCACAACAGGAAAAGCAGAGAGACCCGGAGACCGGTTTTCAAGGCGGGACCTCCTCTCGCAATCGTGAGACAAGGGCCCCGGGCCGAAAAGCGGGAGCTACTCTAGCACGGTTTGCTGCTGCGGAATAACGAAATCGGGTAATGTCTGAAATCTGCAGATTTCAGACACGACCGAGAATACGGCCGCCGGATACCACGGCTGAGGGACGATGGCTGATTCGTCACGGCTATTTCTTGATAATGGGATTGTAGCCTTCGGCAACCAGCCTCGCTTTCATGGCTTCGGCATCGGTGAGGGTGGAAAACGGCCCGACCTGGACGTGATAGAGCCGGTCGTTGGTGACGGGATTATTGACCACGAAGACGTTGTAGTTCTTTTTGCGAAGTGCGCCGGCGAGGGCCACGGCGTCATCCTCGCGCGAAAGAGCGGCGATCTGCACCACGATGGTTCCCGGGCCGGTCACCGGAGAAGTGTGCGAGATGACATCGGCAGCAGTGTGGGTATTGGTCGCGGATTTGCCGGGCGCGCCGGAGGTTGCCGCGGAGCCGTTTGCGGCTTCCGCAGTCGGCGCCGCAGCCGCGGTTTGCGCAGAGTTGGCGGCAGCAGTCTGCGGGCGGGAGTCGCTCTGCTGCACTGCCTTGTAGAACGTGAGATTGCTGTTCTGCGCGGCGGCCGCGCTGGAGTCATCCGCCGGCGCCCTGGCCACGACCGCGGCCGACGGCTTGCCATCACTGCTTGCCGAACCGGCTGACGCCGAACCCGCAGATGCGCCCGTCTGCACCGCCTGATCGTTCAGCGCCTGCTCGCGCCCGGAACTTTTCCCCAGCGAATAGCCGATGGAAAAGAACACCCCGCAAATGGCCGCCAGCAGAAAGAAGAGCCCCAGCAGCTTGCCTACGCCGAGCGTGATTTCGGTATCGTCCGACGCCATCGTGTGCACAGCTCAACCCCGCTTACTTTGAGACCTGTACTCCTTTGTCCTGCGGCGGCTGGAAACCGCCGATCTTCGCCGTGTCCGCCTTCACCAGGTTCTGCAGACCAGCCAGCAGGTCCACCGGAACGGGGAAGATGATGGTGGTGTTCTTTTCCACGCCGATCTCGGTCAGCGTCTGCAGATA
This sequence comes from Binatia bacterium, assembly GCA_035516415.1. GTDB lineage: Bacteria > Acidobacteriota > Terriglobia > Terriglobales > Acidobacteriaceae > Bog-257. The sequence continues at coordinate 13,072 of DATJAI010000119.1, read as the reverse complement.
GCGCAACTGGATGCTGGTGGGCTCGGCGGCCAGCAGGTGCGCCGCCTCGGTCAGCCGCTGGGCGGCGGCGAATTCGCCTTCGGCGTGAATGATCTTCGACCGCTTCTCGCGCTCGGCCTCGGCCTGCTTGGCCATGGCGCGCGTCATGGTTTCCGGCAGATCGACCTGCTTCACCTCCACGTTCGTCACTTTCACACCCCAGGGATCGGTGTGCTGGTCGAGAATGGACTGCAGACGCAGGTTGATCTTCTCGCGATGTGCCAGCAGCTCGTCGAGATCGACTTCGCCCAGCACCGAGCGCAGCGTGGTCTGGGCGAACTGCGAGGTCTGGTACATGTAGTTGGAGACCGCGACCACAGCCTTATTCGGATCGATCACGCGCAGGAAGATGACGGCATTCACCTTCAGCGTGACGTTGTCGCGGGTGATGATGTCCTGCGGCGGAACCTCCAGCGCCTCCTGCCGCAGCGAGACCCGCACCATGCGGTCTACCGGCGCAAAAACCAGAATGATGCCGGGACCTTTTGGCATCCCGAGCAGACGTCCCAGGCGGAAAATGACTCCCCGCTCATACTCGGCCAGAATCTTGATCGAGTTGATGATGTAAAGAACGAAGATGATGATTACAACGAGGCCAGTGATACCGGGCACGGCGTGCCTCCAGCTACTCAGGAGTTTAGATGGGTACTACTCCGGATTGTAGAACCAACTGCCGGGGAACCCAAGTGGACAATAGGGCAGGCGTGCGCGCTGCCAGCTCGCGGCAGGGTTTCAACTGGCGGCAGGAAATCGGATATGCTGAAAGGAATTGCCGCCGGAGACCGCTATTGCCGGTTTCGACGATTCCATTCACACGAGGAGATCACCATGGCCGTTAAACCCATTCCCGATGGATACCACACCGTTACTCCCTACATCACGGTCGACGATGCCGGGGCCGTGATCGACTTCCTGAAGAAGGCATTCGATGCGCAGGAGACCTTCGCGATGCGCGACGAGCGAGGCCGCATACAGCATGCCGAGGTGAAAGTCGGCACCTCGATGGTGATGCTGGGCGGAGCCCATGACCAGTGGAAAGCCAGACCGGCCAACTTCTACCTGTATGTGGAAGACTGCGACGCCGCTTACAGCAAGGCGATTGCCGCCGGAGCCAAGTCGCTGAGCGAGCCCGCAACCCAGTTCTACGGCGATCGCCACGGTGGCGTGACCGACTCGCAGGGCAACAACTGGTGGATCGCCACACACGTCGAGGACGTGGCACCCGCGGAACTGGAGCGGCGCGCCAAAGAGTGGCAACAGAAACAGGCTGCGATGGCCGGCGCGGAAAAAACAAAGTAGGGTGCCCCTCTGGAACCCAGGCCCCTGCCGTTCGGGATTTCGGGCGGCAGGCGGCCTGGCGTGCGGCAAACCGGTGATTGCGGCTGGGCACACCGGTTTGTCACCGCGGACGTTAACCGACTGCTGAGCCATGCATGTGGAACAACCTGGGCCGGAAGAATAAAATTGCACTTTATGGATCCCGAACCGCAGGAACGCTTCGAGAAAATCGAACTGAAGCTCTCCGAGCATGATGAGAAGATCATCGCGCACGACCGGACCCTGACCGCCATCAGGAACCTGCTGCAGACCGGGATACGGATGCTGGTGGATACGGAATCGAAGATTGCCGCCCTCACCGACTCGCAGACGCGGCTCTACGGGACGATGCAGGAGTTGGCCGAAGCGCAGAAACGCACGGAAGAGTCGCTGAAGCGCTTCCTGGATCGCAGCGGCAACGGGCGACCCTCATAAAGACGCCTCCGGGCCCTTCTCCCTCGCGTCGATCGGGCCTGGCTGGAACAGCGATGCTATAATCCTTGTTCCGCCTGCTTCTGAGCGGATGCTTTGTTGTGCCCGCAATTTCGCCCGACGCACCTGACTGCATCGGCGCAGCGCACAACAGCATTGGCACTCATCCAGGTCATTCAACATCCGAGGTTCCCGCATGTCAGGCCACTCAAAATGGGCGACAATCAAGCACAAGAAGGGCGCGCTGGACGCCAGGCGCGGCAAGATTTTCACGCGGCTAATAAAGGAAATCACCATTGCTGCCAAAAGCGGTGGTGATCCCGAGAAGAACCCGCGGCTGCGGACCGCCGTTCAGGCCGCGAAGGCCGAGAACATGCCCGCCGACAACATCAAGCGCGCCATCCAGCGCGGCACCGGCGAGCTTCCGGGCGTCTCCTATGAGGAGATCACCTTCGAGGGCTACGGTCCGGGCGGGGTCGCCATCCTGGTTGAAGTCTCCACCGACAACCGCAACCGCACCGTCAGCGAAATCCGGCATGCCTTCACCAAGAACGGCGGGAACATGGGTGAAGCCGGTTCCGTGGCCTGGATGTTCCACAAGAAGGGCGACATCGTCATACCGAAATCGGCCGCCAGCGAGGACGACCTGATGAGCCTGGTGCTGGAGGCCGGCGCCGAGGACCTGAAGGATGACGGCGACAACTGGGAGATCCTGACCGATCCCTCGGCCTACGAGACGGTGCTGCAGGCAGTGAAGCAGGCGGGCATCAAACCGGAAGTGGCCGAAATCGGCATGGTGCCACAGAATTACACCAAACTGGAAGGCCAGCACGCGAACACCATGATCCGGCTACTCGAAGCCCTGGAGGAACACGACGATGTCGAGCATGTCTACTCCAACTTCGACATCGACCAGAAACAACTGGAAGAGGTTGCAGGATAGGGGGCGGCTGGCAACTCGCGCCTGAATCCAACGACCGCTGAACGGCGGTCGTTTTGTTTTCTGATGGCCAGAAGACGGAGACGTTGGGGACTCACGAGTGTCGCATTCCTCCGCGGATCCGTGGCCGTCCGCAATGGTTACACATCACAGAACCGTTGGCCCGCTGGCCGCTATTATGGAAGCATCCATTATCAGGTAAGGAGTCATTGAATGGTCACCTTAGCAGAACCAACTGCTGTCATGGAGGGGACCGTAGTTCACCCTCCAAAACGGTTTTTGTATGGCCCGGGTCCGGGCCAGGTGCATCCCCGGGTTTACCAGGCGATGGCGCAGCCCATCGTCGGCCATCTCGATCCGTACTTTTTTGAGGTTTCGTCCGACATTCAGCGGCTGCTGCGCACCGTCTTCGGCACGAAGAACGAGATGACCTTCGTGGTCTCGGCCACCGGCAGCGGCGGCATGGAAACGGCCATCGGCAACTTTGTCGTGCAGGGGACAAAGGTCGTGGTCTTCGCCAACGGCTTCTTCTGCGATCGCCAGACCGAAATGGCGCGCCGCCAGGGTGCTGAAGTCATTCGCTTCGAGAAACCGTGGGGCGAGATCTTCGGCGACCAGGAGGCTGCCGAGTTCATCCGGCGAGAAAGGCCGCAGCTCGTGATGTACGTGCAGGCGGAAACCTCCGCCGGCGCATTCCAGCGCGGCGAGGCCATCTGCAAGGCCGCCCACGAAGTCGGCGCGCTGGTGATTGCCGATTGCGTGACCTCGCTGGGCGCCATGCCCGTCGAGGTGGACAAGACCGGCATCGACATCGCCTATAGCTGCTCGCAGAAGGGGCTGAGCTGCCCGCCGGGACTGGCGCCCATTACCGTTTCGCCGCGTGCCATGGAGTGGCTGAAGGCGCGCACTACGCCCAATCGCTCCTGGTACTTCGACATCAACCTCATCGCCGACTATCTGGTGAAGTCGCATCGCTATCACCATACCGCTTCTGCTACGATGTTCTACGCGCTGCGCGAGGCTCTCGCTCTTATCGAGGAAGAAGGCCTGCAAAACCGCTGGGAGCGGCATCGCAAGGCGCATCTGGAGTTCGTAAAGAAGATCGAAGCGCTCGGGCTGCAGATGCTGGTCGCCCCCGACCACCGCATCTGGAACCTGAACACGCCCAAAGTTCCGCAGGGCGTCGACGACGCGAAGGTGCGCGCCACTCTGCTGAAAGACAACGGCATCGAGATCGCCGGAGGATTCGGGCCGCTCGCCGGCAAGGTCTTCCGCGTCGGTCTGATGGGTCCTCTGGCCACCAGCGAGAGCGTGACCTTCTTCATCGACTGCTTTGGTAAAGCCCTGCGCGGAGCGGGCTACAAGGCGTGATGCGTTCGGTAGCGCGGGTCTTTTCCGGACCCGCGTTACCGGCGCTGTTGAGAGCCTGCCATCACAAGGAGGGTGCTGCCCGACGAGGGACGCCGCCTTGAGCCAGGGTCTTTCCTGTTTGTTGCCGTCGTGGATGAAATGCCTAAATTACTGCCAGCAAGAATATTCATCATTTTCGGTTTCCTGCTGATCTTTTACTTCGGAATCGCGGCGCTACGGTCAGGCGAAATAAGATCCAGGGGATATAAGTTCAGGCGCGACGAGAATCCTGTCGGCTATTGGTTCAGCGTGTTGGTTACTCTGGTGGGACCGGTAGTCATAATCTACTTATTCCTATCCAGATAGCTCTCAGCTGGCAAAGCTGACGCGACGCCCTGATCGGCTTTGTCTCCAATCGCCATTCCGGAGCGGGCGATTATCGCGTGAACTGCCAGAGCGTGCCGGCGCCATTCCCTCCGCCGCCATAGGTCGTTGTGCCATACAGGTTGCCGCTGGAATCGAAGCCCACGCCACTCAGCGGCAGCGCGCCACCTAGGTTGCCGAAGCTGTAGAGGACGTTATGCGTCCAGTTCCCGTTGGAATAGGTCAGCTCGAAGAGCGAGCCATCGTCGCGGGAGCCGCCGGCGTAAGTGGTGCCGTACAGGTTTCCCGCTGAATCGGTGGCTATGGGAGCTTGCATAAAAGACGCCTGCGTATCGATCAGTGTGTATATCCACGAATCGCCCGACGGCATGAGCTGGAAGATGCCGCCACCGTAGCCGGTCGCGCCGTAAACATTGCCGGCGCTGTCGAGCACAACATTGCCCTGTGGCATGCCGCCATCGTTCTGTCCCGTGAAGGTATAAAGAAGCTGAAAGTTGTATCCCCCGCCCGAGCGCACCAGCCGGAACACGGTGCCGTAGCCGTCGCCGCCGCCATAGGTCGTGGTGCCGTAAAGGTTTCCAGCGCTATCCAGAGTCACATCGCCCAGCGGGTCGCCGCCATCAGCGTTGCCGGTGAAGTTGTAGATCACGTTGAAGCTGTAGTTGTTGCCGCCGGTGGGCGTGAGCTTGTACACCACGCCGGCATTACCGCTGCCCCCGCCGAAGGTCATGCCGTACACGTTGCCGGCGGCGTCCACCGTCACGCCTCCTACGAATCCGCTGGGATTGGTGCCGTCCGGGCGATACAGCACTGTCTCCGTCCATGGGCAGAGCACCATGCGGCAGAAGCTGGGCGGCGGCGTGAGTTTGAAAGCGACGCCGCAGCCATTACCTCCGCATTGCGTACCTCCGCCAAACAGTGTCGTGCCATAAACCGCGCCCTCCGGGCCGAGCGCTACTCCCGCCAGGGGCTGTCCGCCATCCTGCCCCTGAAAGGTATAAATCGGATCGAAGAGCCATGCGCCGTTCTGGAAAGTTGCGCGAAAGACCGCGCCGCATCCCCCGATTGCACTGCAAATACCGCCGCGGTTCCCCCCGAACGGCGCCGATCCGTAGACATTGCCGGCACGATCGACTGCCACCAGTCCTTCGGGTCCGCTGCCATCCGACCCGCCGCTGAAATTGTGCAGCACCGTGAGCGTCTGCGCCTGGACGGCAAAGCTGGCTGATACCAGAAGCACAACAATCACCAACCCACGAAACAATCCGCTGCGCGGGAAAACGTTCAGGTACTCCATACCGACCTCCTGTGCCGGTCTCGAACTGAGGGATCAGTTTCCTGTTTTCGGGCGCGGCCAGCCTGTATTCTGCGGATGTATAGGCCCTCACAGCGACGCCAGAAACGCCAGCAGGGCTTTCTGGTCCGCGGGCTTTAATCGCAGGAAGCGCTCTGTCACCTCGTGCGCCTCTCCCTTGTGGCGGCGGATGGCGTCATCAACGGTTACCGAGTTGCCGTGGTGCATCAGCCGCGAGCGCAGCCGCAATCCCCACAGGGGCGCCGTCCTGATCTTGTTACGCGCGCATTGGGTGTCGCGCTCCAGCTTCGGATGCCTCCCGCCCTCGGCCACCGCAGTCTGGAAACTCTCGCTGCACTCGTCTTCGGCGGCGGTTTTCGCTTCCTCGCCGGCGGCCTTCTCCTCCTGCAAGCGCTTTTCGAGGCGCTCGTGGCCGAAATGTTCCACCAGCGCAATGGCGATTCCGTCCCCGGTTCCCACGTTGTGCAAAAGGAAATCGCTGAAAGGATGGATCGTCCGGTTCTCGACCGCGTCCGGATGCAGCCCGGGACCTCCGGGAGCAGCGGGGCTCTTGCCGGTCACAATGGTCTCCACGTGACAGCTTGCGCAACCGATTTTGGTGAACAGCTCTGCCCCGTGTTTCGCATCGGCAGTGGCAGCCAGTGTTTCGTCGCGCGCCGGCGCTTTCAGCGAGCGCATGAAGCTGGCGAAGTGGTCGATGTCTTCCAGGTTGTTGTCGGTCGGATCGGGCAGGCTGTTGGGCTCGGTGATTTTGTTCGGGTCCTTGTTTGGAATGGTTGTGGTCACCGGCGGATTGCAGATCGTCGTCACCTCCGTTTTCTGCTGGCCGTTGGTGATTCCCATTTCGTTCAGATAAGCGTCGCCGGCGAAGGCCAGCAGGCTGGCATGCTGGTCCTTCCAGCCGAAGCGACCGATGCGGTCCTTGCCCTCGCTCTCCGGGACCGGCACTTTTACGGCCTGGCCGCAGACGGTGCCATGCGACTGGCGGCACTGCTCTCTGCGGATCTTCAGCAGGGTTTCATCGGAGATGGCTTCCACGTAGCCGTCGCCCAGGAGGTTGGTTGCCAGGCGTGTGGTGCGTATGGTTTCGGTGTCGGGAACATGCTCCTGGATCTGGGGACAGATCGCCCGATCGTTGACCAGGGTCCTGCCCGTGATCACCTCGGCGCCGTGGTCAATGGGAATCTGCGGATTCTGAAACACTCCATGCGCGTCGAGATGTCCGGCGCGGAACTCGCTCACCTGGCTGGCCGCGCCGCTAACCGGGGTCTGGTGACATTCGCGGCAGGATTGGGCGTTGTAGAGCGGCCCCAGTCCGTCGGGAGCAATCTGCTCCACTTCCTCGAAGAAATCCTGGTCGGTGACGCGCCGGCCGGGATCGGAAAATCCGTTGCTCTGGTTATCGAATCCGGTAAGCGCCTCGGGCGGTGGAGTTGGCGCCTGTGCGCGTGGGTGGACTGTGACGGCAAGCGGCAATGCGCAGGCAAGCAGGAACAGCAGCCTTGCAAGCTTCATCGAACCCCTCCCTTTCGACGAAAGGTGGCCGCATCAAAATATCGGTATTGTCTCCGGACGTCAACCCAAAGCTCCTGAGCAGGAATTACGCGCGGCAGACACATCAAAAGCCGCCCCGCCGGCGGGCAGAGCAGCAAGCCGCAGCAGTCCAGTCCTCAAACCCATTAGCACACGAACAGAACGGGCGGCCGATTTCGGCCGCCCTGCTCCTGGCTCATCTCTCCGGAAACTTCCATTTGTCCCGGCGCAACCCGCCCTCTTAAGACGCGCCCATAACAGCGGTAGCGGGGCTACTTGGCTGCCGGCGGGGAAACAATCTCAGCCAGCCTGGGATCCTCCCGGACGCGGGAAAATTCTTCTTCCCGGTAAACGTCTTTCAGATCGGTGTACCCGTTCTCCCTCGCCTTTCGCAGGCACTGCAGGCAACTGTCAACATCGCCCATTCTGGCGTAAATCCTTGCCATCATGAAATCGTGTTTGGCGCGCTCGTCGCGGCTGATGATCTGTGCGGAGATTCCGGCATTCGAAGTGTGCGCCAGCACTTCCGGATCGAGTTCGAGGGCGCGGGTGTACTCCCGCATCGCCTCATTCACGTCATTTTGAGCGAACCAGGCAACCCCCAGGTTTACATGGAATACGGCGCGGCTCGGGTCCAGAGCTATCGCCTTCCGGAAATTTTTCACCGCCGTCCCATAATTTCTCTTCACGTAGTAGATGACGCCGAGATTGTTCCACCCATCGGGATAGCGGCGGTCGTACTTCGTGGTCTTGCCGAAGTCGGCGAGCGCTCCCTCATAGGCGCCCATGGATAGTTCGGCCAGTCCGGCTTTGTTATAAAGCTTCGCGTTTTTGCTCTCACGGCGGAGAGCTTCTCTGAAATAGACGATAGCCTGTTCATAGTCCTTCTGCGCTCTGCATTCGTCGCCGGCTTTTTCCAGTTGGGCCACGGTCATCGACTGCATGGCGGCTGTGTCCTGCCGGGTCTGGCCGGTGGCGACACCCCCAAGGGCACCCACGCACAGGCCCAACAACGCGATGCATGGCAATATGGCGTTTCGCATACCGATGTTCCCTTCCCCAGGTTTCGGCTACCTCTGAGGCGCGCCGCAAGCCCGGAATCCGCTTTTTCCATGCGGATGGCGTTGCCCTATTCGCCGCGGACCGTCAGCACCGGGCAATGCGCATTCCGCAGCACGTGATGCAGCGTCGACCATGGCACGTGGGTCGAAAGGACGCCGCCCGCACGTGAACCCATGACCAGCAGATCCACCTTCCTGGTGTCGGCCAGCCGCACGATCTCCACTTCGGGAATGCCGGCCTCAACTTCGATCTCGGGCTGGTAGGCGAGGTCAGTATCCGGCGGCACCATCCGCAGCAGTTTGTTGCGGTCCTGTCGCCTCCACTCCAGCAGTTCCGACGCCGTCTGCGGTTTGGTCTGGATGACATGCAGCAGCGTCAGATCAGCCCGGTCCTCCTCGGACAGAGAGAGTGCGTACGCCAGAGCGCGCTGCGATCCGGAAGAAAAATCGCTGGCATAAAGAATGTGGCTGAAGCGCTCCAGCGAGGTAAATTCGACATGCGGTCCCACCGTCAGCACGGGACAGGTGGCGTGCCGGGTGACGGTTTCCGCCGTCGAGCCCAGAAACAGCTTCTTGACTCCCGCGTCACCATGCGTGCCCATGACGATCAGGTCCACTTTGTCGCGGGCCACAATCTGCGCCAGCACATCCCACGTCACTCCGGAGGCGACGAGGGAGTCGTGCCTGACTGCCTTCAGACACTCGGCAGCTTCCAATTCCGCCATCCGCTTCTCTGCGATATTCCGCACCGCATCCGAGGGCGCGGCCCAGGGCGTTGTCGCCGCCGCCGAGGCCTCCGGAGGCAAAACATGCGTCAGGAAAAGAACGGAGCCGTAACGCCTGGCCAGCGAGGCGGCGCAGTAAAAGGCATTTTGCGATTCGGCAGAAAAATCGGTTGCCAGCAGGATCGTGTTGATGGCGATTCGGGAGAGTTTAACCTGAGAGGCCATGCATACCTCCTTGCGGAGTGGACACACACCCCCATACGCCTATATGTAAGACGCGGAAAGGAAGCCGTCAATGTCGGCAATCACCCCGGCTGGTGATAACGCGCGGAATTTTCCCGCACAGGGAACCCCGGCCACAGACGACACGGACGTGTTTTTTCAGGATTGCCGGCTCGAAAAGGCGCCGTGGCCCGGCGAATGCAGGGCGACCCCGGCACCTGCTCGCGGCGATGCGCTACGCCGTTCCCAGCCGCTTCAGCACCGTCTCGCGGAAGCCGCGACTTAGCGTCAGTTTTGTACCGTCACGCAACAGGATCGCGTAATCCCCATACAGCGACGGCCGCAGCGTCTTGATGCGGTCCACGTTTACCAGGGTCGAGCGATGCACGCGCAGGAACTGCCGGTGCCCAAGCCGGGACTCCAGCGAGGTGATGGTTTCGCGCAGGATGTGGGTGGCGGGGCCGACGTGCAGGCAGACATAATTGCCCGCCGACTCTGCCCAGTCGATTTCGCTCGGCTTCAGGCAGACAATCTCGCCATCAGCCTTGATGACGATGCGCTGGGGAGCGTTCTGCCGCGAGTCGAGTTCGGCCAGCAGGTCGAGCACGCGCCGCTGGAACATGGCCTCCGAAGGATGCTGCAGCTGCTTGCGGGCATGTTCCAGCGCCTCCGCCAGACGCTCCTTCACCACCGGCTTCAGCAGGTAGTCGAGCGCGTGGACCTCGAAGGCCTTCATGGCGTAGCGGTCGTAGGCGGTGACAAAGATGGTGAGCGGCATGTGCTGGTCGCGCAGCGCCGAGACCACTCCGAAGCCGTCGATTTCCGGCATCTGGATATCGAGGAAGACCAGATCGGGCTTCTCGCGTTTGATGAGCGAGATCGCCGACTTGCCGTCGCCGCACTCGGCGACAATCTGCAGATCGGGTTCGGCTTCCAGCATGCCACGCAGGCGTTCGCGGGCGAGGGCTTCATCGTCGCTAAGCAACACTCGAATGGGCATTGTCGGTACTGACCTCCTCGGAATAGGTGCGGAATGGCAGGTGGATTTTGACGATGCAGCCTCCGCCGGGCGCATCTTCCAGTGTCAGCCGGTGATCGTGGTTGTAGAGCTGTTGCAGACGGGCGCGGGTGTTGCGCAGTCCAACGCCCTCCGCCGGGACAACCCCGCCTAAACAGGTCAGCCCCACGCCGTTGTCGCAAATCTCGATCCACAGCTCGTCGAAGACCTGGCGGCTGGAGATGCGGATGTTACCGGGGGCACGCCGCGGCCCGATGCCGTGGCGGATGGCGTTCTCCACCAGCGGCTGCAGCAGCATGTTGGGCACCAGCGCCGACAGGGTGTTGCCGGCGATGTCCATCTCCACCTGCAGGCGCTCCTGGAAGCGCGTCTGCTGGATGTCGATATATTTCTGCAGCACGGTTAGCTCGCGGCTGAGCGGCACCTCGTGCACGCCCACCGCATCCAGCGAAAAACGCAGCAGGTCGGCCAGTTGCAGCGTCATGTTCTCGGCGGCGGGACCGTCGTTGCGGGCCAGGGCGGCAATCGAGTTCAGGGTGTTAAACAGGAAATGCGGCTCCAGCTGGATCTTCAGCACTTCCAGTTGGGCATGCGCCAGTTGCGCTTCCAGTTGCGACGATTGCAGCTCCCGTTCACGATACTTGCCGTAATATCCGATCGCCTGGGTGATCAGCAGGATGTACCAGTAGCGCTGCAGGTCCATGAAGGCGCGCGAGAGCACGTGGGCGAAGAAGGGAACATGAGACCTGGGGATCCACGGTATCGAGGGTTCGATCCAGACGATGAGCGAGGCGGCCAGAAAAGTCAGCGTGATGCTGGCGGCCAGATGCAGTGGCAGCATCGCTCTCCAGTTGCTGCGGTCAAATGTAAAGCGCCGCGAGAGGGCATAGACCGGGGGCGTCAACAGCGACCACACCCAGGAGATGGTCAGGTTCCAGGCGAGAAGCTGGGGCCAACTCTCGGGGCTGCCGATGGATGCCGTGTAGACATGCGCCCCGGCCGCGCTGAGGAAGGCCAGCACCGTCCACAGCACGAAGCCGACCGCCCACACGCGTACCCATGCCCGCGCGCGCTCCAGCATCCGGCCGACCGAAGCGGCCCGACGGACGACAACGCGGTCAGCAGAAAAGCTGGCTTTCTCCGCCCTTTCCAACTCCTCTGTCATGGTGAGCTACCCGTTTTGCGCTAAACCTTGGGGAAACGTGGACCAGCTGCACCCTATCCGTGATAGACGATATTCAGCCCAAGATGTTTCCGGAAATTGACAGGGATCGCGAATCGAGGCACCAAAAGGCTATGATCAACATGGTTCCTTGTCGCGGACTGTCCGGATACGGACACCCGGTACAGACCTTCAGGCGCTGCTGTATACGATTCGAAGATAGCCCATGCCGGCTGCCGCCGGCGGCACGCGACTTTATGCACGAACTCGGCATTGCCGCCTCCATCCTGGAATCGGTCGAGAAGGAGGCCGAGCGCCATCCCGGCGGACACATTTCGAGAGTGGGCGTTAAGATTGGAGAGCTCTCGGGAGTCGATGGCGACGCGCTGCAGTTTGGCTTCGAGGTCCTGGTGAAGGACACCCCATGGGAGCCTCTCACGCTGGAGGTGGAACTTGTTCCCCGCGTGCAGCGCTGCTCGAAGTGCGCCTACGAGTTCCGCATGACCGACTTCGATCCGCGATGTCCGCTGTGCGGCGATTTTGCCAGCCAGTGCATCAGCGGAGAAGAGCTCGATATTGCCTACATGGAAGTGGACGAATGAACCGCATCGCCGTAGAAAGAAAAGTCCTGAACGAAAACCAGATTCTCGCCGAGCAGTTGCGCGAGCGCTATCGCCAGAACGGGGTCCTGTGCGTGAACCTGATCAGCGCGCCCGGCTCGGGCAAAACCGCCCTGCTGGAGCGGACGCTGGAGCGCATGGACAACAGCACGCGCGTGGCCGTGCTCACCGGCGACCTGCAGACGGAAAACGACGCAAAGCGGCTGGCGAAGTTCGGCTTTCCGGTAAAGCAGATCACTACCGGGGGCACCTGCCATCTGGACGCGAAGATGATCGAGCGCCATCTTGCCGGCTGGAGTCTTGAAGACCTCGATCTCCTGATTGTGGAGAACGTGGGCAATCTGGTCTGTCCTTCCAGCTACGACCTCGGGGAAGCCGCGAAGATCGTGCTTCTGAGCACCACCGAGGGCGAAGACAAACCGCTCAAGTATCCTTCCATCTTCTTCAAGTCGGAGCTCATGCTGCTGACCAAGATTGACCTGCTGCCCTATGTTCCTTTCAATGCCGGGCTGGCGCGCGAGAACGCCCGCAGGGTGCATCCCGGAATGGAGATCATCGACGTCTCCAGCATCACCGGCGAGGGTCTGGACCGCTGGATGGGGTGGCTGCAGGCGCGCCAGAAGAAACCGGTAGCGGCTGACAGCTAGCCTCGCACCGGCGCATCCATGATGGGTGCAGCCGCCGGGTTGCCGCGCAAGGGCGGGTTCCCGGCGTGCCCCTGCCGATGTTGGCGCGAGGATCCGGGGAAGAGGCTGAGACCCCTCCGGTGACGCACATCACACCCCCACGTGACGCCACTCACGGCCTGTCGGGTCGCCCCAATCCTATCGTTAAACCATACAAACGAGCCGTAGTCCGCAGGAGCGGGGGAGGAAATCAACATGACGGCAGGCAATGGCAGCACCCATCCGGCGACGAAAAAGGAGTTCAGGCCGCGGCTGATCTTCTGGGAGG
>DATJAI010000118.1:0-41538 GCA_035516415.1 Binatia bacterium | reverse complement strand
AAAAAAGGCGGGGAAATCAGAGCAACTCTCATTCAGAATCCTTTGGCGGACAGTTGAGGTAACTTTCGGTTGTCGAACTGGAGAGCTTACTCACTTAAGTTGGATGCGGAAGCGGAGCGAAGGTGTGCCCGAGGAGCACTGGATTCGAGCTCGCAATGTCCGGATGCGTGTCCGAATGAAGCTGGGATGAGAGCGGCCGCAGCCGAGGAGCGCTAGTTGCCGGTCTGCTGAACGGCGACAGCTTCACTGCCGGCCAGTTGCGGCATCGCCAGCGCAGTCTCGACTTCGCGTTCGAACTGCAGCGCCCGCCGGTCGCTGGTGTGTTCCGCCAGCGTCCGCGCCTGCGCGGCTTCGCCGATGCGGCGGATTTCCTGATCGGACAGATCGGAGACGTAACGGACAATATCCGCCGCCGCGTCCGGCAGAAGGATCTCTTTCGCGGGCGAAAAGAAAGTCTCCAGGCCCGGCCATTTGTCGGAAACGATGGCGGCGCCGCAGGCGGCCGCTTCGAACAGGCGCACCGACGGCGAATAGCCGGCAATTGCCATGTCGCGCCGGGTGACGTTCAGGGTGAGGCGGGAAGAGGAATAAAATTCCGGATGCCAGCGGGCGCTGAGGTGGGCGATGCGCCGCACATTCTTCGGCCAGCGCAGGGTCTTCGGATACTGGGGACCGGCCACGATGAACTTTTTCGCGCGCAGTTGACGGGCCGGCTCGCACAGCAGCTCTTCCAGCTTCGGCTGCCGGTCGGCAGCATAGGTGCCCAGATAGCTCAGATCGCACGCGAAACTGCTGTTGGGCGGGAAGCGGCGATGCTGGCGCGGATCCACTGAACAGTAGAGCGGTACCGCGCGGCGCGCGCCGTAGCGTCGTTCGATCTCCGCCAGCAGCGGTCCCCCGGTAAAGCTGAAGTAAATGTCGAGCGGCCGTATCTGTCGTGGGGCAAGGTAATCTGTCGCTCCCCGGTCGCGCAGGGCCGTCATGGTAACCGGCGTGTCGATGTCATAGAAGGCCTTGACCGGAACATCGGCGTCGAGCATTTCGTCGATGGCGGAAATGCCGTCGGGAAAATACGAGCCGACAATTGCCACATCGGCCCTTTTGAGCTCCTGGCGTACCCGAAACAGGGCTTTGCTCCATTGCTCGTAGAGGCAGACCTCGCAGAAAGCAGGCTTGGGGAGGTCGCGATTGGAGGCATACCACTCGACATTCTTCTCGAAGAAGGTGATGTCGTGTCCGCGCTCGTGCAGGGCGCGCAGCAGCGCGCGCCAGGTTGTGCCGTGGCCGTTGCCCCAGGTGGACGTGACCGATAATCCGAAGACGACGATTTTCATGTCAGCGATCAGCAATCAGCAATCGGCAGCCGGCGTCTCGCGCTCAGCGAACAGAGCGACAGACTGCCGCGCCAGAAATCCCCTACCGGCAATACTTCCAGCCGGTTGCCACTGGCGGTTTCCTCACGCCGGCTGTTGCAGCTCGCGGCTGCGCCATTCCCGCACCTCCGCCGCCGAGTGCCGCAGGATTTCCCGCACCTGAAGGGCGCGCAGAGCATAGGTGTGCTCGATGCCGGCGCGGCGCCGCATCGCATCTCCGATCTCCCGCGCCAGGCGGTTATCGACGGTGCGCAACAGATCGACGATTTCTCCGGCGTTGCGGGCCACCAGAATCTCGCAGCCCGGTTCGAAGAACGTGTCAATGCCTTCCCACTCGTCGGTGATGACGCAGGCGCCCGCGGCGGCAGCCTCGAAGACGCGCGTGGGAGGCGAGTAGCCAACCCTGACCATCGATTCGCGGTTCAGGTTGAGCACCATGCGGGCCGAGCAGTTCACCACGTTGTGGTCGTTGGTGCCCACGTGACCGAGCCAGCGCACGTTCTTCGGCAAAGGCTTGTCTCCCCAGCCTTCTCCTCCCAGCGCAAAGGTGAACTCCGGCGCCTGATCGGCTGCCGCCAGAAAGAACTCCTCCACCCGGCGTTCGCGATCGGGCAGACGGTTGCCGACAAAAACCAGATCGCATGCCCGCGCCGGATCCGGAGCAACAGGGTAGTGGGTCTTCGGATCGAGGGCGTTATAGACCGGGTGGCAAACCCGCGCCCCCAGCCGCTCATAGTGCTCCACGATGGGCGGACCGCCTCCGTAGGTGAAGACGTAGTCATACTCCGGGATGAGCGCGCGGAAGGGATGCAGCGCGTTGGCTTCGACGCCGGCCAGGGTGGCGGGCGCATCCACATCCCAGAAGGCGACGCGGGTAGTGGCGGAGCGGCAGTCCAGCACCCGTTCTTCCACCCACGCATCGTCGGCTCCGATACCGCTATGCTTGATGACGAGGTCGGCTTCCGAAGCCCGGTCGAGCAGCCCGGGAAGATCGCGCCGCGGATGGTACACGACGATTTCCGCATAGCTGAAATCCTCGTCGTCGCGATGCTGCTGCCGGCCATAGATGTCGGGTTCTGCGAAGGTGATCTGGAATCCCATTTCAGCCAGGTTGCGGTAGATGCCGCGGTAATAGGTGGCGGCGCCGTTCCAGTAAGACGAAGTCAGGCTCGAGCCGAAGACGAACAGTTTCATCAATTCAGTTCCTCGCAGATGTCAAGCAACTGCAGCGCCCGATGGGCGCAGGTATGGTGTTGCACGATGGTTTGCCTGCCGTTCGCGGCGAGCTGCCGGCGGGCGGCTTCGTCGCGGAGCAGGCGCCGGATGACGGCGGTCATCTCCGCCCCCGAGTGCACCACGATGTAATCCTCGCCCGCACGAAACAGCCGCTCCACATCGTTCCACGGAGCGGAGATGAGCGTGGCGCCGCAGGCCAACGCCTCGAAGACGCGGATGGTGGGAATGCCGCTCAGCCCGTTGGTGTACTGACGGCGCGGCACGTGCAGCGCCAGCGCACTGGATGCGTACGCCTGCGGCGCCATCAGGCTGGGCAGGTATCCGCGATAGTCGATACCCGCCTGCGAGAGGGCGCGGCGTCCCTCCTGCGGATAGCGGACCCCATAGGCAACCGTCCTGCACTCGCGCACCTCGGCAACCGGCTCGATGAGGAACTCCATCAGTTCGCGGCTGCGCTCCTCGTCTCCCCAGTTGCCTATCCACAGCAGGTCGATCTCCCGGCGTGTGTCCAGCGGGCGAAAGTGGCTGATATCCGCGGCTTCATGGAACGTCCAGGCGCGCGGGACACCGAACCCATCGAGGTAGATCCGCCGGATCGGCTCGCCGAAAGCCAGCACTCCGTCGAAAAGGTGCAAAGGGAATCGCAGTATCTCGCCCGCATTGGTGTAGGCGCGATGATGGGTGTCGTGGAACAGCGCGCGAAATCCGAAGCGTGGCTTGCAGGCGAGAACGGCGCTGGCCACAACCGGGTCCGTCCACTCATGCACCAGCACGATGCCGGCATCGCGGAGCTCATGCTCCAAGATGCCGGGCAGGGTCCCGTCCTGCTGATAGAAGCGGACATCGAGTTCGGGAAATTCGCTGCGGAACTGGTCGATAGCCCGGCCGGCGATCTCGCCTTCGTTCAGCAGATTGGTGAGCGACCACGAGCCCAGCTCCTCATAGCAGCGGACCTCATGGCCCAGGCGCACCAGTTCGCGCGCCAGGCCGCGCAGAAAATGTGCGTTGCCGTGGTTCCAGTCCGAAAGCCAGGAATGGGCGAAAATGCGGAAACGCATTCTGTCGCTCATGCCGCCATCATCCTTCTTGCACCCAGCATCCGGTAAAGCTCCAGGTATTCATCCACCATGCGATCGGCGGTGAAGCGGCGGCGGGCCCGCTGGTAGGCCAGTTCGGCGTAATGCCGGCGCATGACCCTGTCTTTGCGCAGCATGACGATGGTGTCGCGCAGGCTCGCCGCATCGTTCGTCCGGAAGTAGCAAGCCGTCTCGCCCCACAGCTCGCGCAGGCTGGGAATGTCGTTGGCCACGATGGCACATCGCGACAGGGCAGCCTCAAGCGGGGCGAGGCCGAAAGGCTCGTAGCGGGAGGTGGCGACGTAAATCGCCGCAGCCGAAAACAGCGAGTGCAATTGCGGCTCGCTTTGCCTGCCCTTCAGCTCCAGCATGCCTTCGCAGACCACCGGCCTGGTTTCGCTGCGATAAGCCTGGTCGGGATGCTGGGTCTCTCCCGCGATCACCACGGGCCAGCCACAGTCGTGATGGGTGACCAGGGCCACCTGCTTGGCCGGGTCCCATAAACGCCCCACGGTCAGGACGAAGTCGTCTTTATCGCCATGCGGATTGAAATACTGCGGGCTGCGCCCGTTGTAGATGACACCCGAGTCTTCCCGCGGCCCATAGTAGCGTTCGATCTGCGACAGCATCCAGCGCGAAGGCGCCAGCACCGTAGTCGCGCCGTCCAGACCCCGTTGGACCGTGTCCCGGTACCATGCCATCCAGGCCGAATGCGGTGGCTGGCTGCCATGTACGCCCACCCACCAGCTCACCACGTCACTGTGCGCCACCACGATTTTCGGCACTTCGACCGGAAGCGCGCCGTAGCAGAACTGGTTCAGGTGCAGCAGGTCAGGGCAGGTCTCGCTGATGACACTCAGCAGATACTCCGAGGAGGCGGCAATGTCCTCGGCCGAATCCTGCATCCATTCGAGGCGGAAGGCTGTCGGGCGGTAATCGAGGTTGCGCAGGCCTTCGGTCCAGGCCAACTGGCGGGGCTCAGGAATCTGCCCGAAGCTGACCAGAATGACGTGTAGCCCGCGCCGTACCAGCCCGGTTACGAGCTCCCGCGTATAGGTCCAGACGCCGCCAACCGTATCCGCCGTTACCAGCACCCGCATCATGGCATCTATGCCGTCAATCCCCAGGCCGTCAGCTCGTGTACCATCTGGGCGGCCCGGTCCACCGCAGTCTGCGAGCGCAGCCAGTCCACCAGCTCCGGAATTCCATCCGCGAAGCGATAGCGCGGTTTGTAGCCGAGCACCCGCCGCGCCGCCGAGATATCGGCAAAGCAGTGCCGGATGTCCCCTGCGCGGTACCTGCCGGTAATCTCCGCCGGCGTCGCCTGGCCGAGGCAGCGCCCCAAGTGCTGCGCTACCTCGCCGATGCTGATGGGTGAGCCCGACCCGATGTTCAGCGCCATGCCGTCGGCCTGGCTGTGCTCCATGGCCAGCAGGTTGGCGTGCACCACGTCATGAACGCTGACGAAATCGCGCATCTGCCGGCCGTCTTCGAACACCAGCGGCGGACGCCGGTTCAGCAGCCGGGAAGCGAAGATGGCGGCCACTCCGGTGTAGGGATTCGACAGCGCCTGCCGCGTCCCGTAGATGTTGAAGTAACGCAGCGCCACGACCGGCACGCCGTAGGTCCGGCCAAACAGCAGGGTCATCTCCTCCTGATCTTTCTTGCTCAGGGCGTAAATCGAGGTGCACTGCAACGGTTTGGATTCATCGGTCGCTACCGGCGAGAGCGTGCGTCCACACGCGGGACAAAGCATCTCCCAATGCTTCGTCTTCAGCTGGTCGGCGGTGCGCGGGGCAGGCGCTACTTCTCCGCACTGGTTACAGACGTACTTGCCCTCGCCATAGATTGACATCGACGAGGCGACCACCAGCTTTTCGGTTTTCAGCCGGCTGTCGAGCAGCGCCTGCAGCAGGTTTGCCGTGCCCTGGGTATTGCAGCCCATGTAGTGCGAGACCTCGTACATGGACTGCCCCACGCCCACCGCCGCCGCCAGATGAAAGATCACATCCGTGCCCGCCACCGCGCGCTTCACCGCCTCGGCGTCGCGCATATCGCCGCGCATCAGCTCCAGCTCTTTGGCGAGGTAGTCCGGCCATCCCTCCGGGTGTACCTGGGCAGTGAGGTTGTCGAAAACGCGCACCTTGTGGCCGCGGCGCAGCAGGGCGTCGGCCAGATGTGAGCCGACAAAACCGGCGCCACCGGTGATCAGGATCCGTTTTCCCATCTATTGCGCTCCCACACTCAGGCCCTGCAACGATTGCGGCAGGCCTGCCGCCCGCCCGGGCCGACCTTCGCCGATGAAAGACGAGCCGGACGGCGCATAGCGTTCTACCGCCCACGCTGCGAAGTCGGCGAAGCTCCGCGGGTCGCGCGGCGGACTGGTGTAGTGCCGCTCGATGCCGAGGTGCTCGGGAGTGAAGCACAGCGTCATGGTGACGGCGAACTCATCGAGGGCGCTCATCTGCGCATCGAACCACTGCCCGGAGTCGGCACGGAACCAGTCCGCCCAGCTCACCCCGGTGCGCACACAGCGAACTCCAAGCTGCCGAAACCAGTTCACCGACGAGGCCAGCCGATGGTCCTGAAAATGGAACCACTGGCAGATTCCCATCTTCGGCGGGAAATGTTCCACCGCCAGCTTGGGCGAGCCGTCCTCGCGCAGCAGCCCCATGTAGTAATGGCGGTAATATGCGCTGCCTTCGGCCTCCTTGTGCCGGGTGGTGGCCGTCCAGGTTGAAGGAAGGTCGTGCAGGCTGTACCAGTGGACCCGTTCCACTTCGCCCAGCAGCAGCTGGGCCGTGCGCCGCAGCCCGAAAACCTGCACTTCTTCCGCTCCAAACGAAGAGGCGCCGGCTTCCGACACCCAGACCGGCTTTCTGGTTACGGCGCGAATTTCGGCGATTTTTTTCGGCCACTCGTCGATCTTCCAGTGGTTCCAGTCGAGAGGGAACCCATGCACCGCGACCACGTCCACCTCGTCAATGAGGCCGTGTTCGGTCAGCAGCTCGATAAAGTGCGGATCGATGGGAGAGATGCCGCCCAGCACGATCCGGAGCTCAGGATTGATGGCCCGGATGGCACGCGCCGCCGCTTTGGCCATCTCCGCAAAACCCTTCCACTCGGGATCGATCCTGAAGTTCCAGTGGGAAAGGTTGTTGGGCTCGTTCCAGAGCATCACCGCTTCGATCATCGTGTTTTCTTTCCTTTGTCCGCTTACAGCCTGCCGGCAAGCTCCAGGTCCAGGATGTAGTCGCCGTCCCGTATTGCATTGCGCGGCATACAGATCCAGGTTTCCGCTTCGGGGTGGTCCAGAATTTCCAGCCCGGAACTGCGCAGCACGGCCTCGGCCGCTGCCCGGTTCGGGATCCACCAGTTTGTCTGGTCGTTGGCGTAACTGTCCTCAACGAAGTACATCGCGGGCCAAGCGGGGTCGCCGAACTGCTCCGTCTCCCAGAAACGATAGTTCTTCTCCCAATGTCTGACCTCGGGCGAGCCGCGCAGCATCGACTGGAAGACCAGCCGGCCCCCGGACCGGACCTTCTTCACTACCCGGTCCAGGGCAAAGACGGGATAGCGCAGGTGGTAGAAGACTCCCATGAACAACACGTAGTCGAACTGGCCAGCGATCCCGTCCACCTCGTAGACGGAGCGCTTCTCGAATTCAATCTCCAGTCCCAGCGTGCGGGCGGCGAATCGGGCCTGGCCAAGATAGCGGTCGTCAACGTCGATTCCGAGTACCCGCTCAGCACCGCGCTTCTTCAGTTCGATGGAGTAGAAGCCCCCGTTGCAGCCGATATCGAGCACCTCGGCGCCGGCCAGGTTCTCAGGAATGGCCCCGGCAATGTGCCGCCACTTCATGTTGGGAAAGTCGCCGAGGAAGTGGTTGGGCGCGGTCGGCACGCCGCACAGGTCGATGTTGTGAAACCAGTCACCCAACCGTTGAATTTCTTTTTCGAGGGCGGTCCTGTCAGCCAGCGGTGGCTGAACGTCCGCGGGAACCTGGGAATGAATCTGCGATGTCTGCATCGGACCAGACTGGCCACGTTTCCGGGCCGCACCCCGATTAGAAAGTCAAAGGATGTACTTACGTTGCCTCAAATCTCCTTTATGTTGTTCGACTTGGCAGAATATGGCGGACAAGGTATGGCTGCCTTTGTCCACCAGCGGACGGCGAGTTCCGGCTGCGGACATGGCGCCTTCGCCGAAGGCGAGGTAAGTTGCTGATATATCAGCAGGAAACTTGGCCGTCGCCTTGCACGTAGCTAAAGGGTAGTAGCACGTGCGACATGCCTAACATGCAGGACCTTCGCTACGCCTTGCGCCAGTTCCGCAAAGCCCCCGTCTTCGCGGCCGTCGCCGTACTCACCCTGGCGCTGGGAATCGGGGCGAACACGGGGATCTTCACGCTGCTCGACCAGGCGCTGCTGCGAACTCTGCCCATCAGCCATCCCGAGCAGTTGGTCCGCTTGCGGTTTTCCGGCCTCCACACCGGCAGTATCAACTACTACGGCGGAGATGAGTACGACTACTTCTCTTACCCGATGTACCGCGAGCTCCGCGACCGGAACTCCGTGTTCTCCGGCATGGTGGCGAATTCCGAAGCGCAGGTCGGAGTGCAGTGGAACAACCAGCCCGAGCTCGCCAACAGCGAGCTGGTCAGCGGCAATTACTTCGACGTTTTGGGCGTCCGGCCGGCAGTTGGACGTCTCCTGGTGCCTGCCGATGACGCCGTGCAGAACGGCAATGCCGTCGTGGTCCTCGGTTTCTCCTATTGGCAGGAGCGTTTTAACTCCGACCCGGGCATCATTGGCAAGGCTCTGCTGGTCAATGGCCATCCCTTCACGATTGTGGGCGTGGCGCAACCCACGTTTCGCAGCGCGATCTCCGGCTACGTTCCCCAGGTCTTCTTTCCGATGGTAACGAAGCACCTGGTCAATCCCGAGGCAGACGATCTGGATGACATGAGTTCGGCATGGCTTACGATTGAGGCGCGCCTCAAGCCCGGTGAGAGCCGCGCCCGCGCCGAAGCTGGAATTAACCCTCTGTGGCGCGCGCTTCGCGCCGAACAGATAGCGAATGCCGACGATGCCGCGCAACTGATTCGCCGCGGCTTCCTGCGCGACTCGAAGTTGCTGCTGGTCGACAATGCACGCGGCTTCTCGCCTTTGCGGGACCAGATCCGCGTGCCGCTACTGATCGTTATGGGCATGGTGGGAGTGGTGCTGCTCATGGCCTGTATCAATGTCTCCAGCCTGCTGCTGGTTCGGGCTGCCGGGCGGGTGCGCGAGATGTCTGTCCGCTACTCCCTGGGCGCCACGCGCTGGCAGGTTGCGCGCCAGCTCCTCACCGAAGGTTTGCTGCTCGGGGCGCTCGGCAGCGTCTTCGGCCTGATGCTCGCTCCACTAATCACTTCCGCCCTGGCGCGCAGGTTGGCAGGAGATTCGATCGGCGAGGTGCCGTTCTCTTCCCAGCCGGATCATCGCGTCCTGCTCTTTAATTTCGGAATCGCGTTGCTGGCGGCTCTGCTGTTCAGCATGGCTCCGGCTCTTCGCTTTCTGCACCCCGACCTGATCGGCCCGCTGAAGCAACAAACCGCCACGGCCTCCGGTGGACCACTCCGCTTCCGGCGGCTTTCGGTCGCGGTGCAAATCGGTCTGAGCCTGCTGCTGCTGATCGGCGCCGGTCTTTTCGTGCAGACCCTTCGCAACCTGAAGAATGTCGACCTGGGTTTTGCCACCGATCATCTGCTCAGCTTCGGTATCGATCCTCCGCTTGCCGGGTACAAGCCAGGACAGGTTGCCGCGCTGCACCAGCGAATTCTGCGTATTTTGGCCGCGCTGCCCGGCGCGCGCTCGGTGGGCGCCACCTCCGACCCCGAGCTGATGGGCATGGAGAGCAGAACGCGCGTGACCATCCCCGGAACCTCCGCCACGGAGCCGATTACTGTCGAGGGTCCGTGGGTCACTCCCGGATATTTCCAGACCACCGGCATTCCTCTGTTAGCTGGTCGCGATTTCACGGACCAGGACGGCCCCGGCAAACCCAAGGTGGTGATGGTGAATGCCCGTTTCGCCCGGCGCCACTTTGACAGCCCTCAGAATGCAATCGGCAAGATGTTGCAACACGGCAACCGCCAGGAGACCAGCTATCTGGAAATCATTGGCGTGGTTGGCGATTCCAGGCACGTCGATATGCGTACCGACGTGCAGGAAACGCTTTATCGGGCTGCCTATCAGCTTCCCGATCCCGGTTTCCTGCAGTTTTACGTTCGCACGTGGCAATCGCCTGACGCGGCCGCGACGACGATTTCCGCAGCCATGCGCCAGCTCGATCCCAACCTGGTAGTGGACAGTCTGCGGACCATGGACGAACAGATTGCTCAAAGCCTGTCCAATGACCGCCTCATCGCCATGCTGGCGGTCAGCTTTGGAGCGCTGGCAACGTTGATGGCTGCCGTCGGGCTCTACGGCGTGCTGGCCTATGCAACCGCGCAGCGCACGCGCGAGATCGGAATTCGCATGGCTCTGGGCGCCCGCCGTCGCGCCGTGATGCGCCTGGTAATTGCGGATGTTGCTGCCCTGGCGGGAATCAGCGTCCTTGTCACACTGCCGGTCGCGTTCCTGCTGTGCCGGCTGCTGCGTAGCCAGTTATACAACGTCAGCCCCGCTGATCCGACTGTAATGGCGAGCGGCGTGCTGCTGGTCGCGCTGGTGGTTGCGGTGGCTGCACTGTTGCCCGCGCGCCGCGCGGCTTCCGTAGAGCCGATGCAGGCGCTGAGGACAGAGTAGAAGAACATGAATCGGATCTCGCAGGACCTTCGCTACGGAGTGCGGCTGTTGCGCAAGTCGCCGGGCTTCGCCCTGGTTGCGGTGTTGACGCTCGCACTTGGTATTGGAGCCAATACCGCGGTCTTCAGCGTGGTGAACGCAGTTCTGCTGCGTCCGCTTCCCTACCCGCATCCCGAACGGCTGATGCTGGTTTCGGAAACCGAGACCCAGGCGGGCAACGAAGAACTGGGCGTCGCAGCGCAGGAGTATCTGGACTATCGGGACCAGAACCGCAGCTTCACCAGCGTGGCGGCCTTCGAGAGCGTAGGCTTCAATCTCACCGGCGAGGGCCGGCCGCTGCGGGTTCGGGCCGCACGAATGTCAGCCTCGGCTTTCCCTACGCTTGGCGTCTGGCCGGTGATGGGGCGCGCCTTCACCGCCGGCGAGGACCGCTCCGGCTCTGACAACGTGGTAGAGCTCTCGTATTCCCTCTGGCAGAACCAGTATCACGCCGATTCCCACATTGTGGGACTCACCATCCGGCTGGATGAGAAGCCGTACACCGTGGTCGGCATCATGCCGCCATCGTTTCACTTCCCATTTGATGGCAAGCCGTTCTCCGAAATGGCCGACCTCTGGCTGCCCATCGGTTTCTCCGCCGAAGTACTCGCGCCGCAAAACCGGTTGATGGAATTCGGCGTCGGCCTGATCGGACGCCTGAAGCCCGGAGTTGCGCGGCAGCAGGCGCAACAGGACGTGCTGCACATTGCCGGCATCTTTCAGCAACAGCACCCCGACAGCTACTCGGCGAACGTTCGTGTCGTGCCGCATGTTCATGCCTTCTCGGCTTACACCGTCGAGAAGGCGCGCCCGCTGGTGCTGCTGCTTTCCGCCGCCGTGATTTGTGTGTTGCTCATTGCCTGCGCCAATGTTGCCAATCTGCTGCTGGCCAGAGCCAGCGTTCGCAGCCGCGAAATGGCGATTCGCAGCGCCATGGGTGCGGGCCGCACTGCTTTGTTGCGCCAGTGCCTTGTCGAAAGCTCACTCCTGTCATTCCTGGGCGCCTGCGCAGGGGTCGTGCTGGCCGTAGCCTGCGTTGCCGGACTGCGTGACTTCGGACCTGCTTCCGTTCCCCGCCTGCATGAAGTCACCATCGATCCCATCGCATTGCTGTTCACACTCGGCCTGTCGGTCGTAACCACCGTCTTTTTTGGTTTTCTACCCGCGTGGCGGCTGTCGCATGTCGCTCCACAGGCCTTCCTGAAGGACTTCGCGCAGACGGGGGCCTCGCGCAGCAGCCAGCGGCTGCAAGACCTGGTTGCGACCGCTGAAATTGCCGTTGCGCTGGTCTTGCTGATCGGCGGAAGCCTGCTGCTTCGCAGCTTCATGCGCGTGCTCGAGACGCCGCTCGGCTTCGATCCCAAAGACGTGTTCGTGGCGCGGACCATCTTCGATACTAATCGCTACCCCGACCCGGTGAAGCGCATGGCGGTCCAGAAAGAGCTGCTTTCGCGCCTGGAAAATCTCCCCGGAGTGACGGCGGTGGCCGCCGCCAGCCATCTTCCGCTCAGCGACGATCGCGGCATCGGTTTCAGGCTGGAGCATGCCGCCCCTGACGACTTCCACTTCGCCCAGAACTCGCTGGTGACGCCGGGATATTTCCGCGCCATGGGAATCGGCATTGGCGAGGGCCGCACCTTTACCGAACAGGACAGCCCGCAATCGCCGCTGGTCGCGATCATCAGCGAAACCATGGCACGCGATTACTTCCATGGGCAAGATCCGGTCGGCCAGCGCTTCTACTGGGGAGACCGCGGGCCTTTCGCCATCGTCGGCGTGGCGCAGGATGTGCATATCTCGGCGCTGGACGCTGACCCTCCGGCCATGATCTACATGCCGATGTTCCAGCTGCAGACCTGGACCGCCGGGCATACAGCCTTTCTGCTGCGGACCGCTCGCGCCAGCCAGAACCTGCTGCCCGAAATCCAGCGGCAGGTGTGGTCGGTGGATAGGGAGCTTCCGCTCTACAGGAGTATGACCCTCGCAGAACTGGTTTCCGACTCTCTGGCGCAGAGACGCTTTACCGTGCTGCTGCTGGCCACGTTCGCGGGCGTCGCGCTGCTGCTGGCTGCGATCGGCCTGTTCGGCGTGATTTCCTATCTGGTATCGCAGCATCAGCGCGACATGGCCCTGCGAATGGCCCTGGGAGCCGATCGTGGCGACATTCACCGCATGGTGCTCAGGCGCGGGGTGATGCTCGGCCTGAGCGGTTGCATAATCGGCCTGGGACTGTCTCTAGTCGGCTCGCGTCTGCTGACCAGCAGCCTGTACCACGTCAGCCGCTTCGATCCAGCGACGCTGATCGCTGTACCGGTACTGCTTCTCGCGGTGGTTTGTCTGGCGGTCTATCTGCCGGCAAAACGCGCCGCCTCGGTCGATCCCATGCAGGCGCTGCGAACGGAGTGACGACGGAGGTTATCCCCATGCGCTTCATGTTGCGGGAGCTGCGCCTGGCGTTGCGAAGGCTCCGCCATTCGCCGGGCTTCGCGCTGGCCGCCGTGCTGATGCTCGCGCTCGGCATTGGAGCGACAGTCACCATCTTCAGCGTCGTCAATGGTGTGCTGCTCAAGCCGATGCCTTACGCCAGATCGCAGCAGCTGGTCGACGTTCGCGAGGTGGTCGAGGAGTGGAGCGGCATGTATCCTTCGCTCCCCGCGAATCCAAATCACTTCGAAAAATGGCGGCAGCGTACGACCGCCTTTTCCGGGTGGGCACTGCTGCAGTTGCGCAGGGCTGATCTCTCGGTGGATGGTTCGGCAACGATCATTCCGACGGCGCATACCTCCATCGAACTCTTCTCCTTATTGGGCGTGCAGCCGATGCTTGGCCGCGCCTTCACGCCCGATGAGATGCAGCAGGGTCACGATCATGTAGTGGTGCTCACCAGCCGCATCTGGCACAACCGCTTTGGCTCAGATCCGCAGATTGCCGGCAAAACCATTCATCTGGATGGTTACCCCTACACCGTCGCCGGAGTCCTGCCCGGCAACTTCGAGCTTCCGTCGAATGGCCTGGGGTTGCTGCGCCAGGATGAGCAGAAAGGGGTTGATCTGTTTGTGCCGCTGGTGATTCCTGCCGAATATCTGAAGGAAGACGTGGGCGAGTTCAATTACCAGGCGCTCGGGCGCCTCAAAGCGGGCGTGTCGCTCCGGCAGGCCAGTGCGCAGCTCGATACCGTCGAATCCGACATTACGAACCACATCTCGCACGACGCTAAAGTACATCTGCGCGTGCAGGTGCTTCCGTTCAAGGAGACGGTGGTTGGCGGCTACACGCGTGGATTGTGGCTGCTGTTCGCCGCCGTAGGATGCGTTCTGCTGATCGTGTGCATCAACCTGGCGAACCTGCAGTTGGTGCGTGGAATTCTTCGCTCGCGCGAGACCGCGGTCCGTGCTGCTTTAGGGGCCGGCCACGCCGACCTGCTGGGCCATTGCATCGCGGAAAGCGTGCTCCTGGCTTTGGCTGGAGGCGCGCTGGGCGTTCTTCTGTGCTCGCTTGGCCTGCACCTGCTGCCGCATCTGGTTCCGAGTGCCCTGCCGCGCAGCGGCGACATCGGGATGGACGGCGCTGTATTGGGCTTCGCGCTCATCGCGACTACTCTCACCGTGCTGCTGGCGGGAGTGCTGCCCGGGCTGCGCTCGATCTCGGTCGATCCGCAGTCGGTGCTGCAGGGCGGGAGCGGCCGCGCTGCCGGAAGCCACCGCAGCGGCCGGTTGCGCGCTGCGCTGGTGGGCGCGGAAGTGTTGTGTAGCACGGCGCTGCTGCTGGTCGCCGCACTGCTGGCCAGGAGTTTTGTCCGGCTGATGAGCGTCGATCGCGGCTTTCAGACGCAACACATTCTCACGCTGCGCGTGCATTTGCCTAAAGGGCAATACGAAAAAGACCAACCGCGCAACCGGTTCTACGATCAGGCGCTGGAGCAGCTGGCGCGGTTGCCGGGGATTGAGTCCGCCGGTTTTTCCAGCGCGCCGCTGATGAATGGCGAAACCTGGATCGACCTGCTGACCCCGCTGCCGGCGCCCGCAACCCAGTTCTTGCGGGACCGCACTCAGGCGAACATTCGCTGGGCAAGCCCCGGGTTTCTGCCTACCATGGGCATTCGGCTGGTTGCCGGACGAATGTTCGGCGAGCAGGACCGGCCGGGCGGTTACGTGGCGGTGCTGTCGGAGTCGGCTGCCCGCAAGCTCTGGCCGGGTCAGGACGCGGTCGGCCGCCACTTTCGAACCGGCCAGGACAAAGAGTGCACGGTGGTTGGCGTCATCGCCGATGCCCGCAGCGAAGATCTAAGCGCCGCGCCCGTCGCGATTGTCTATTACCCGTACTGGCAGGCGCCGCAACTCTCCAACTTTTTCGCCGTGCGGACGGCGCAAGATCCCGAAGCGCTGACTTCGTTGGTGCGTAGCACAATCCACCAGATCGAACCGGAAACGGCGCTCACCGACATGCAGACCATGGACGAAGTGGTCGGATCGTCAGTCGCGCAGCGGCGATTCGAGTTCGGCCTTCTGATGGCATTTGCCGCAGCCGCGCTGCTGCTGGCCGCGCTGGGGCTCTACGGCGTGCTCTCCTATTCGGTGGCAGAGCGAACGCGCGAGATGGGAGTACGCATTGCCCTGGGCGCACCGCGCCAGGCGTTGTACCTGCTGGTGTTCCGCCAGGCCGCATTGCCGGTGCTCGGCGGCCTGGCGGCAGGGCTGGTTGTGGCCTGGCTCAGTGGAAACCTCATCGCGAGCCTCCTGTTTCGGGTAAAGCCGTACGATGCGCCTTCAGCTCTACTGGTCGTTCTGGTGATTGCGGCAACCGCCGCGGGCGCCTGTTACTGGCCGGCACGGCGCGCGGCACACGTTGAACCGATGCAGGCGCTCAGGACGGAGTAGCAGGCTTTACCCGAGCGGATACAACAATGCGGAGAGCGATCCAGTGTCCTGAATCATGAATCTGTCGAATAACCATGCGGCCAGAATAAGGGCATCTGGTGAACCTCAGGAGCTAAAGCCCCGTTCCTGTAAAGCGGTTTCGGCCCGGCTGAAGCCGAGCCCTTTCAAAATGCCGTTATCTTACGAACGAATTTTCGACTCAGGACAGCAGTTGTCGGTTGCTGAGTGCTAATTGCCGGTTAACAGCATGACTGATTTTCGTTACGCTCTACGCCAGTTACGCAAATCGCCGCTCTTTACCCTGGTTGCGGCTCTCACGCTGACCCTGGGAATCGGGGCGAACACCGCGATTTTCACCCTCTTCGACCAGGTGATGATTCGCAGTCTTCCGGTGAGTCATCCCGAACAACTGGTGCGGTTGCGCTACACCGGCGAAAGTCCCGGGCATACGAATACCTACGGCGGCGACGACGCGGACTTCTTCTCGTATCCCATGTACCGCGACCTGCGCGACCGCAACAGCGTCTTCAGCGGACTGGTGGCCAACGACGAGCAGACGGTGGGGGTCGAGTGGAACAACCGCTCCGAGGTGGCCGATGCCGAACTGGTCTCAGGCAACTACTTTCAGGTGCTCGGATTGCAGCCGGCCATGGGCCGCCTGCTGCTTCCCTCCGACGACCTGCCCGCCAGCAGTCCCGCAGTCGTGCTCAGCTTTAATTACTGGAAGACCGGGTTTGGCTCCGATCCGCGTGTAATGGGCCAGACGCTGGAGATCAACGCGCATCCGTTTACCATCGTTGGCGTCACCTTGCCGGAGTTTCACAGCGTGGTTGCCGGCGCGACGCCGAAGGTCTTCGTGCCGGTTTCGGCAAAGAACACTATCACGCCGCGCTGGCAGGACCTGGAGAACCGCGAGTCGCATTGGCTGACCCTCGCCGGCCGGCTGAAGCCCGGCGAGAACCGGCGACAGGCGCAGGCGGGGCTCGAGCCTTTATGGCACTCGCTGCGCGCAGAAGAGCTGAAGCTGTTAGGCTACCATTCCCAGCGTACCCGCCGGCTGTTCCTCGACGACTCTCATATTCTGCTGCTGGACAACGCTCGCGGCTTTTCGCCATTGCGCGACGAGCAACTGGGCACGCCGTTGCTCATCGTGATGGGAATGGTGGGACTGCTGCTGCTGATGGCGTGTATCAACGTCTCAAGCCTGCTGCTGGTGCGCGCCGCCGGACGAGCGCGGGAGATGTCCGTGCGCTACGCGATGGGTGCGGGACGCCGGCACATCGTGCGCCAATTGCTGCTGGAAGGGGTGCTGCTCGGCCTGCTCGGGGGCACGTTCGGTCTGGCCATGGCTCCCGCGGTGGCGGGCGCGCTGGTGCGCCTGCTGTTTACCGATCCTGCGGCGACGGTGCCGCTCTCGACGCAGCCCGATATGCGGGTTCTGGTATTCAACTTCGGGATTGCACTGGCGGCCAGCATTCTGTTCAGCCTGGCGCCTGCGCTGCGCTTCCTGCGCCCCGACCTGGTCAACTCGCTGAAGCAGCAGACGGGCACGGCATCGGGCGGGCCGCTGCGCTTCCGGCGCATCTCGGTGGGCGCCCAGATTGGCGTGAGCCTGCTGCTGCTGATCGGCGCAGGCCTGTTTGTGCGCACCCTGCGCAACCTGCGCGCGGTGGATGTGGGCTTCGTGAGCGATCACATGGTCAGCTTCGAAGTGAATGGACGCCTGGCAGGATACGAAAGCGCACAGCTTCAGCCGCTCAATCGCCGCATTCTGGATACCCTTGCCGCCCTGCCGGGGGTCCGTGCCGTGGCGGCCACCAACGATCCTGATCTGACCGGCAACGAGGAAACCGGCAATGTTTCCATCGCGGGCTACAGGGAAAGCGAAGCGGAAGATATGCGGGTGGAGGAGCCCTGGGTCACGCCAGAGTATTTCGCGACCATGAGCGTTCCGGTGCTGGCCGGCAGGCCCTTCAGCAGCCACGACGTTTCCGGCCAGAACAATGTTGCGATGGTTAACGCCAGCTTTGCGCGCCACTACTTCGGCAATGCGCAAGGCGCGATCGGGCGCGTTCTCAAGTTCGGCTCCGGAGCGCAGAGCAGGTACGACACCGAGATTGTCGGAGTGGTGGGCGACACACGACACACCGCCATTCGCGACCCGGTGCGCCGCACGGTATATCGTCCGTTGCTGCAAAGCCCGGAGCTCAACGGGGCCACATACCTGGTGCGCACGTGGCAGGCGCCACAGACCACCGAGAGCGAAATACGCACGGCGATGCAGCAGCTTGACTCCAGGCTGGTGCTCAATAACCTGCAAACGGTTGACGAGCAGATAGCCAATGGGCTGGCCAATGAGCGGCTCATCGCCCTGCTGTCGGTCAGCTTCGGCATTCTCGCCGTGGTGCTGGCCGCGATCGGCCTGTATGGAGTGCTGACCTACTCCACCGCGCAACGCACACGCGAAATCGGTATACGCATGGCCATGGGGGCGCAGCGCGCCGGCGTGATGCGACTGGTCCTGCGCGACGTGCTATGGATTGCCGGAATAAGTATCGCGGTGACGCTCCCGCTTTCGCTGCTGCTGGGATGGATGCTGCGAACCGAGCTGTATGGAGTGGGGGCGGCCGATCCCCCCAGCCTGCTGGCGGGAACGCTGCTGGTCACAACGGTAGCAATGCTCTCGGCGCTGCTGCCCGCCCGGCGCGCGGCTTCCATCGAGCCGATGCAGGCGCTGAGGACGGAGTAGCCAGGAGCACCCCGGCCGATCGCCGGACTAAACCGCAAAAATTCATCCGCCCGGGTGCTATGGCCTGGCGGGCTCGGAAGGTTGCGAGGCCTTCAGTTTGGCCAGCGCGTGGTCCACACGCGACTTGAAATCGCCCGCGTCGTTCTGGAACACTCCGCTGAAGCTGGTCTGGGTCTGCATCTCGCAATTCGTACCTTTGGGCTCCAGGCGGACGGAGATGGTTCGCGAGTGGATTGCACCGCTAATGTTGAACGCAGAAGTCATCTGGGCGTTGTCAAGCACTACGGGAGTGTAGTACCCGGAATTCTTGACGGTTTCCTGGACCGCATCCCACAGCTGGCTGCAGGGAACGGAATAAGTGTCATTGTGCGTCTTGCCGAACGCGGGTACCGCAACAATAAGCGAAATCAGAGCCACAACCGCAGATCGCATCATGGCATGCCTCCCGGTAAGCATGTGAATCAGATTGTTCAGGTTTTTGTTTGCCGGGAGCAGCATACATCCGGCACGTGAGCGGCCCGGCGGTGCGATGAAGATTTTGTCGCGGGCAATCCCGAAAGAGGAATGATTCAGGCCGGCTTGGCTCCGTTTCCGCAACAGACGCAGAAGAAGCCAGAGCTGTCTGTGAGGCGGCCTGTGGGAGAGTCCGGCTTGCGGTGTTACTCCCCCGCTGCCTGGCGGTCCGCCAGCAGCAGAGCCTGCGCCTGGCTTACCCGTCCTGCCGGAATGGAGCGGTCGCCGGCGCGCAGACGCCGGAGCGCATCCTTTTTATCAGCAGCGACGACCAGCCACAGAATTCGCCGCGCCCGGTTGAGAACGGGATAGGTCATCGTCATCCGCCGATGGCCTTCATACACGCCGGTCACCGCGACGTCAGCATCGGTAATGTCGAGCACGGGATCGTTGGGCACCAGTGACGCCGTGTGGCCGTCGGGGCCAATGCCCAGGTGCGCGAGATCGAGCACCGGCGGCCTTCCTGCCACCGCTTCCAGCGCCTGCGCGTATTCTTTCGCCGCGGCTTGCAGATCGTGGGATTCGACCGGCATGGGGTAGATCTGCTCCGGCGGAATGGGAACGTGCTCCAGCAGGCTGGCGCGCAGATGGGTGTAGTTGCGATCGGGATCGCCGGCGGGCGCCACCCGCTCGTCGATCTGGAAGACATGCACACTGGGCCAGGGAACATTCTCATGGGCCAGATCGGCCAGCATCAGCCACGGACTCCTGCCACCGCTAACCGCCATGACGAAGCGGCCGCGGGCAGCAACCGCCGCCCGGGCGTCGGCGGCAATGATGGTTGCCGCGCGTTGCGCCAGCGAGTCGCCGTCAGCGAGGAGCTCAACCTGCATCACTTTGGCTTCCCGGCTGCCTTCTCCAGATGCCCGCCGAACTCGTAGCGCATCGCCGAGAGCAGCCTGTCGGCGAAACCGGCCAGACCGCGCGAGCTGAAACGCTCATACAGCGCCGTGGTCAACACCGGGGCGGGCACGCCTTCGTCGATGGCGGCTTTGATGGTCCAGCGCCCTTCGCCGGAGTCGGAGACCCGTCCGCCGAATTTGGAAAGCTGCGGGTCCTCGAGCAGCGCCGCAGCGGTCAGGTCCAGCAGCCATGAGGCGATGACGCTGCCGCGCCGCCACACCTCGGTCACATCGCGCAGATTGAAATCGTACTGGTAGAGCTCGGGATCGCGCAGCGGCGTGGTTTCGGCATCGATCTCGCCCTTCTGCCTGCCGATGCCGGCGGACTGCAGCACGTTCAGGCCTTCGGCGTAAGCGGCCATCAGGCCGTACTCGATGCCGTTGTGCACCATCTTGACGAAATGCCCGCCGCCGTTGCCGCCGCAGTGCAGATAACCCTCCTCTGCCGTGCCGCCAATCTTCTCGCGGCCGGGGGTCCGGGCGATGTCGCCGCGGCCGGGAGCGAGCGCCCGGAAGATGGGGTCGAGGTGCTGCACCGCCGCCTGCGGGCCGCCGATCATCATGCAATAGCCGCGTTCCAGTCCCCAGACTCCGCCGCTGGTGCCGACATCGACGTAATGGATTCCCTTCGGCGCAAGCTGCTGCGCGCGGCGGATGTCGTCGATGTAATACGAGTTGCCGCCATCAATCAGGATGTCGCCGGCTTCGAGGCAGGGAAGGATGCCGGCAATGGTTTCGTCCACCGCGCCGGCCGGGACCATCAGCCAGACGGAACGCGGCTTGCCGAGCCTCGAGGCAAAGTCCTGCAACGACGATGAGCCGGTTGCTTTCTCCTTCACCAGCTCTTCCACCGCTTTGGGAAACATGTCGAAGACGACGCAATCATGCCCGGCGCGCATAAGACGGCGCACCATGTTGGCGCCCATGCGTCCCAGACCGACCATCCCGAGTTGCATGCTTTCTCCTTGCCGGCCAGCGCCTGCTGAAACCACGGCAGCTCGTTCAATCGCCCTCGGTCAGCACCATGCTCTTCGACTCGATCACCTTCAGCAGCGCGTTCCACGAATCGGAAAATGCTTTCGCTCCTTCTTCCTGTAAGCGCTGCGCGAGGGCGTCAATGTCAACGCCGGCCCGGGCGAACTCAGCCAGCACCTGCTCGGCGTCGCCGCCGTCGGGCGGCAGGACGGCTCCGATCTCGCCGTGCTCCGCCAGCGCCATCAGCGTAGCCTCCGGCATGGTGTTCACGGTGTTGGGCGCGGCCAGCGCCTTGATGTAGAGGATGTCCGAGGCCTGCGGGTCCTTGGTGCCCGTGCTGGCCCACAGCAGCCGCTGCGGATTGTAGCCGGCGTTTACGATCGCGCTGAAGCGCGGCGTGGCGAGCAGATCGCAATATGCCTTGTAGGCGCGGCCGGCGATGGCAATGCCCAGCCTGGCGCGCAGCTCATCCGGCACCTTGTTCAGCACCGCAACGTCCCAACGGCTGACGAAGAGCGATGCAACCGAGCCGACGTTGGTGCCGAGGCCGGCGGCAATGCGGCGTTCGATGCCCCGCAAATAGGCTTCAGCAGCCGCCAGGTACTGCTCACGCGAGAAGAGCAAGGTCACATTGATGGAAACGCCGGCGAAGATGGCTTCCTCGATGGCGGGCAGCCCCTGTCTGGTTCCGGGGATCTTGATGAAGAGGTTGGGACGGGCAGCGCGCGCGTGCAGATGTTTGGCTGCGGCGAGCGTTTTGGCCGTGTCGTAGGCCAGCAGCGGCGAGACCTCCAGCGATACCCAGCCGTCAACGCCCCTGGTCTGCTCGTGGACGCCGCGAAACAGGTCGGCGGCGCGCGTCAGGTCTTCCAGCGCCAGCTCGAAGAACAGCCCCTCGCCGGAGAGCCCCTCGCTTACTTTCCGCTGAATGGCCGCGTCGTACGACGGGCCCTTCCTGAGCGCGTGGTCGAAGATCGTGGGGTTGGATGTGAGCCCGGTGACGGACAGCTCGTTGATGTAGCGCTGCAAGGCGCCGTTATCGAGCAGGTCACGCGTGATGTTGTCCAGCCAGAGGCTCTGGCCAAGGTCGTGCAGTTTTTGCGTCGCTTTCATCCCTCACCTCAACTTGCGTACCTATGAAGTTATCAGCCCATGGGAGCGGCTTCAACCATATGGGGCAGGTTACGAATACCGCCGCGGATTCCGGCACCCAGTGCGTCCCATGAGCGGCCAGGGAAGAGCTCATTGTCGTGCCGCCCAGGCGCGGTTCATCAGGATCAGCTTGCCTCCGCTGCGGGCGAGCTGATAGCTGCCGCTCTGCCGCACAATCGGCGGCACGTTGTTCTCCTCCACCCAGAGAAAGACACGGCGTGGTCCTCTCCACAAGGAAGCGAACGAAGCATCGTCGTCGAAGAGGCGCGGCGCATCCGGGAACAGCGATCCAAAATAGACGTCGCCATTGGTGCGCGAGTTGACAACGTGGATGGGTTGCCGGACATAGAAGTTGATGGTGGACGCATCTTCGTAGGTGCCGTAAGAGACGATGACATCTCCGGGACGGAACTCCTGCTCGACCGCGTCGGCCAGCTTCTTCGACGAAAGAATGGGGGAAAAGCCCACCAGTCCCTGATGCACCGCGAGCAGCACGAAAACCATCATGATGGTGAGCGCCCAGTTGCCGGCAGCCGCGAAGTTGCGGCGGCGACAGAGCAGGTTGAGAGCGCTGCCTGCGAGGAGCGCGATTCCGAAGATTGCCAGGGGAGGCCGAAACAACCCCAGGGCCCGCGGCGTCAGATCGAACATATGCCCGAGGGCAAGCGCGTATTCATCCGGATTCTTCTTCAGCAGGTCGGCGAGGTCCGAATTCGCCGGCGTGCCGCGGCTTTGCGCCAGCAGGAACATCGTCGCCGCGAAGACCAGCGCGCCGACAATGGCGAGCGCAAGCGAGCCGATACGGCCGGCTTTTCGCAGCCGGGAACCGGCCGGCGATTCGTCTTCCTGCTGCAGCCATCCGCCAATCAGCAGCGCCAGCGCAGGCAGCGCCGGCAAGGCGTAATACTCCTGGCGGGTGGAGAAGCTGAAGAACAGCAGAATCGCCGAAGCCCAGATGGCATAAAGGAGCAATGCGCGCTCTCGCCGGCCCATTGCGCCGCGCAATTGCTTCCAGCGGCGCGGGATGGATGCGAAGGACTGCAGCAGAAACGCCGACCAGGGAAACAGCCAGACAAACAGCAGTCCCCAGAAAACCGCCAGCGGAACGGTGTCGTAGTCGTTGGGGATGCGCCTGCCCAGATAACGCAGGAAATGTTCATTGACGAAGTAGAACCATAGAAAGCCGCGGGCCTGCCCGGCAGCCGGGTTCTCCAGGGCGGCGGCAACATGCCAGGGCGCGGCAATGATGAGCAGCACCAGGGTGCTCGACGCCGGCCGCATTCGCAGCAGATGTTTCAGGTTGCCGGTCAGAGCCAGGTAGATGGCGATGATGGCCGCCGGGAACACGAGCCCGATCAGTCCCTTGGTAAGCACATTCAGCGCGGCGGTGGCAGCCAGTCCCCAACACGACAGCCGGGAAGGAGATTGTTCGTCCAGCGTCCGCAGGAAGAAGTCAAAGCCCAGGGTGAGCCATAGCCCAATGAGCATGTCGGGAATCAGAATGCGTGTAAAGAGGTACGGACCGATGGAGACGGCGAGCACCAGCGCCGCCCAGAAGCCGGCACGATCCCCCAATGTCCGCTTGCCCAGCGACCAGGTTGCGAGCAACAGTGCCAGCATGCCAAGAATCAGCGGCAGTCGCGCTGCCCAGTCCTTCACGCCGAAGACTTTGTAACTTGCCGCCATGCCCCAATAGAGCAGCGGCGCCTTTTCCAGATAACGGACGCCGTCAATGTAGAGGGTGGTCCAGTCATGGCGGACAAGCATCTCGCGCGCAGCTTCGGCATGCACCGAATCCGCGTCGTCCAACAGCGGCGGCGGCGAGAACAGTCCGGGAACATAAACCACGGCCCAGAGCAGCGCGATCCACATCCAGCGCCGCCTGCGCGGACCGGAGTCAATGGAAAACTGTTCAGTTGTAGCGATTGCTGCCGCTGGAAGCGCAGGGGAGCTCATTCTGTGATCGGCATGATTATAAGGCTGGCAGGGGAATGGGCGCAGGGTCCTATCCGCTCACCAGCAGTCCCGCTCTCGCCTGAGGCGAGTTGCCGCTTCATGGCTGTCGCATGCGTTGTGGCTGTCGCGGATCCGGCTCGCGTACCGGAGCATCGGGCGCGAGCACGGGTTTATCGGGAGGCTCCCGGACCGGCGGCGGCGGCTCTTCGCCGGGTGGGGTCGGTGGGGGAGGATCTTCATCGCTGCGCAGCATCTTCACAACCCCCCTTTTCAGGCTTCCCATACTGAAGTCATCGTGAACGGCGGCCTGATTTTTGCGATGCGGTCCGCGTCCTGGTCCTGCCCCGTCCGGTCGTGCTGCTGTGTGCGCTGCCGCGACGCGCGCCTGCCCGACTGGTGGTCCGCGAAGTACGCGCCTTGCTGAGGCGGGATGCACCGCCGCTGCGCGCGTAACTCGACCGCTTCTTCGCCGAGCGGCTGCGCGTGCCGGCACGACCGCTGCTGGACGAGCGTTCCCGGACCGATGTTGACGCTTTTGCGGTCCGCTCGCGGCCATGCGAGGTCGCCGTCTTGCCGGCTGAAGTTCGCGAGACGGCACGCGATCCGCCGCCGATTGTGGCGCTTCCTGCGGAGCGGTTATCCGACGCGCTCCGTGCTTTGCCCCCGACGGCGCTTTCTACTTCTTCCGCCGTCTCGCGAGTGATGATCTTGTTGAAGTTGCTTCTCTCGCCATTCGCCGTCTGCTCCTGATAGAGAAGAGCGAGATTGCGCCCGTCGAACCTGTCGAACCACTCGTCCCAGGCAATCTCCTGCAGCGACCCCGCACCGCTGAAGCCGGGAAAATCGAGACGAATGATGCCAGGATCGTCGCCCTGTTCGGTGCGGATGACGGCAGCGGGTTTGGCGCCACGTTCTTCTGCCCATCGGCGAATTTCGTCGTGGTCGGTCGTGACTTTGGATGCCGTGCTGGGTGACATGTCTCCTCCTTCGGGTTGGGCCGATGGTGGGTAGGATGCGGCGGCGCCGTGCAGGTTTGCGTGATCCGGAGGGCCCGGACGTGGTATTCCCTCGGGGGCTAAAGCCCGCGTCTTTCGCGGTCTGAGCGGCACGGCTGAAGCCGTGCCCTTTCAAAACCGTGAGTGGCACGGCCACGGTGAAAGCTGTGCCCTGAAGCACCTGACCGGCATCGGCTCCCGGCGGCAGACGCAAAGGCGGCATCGGCTGGGGCCACGGTGAAAGCCGGAGGCTTCGACAATGCAGGTACGGCATTTGAGCTGACGCGCGATGGCGTCGGCTGGGACTTCCATACCCTGTACAGCTTTACCGGCACCAATCCGAATGACGGACCCTGGGGCAGTCTTGCGGTGGACTCAGCCGGAAATCTGTATGGAATAAGAGGCACCAGCATACCGACTCCGGTGGTGTTCAAACTGACGCACGCCGACGGCGGTTGGACTTCCAGCGTCCTTCATGCCTCTACCATCGCCGACGGGCAGTACATTCCTGGGACGCTGTCCGTGGATGCGAGCGGGAATGTTTATGGCACGGCGATTGCCGGTGGCGCCCACGGCCATGGCACAGTGTGGGAGATCACGCCGTAAGTCAGTGGCACGGCCGCTCAGTTTTGTGAAAACGCAGGGGCACGGCGCAAGATGGCGCTCATGCTTCCGCGCCCAGGGAAGCATAATCGGTGCAGTTCTTCGTTGATTTTTCGTCTCGACCGGAGGGAGTGTGAGGGAGCACGCCCTCCGGCTTTCTTTGCGTCCCACGCGATCGGATGATCCGCAGTATGCCTCCAAAGATGAGACCGGCGCCGCAGTGCTGCCCTGTATGTAAGGGGACCGGCCGCAGCCGGGGAGCCGCCTGTTCCGCCTGCCATGGAGATGGATATCTGAAGCCGCAGGGCAGGACAGGGAAGCGCCTGCCGCAATAGCGTTCCTTCTTCCGCGCATCTTCGTCAGCGAGCGGGCAGCGCCTTCGCCGGAGGCCGCGTCACGGTTTTCGTGGCGGTCCGATGGCAGGGACTTTTTCCCGCGCCACTTGTGCTCCGCCGGTCCTCCTGCTATATTACTAACTAACTGGTTAATTAAAAGTGGCCAGAGTTGCCCATCCCGAAACCTCTCGCGGCCGTCGCCGCAAGCCCAAGGTCCGGCGCAACGCCATTCTCCGGGCCGCGCTGGTCGAGTTCGCTCAGGAGGGCCTGGCGGGCGCGCGCATGGACGCCATTGCCGATGCCGCCGGCGTCAACAAGGCGCTGCTCTATTACTACTTCCGCGACAAGGACGCGCTCTACGGCGCCGTCCTCGACCGCTTCTTCCAGAAGCTGGCCGGCCGCATCATCATGGTTTGCGACCGCCCTGGCCCCGCCGGTGAGCGCTTCCTCTCCTACGTGCGGGCGCACTTCGACTCCATCGCCGAGTCCCCCTACTACGCGCGCATCTTCATGAGTGAGCTGATGAGCGCCGGCCGCGAAGCTTCGCCGCACCTCGACCGCATCTTCGCCGCTTACCTGCAGCCCATCGCCGGCCGCGTGCTCGCTCTGGTGCAGGAAGGCATCGGCAGCCGCGACTTCCGTCCTGTTGACCCCAACCAGTTTCTGCCCTCGGCCATCGGCTCCATCGTGCATTACTTCCTGACTGCTCCGCTGCGGCAGAAGTTCATGCCCCAGTACTACGCCTCCCACGAGCAGGTCATTCCGGAGCGGCGCGCTGCGGTGCTCGACTTCATCGCCGCCGCCCTGTTCCGCGACCGCGATGCAGGTATCAGGTTGGCGGCAAGAATCGCAGCCCAGCCGATGCTGCCCGGCGATGCCGTCGCACAGCCGGGCTCGCGTAAGCAGCGGACCGTTACGTCGCGCACATCCGAACCCACGCTGGATAGGGCGCAGGCGCCCATGCGAGCGGGCAAGCCTGACGCTACCTCGCCGCCGCCCGGCGGCTACCAATGGATGAACCGCTGGTTCCCCGACGTTGCGACCGCGAGGACGATCCTGGACGAAGAACGAAAGCGGTATCGAAGGCCGGGCCGGCCAAAGGCGCCCAACACCGCCCAGGAGGGAGGACCAAAGTGAAGCCGCACAAGTTCTTCGTCTTTATCCTCGTCCTGATGGCGATCGCGGCCGGCTATTACTTCTATTCCACCGACCGCACCAGCGACACCGTGCTCATCGGCATCGTGGACGCCAACCAGGTCATCGTCAGCTCGAAGATCATGGGCCGCATCGAGAAGCTGTACGTCGATGAGGGATCGAAGGTGAAGGCCGGCGACCTGATTGCTGAAATCGACTCTGCCGAGCTGCTGGCGCAGAAGAAGGCTGCGGAGGCCACCATCCACGCCTACGACTCGCAGGTTTCTGCCATGCGCGCCACCGAAGCCCAGACCCTGGGCGAGACCAACAGCGGCGTGGTCAACGCGCAGGCACGGCTGGCGGCGGCGAACGCCACGCTGGCCCAGGCCAAAGCCGACCTGGTGCGTATCCAGAGCGATTCGCAACGCACCATCGAGTTGGCGAAGGCCGACATCGCCTCCGAGCAGGACCGGGTGCGCGCCGAGGCGCTGCTCGACGCCCAGAAGGCGGCGGTGGAGAGCGCGCAGAAGAACGTCGATGCCGCCAACGCCGATCTCGTCACCGCCAACGCGCGCCTGCATCAGCAGCGCGCCGCCGCCAGCAATGTCGCCGCCGACCAGGCGCAGGTCGCCAACGCCCGCGCACAGTGGGCGCAAGCCGACACCCGCCTCGGCTACACCAGAATTTACGCTCCGGTGAGCGGCACGGTATCGGTCCGCGCCACCCGTCAGGGCGAGGTCGTCAATCCGGGCGAGCCCATCGTGACCATCATCGATTTTGGCGATACCTGGGTGCGCGCGGAAGCGCCCGAAACCGACGCCCGCTTCATCGCCGCGGGCGACAGGCTCAAGGTGCGATTGCCTGCGGGCAAGCCCATCGAAGGCACCGTCATCTTCAAGGCGGTGGAGAGCGACTTCGCTACCCAGCGCGACGTGAGTCGCCGCAAGCGCGACATCAAAACCATCGGCCTGAAGCTCAAGGTTGACAATCCTGATGGCGCGCTGGTTCCCGGCATGACCGCCGAGGTGCTGCTGCCAAAGCAGCTCACGCGAAACGTAGCCGAGGGTGCGCGATGAATTGGCTGAAGGGAAGAATCAACCTGGGTGCCCCGTTCTGGCCATCATTTGGCCAGGGTGGGGGCAGTAGAAACGGGGGCACGTTCCAGAAAACGCACCTTTTTTGGAAAGACATGAGTCAGGCCACGACTTCAGTCGTGCCGCTTCGCTCGACTATTTTTAGTTTGTCATCCCGAGCGGAGGGAGTCCGATCGCGAAGCGATCAGGCTCATGGAGTCGAGGGACCTGCTGTTCGCTAGCACAAGTCCTCGGTCGGGGATGACAAAGCATGACTAGGTCATGCCCTCTTACAAAGCTCGAAAGACGCCGTGTCCTGACACAAAGCTGAAGGATTTTACGAGATGAGCTCTGCATCAATTTCGCCCACGCCCGCCGACGCCATTGTCGTCGATCACATTACGAAGAAGTACGGCGAATTCACGGCGGTCGACGATGTCTCGTTCTCCGTGCATCAGGGCGAGATCTTCGGCCTGCTGGGGCCGAACGGCGCGGGCAAGTCCACGCTGATCCGCATGATGACGACGCTGCTGCCCATCACTGCCGGCCGGGCCTTCATTAACGGCTTCGACGTGGCGAAGCAGCCCGATGCCGCTCGGCGCTGCATGGGCGTCATTCCCCAGGCGCTCACCAGCGATATCGACCTCACCGTCGAAGAGAACCTGAACATCTACGCCAAGCTCTATGGCGTTCCCGCGGAACAGCGTAAGCACAACGTCGAAGACCTGCTGACCACCGTCGATCTGCTGAAGTGGCGGCACGCCCAGACCAAGACGCTCTCCGGCGGCATGCGGCGCCGGCTGGAGATTGCGCGCGGCCTGGTACACAGCCCGAAGATTTTCTTTCTTGACGAGCCCACCACCGGCCTCGACCCGGTCTCCCGCGTCGCCGTCTGGGAGATGCTGACCAAAATCAAGAACAGCCGTGACCTCACCATCCTGAT
This sequence comes from Binatia bacterium, assembly GCA_035516415.1. Classification (GTDB taxonomy): domain Bacteria; phylum Acidobacteriota; class Terriglobia; order Terriglobales; family Acidobacteriaceae; genus Bog-257. The sequence goes on along the minus strand of DATJAI010000118.1, from coordinate 12,816 downwards.
CACCACCCACTACATGGACGAGGCCGACCGCCTCTGCGACCGCATCGCCATTGTCGATCACGGCAAGCTGGTGGCGCTCGACTCGCCCGCGGCCCTGAAAGCCAGCGTGCCCGGCACCAACGTCATCGAGGCCCAATTCATCAATGCGCCTGCCGACTGGCAGCAGGAACTGCAGAAGTTGGACGATGTCGAATCCGTACAGCCGGAGGCGGCGCACATGTATCGCATCCTCACCGGCAATGGCTCCAGGACCACGACCGCGCTGGTGGAGCTGGCCGTGCGCTCCAACGTGCAGGTGAAATCGCTTTCGGTGCAGAACACAACCCTGGACGATGTCTTCGTCCACTTCACGGGACGGCAACTGCGCGACGAGCAGGTGAAAGCCTACGCCTTCGTCATGCCCGACCGTCCGGGAGCGCGGCCATGAACCGGATGTGGGCCATTGTCGAGCGCGAGCTGCGCAAATTCTTCCGCTCGCCGGCGCTGATGCTGGTTTCGATGGTCTTCCCCCTGGTCCAGCTCATCGTGCTGGGCAACGCCTTCGGCGGCAAGATCAAGGCGGCGCGTCTGGGCGTTGTCGATCAGGACCGCGGCACCCAGGCGGTGAAGGTCCGCGAAGCGCTGGCGGCCGTCGAGTCGAACGCGCACACCTTCGTTCCCATTCCCTACGACAGCGACCAGCAGGCGATGGAAGATGTTCGCACCGGCCGGCTCGACGGCGCCATCGTCATTCCGCCCGAATATTCGCGCCGCGTCTATGAGGAGAACCATCCCCGTATCGCCCTCATCGTGGACAACACCGACAACTTCATGAGCTCCACTCTGGAGCAGGAGTTCAGCGATCTGGTCAAGGCGCTCAACAATCCCGACGTCGAGCCTTCGCGCATCCTGCAGCAGATCTCGCTCGATACGGTCGAGCTCTATCCCTACATCGAGTACATGAAATACCTGCTGCCGGGCTCGATCACCCTGGCCATGTTCGTCTCGGTAATGATCGGCGGGGGCATGCTGTACATCGACGACAAGGCGCGCGGCGTGCACGAAGGCTATCTGGTCACGCCGATCACGAAATTCGAACTCGTCGCCGGCCTGAACATTGCCGGTGCCATCAAGGCCATTCTGGCCGGCATCATCATCACCATGCTGGGAGCGCTGCTGTCGGGATTGGGGACGGTCTTCACCCCGCTGAATTTCTTCTACGTATTCCTGATGATCCTGGCCACCTCGCTGGCCTTCAACACCATGATGTTCCTGATGATGGTGCGGGTGGAAGACCCGCTGGTGCCGCGTGCCACCTTCGGCATTCTGAATACCCTGCTGTTCTTCCCCTCTGGCTCCATCTATCCCATCAGGGCCTTTCCCGCCTGGCTGCGCGGCATCGCCTATATCGACCCGTTTACCTATTCCGTGCACGGCTTCAAGGCGCTGCTGCTGAAGGATGCGGGCTTCGCCGCCATCCGCGCCGACCTCGCCTATCTGACACTCGCGGCAGCAGTGATGATTACGATCGCGACAGCGCTGTTCAGGAGGACGCTGTAGAGGTGGGTAGTGCCGGCCTTCAGACCGGCGTATCCGCCCCTACCTATAGAGTTGTCATCCCGAGCGGAGCGCCCGCCTGCCCGTTCCGACTCCTCCGCCGCGGCGGACGAGTCGGGCGGGGCGCGAGGTCGAGGGACCTGCTTTTGACCGCGAATGGAAAGGAGATGGCCGCTCCAAACGTTGCTTGCGCGCGTCTTCAGGATTTTGTGGGTGCACCATCCGATCCTCGTTTGCCTGGATGGAGCTTTTGTCCCGGGCCGCGTGACCGCCTACACAACCCCCCTCCCACTCATTCCCAAACCAGGAATGGGGCGGCGGCGCCCGACCTTTGATTACTGAAGTAACCAAACCACGCGCCCCCTTTGCAAAAGCACGCGGCGTTTCGGGGTATCCTGGCATTGTCAGGAAAAGGTTCGCCCATGTGCGACAGCGAACGGGCTTCGGTTCTGGGCTAGCCGTTTTGATTTGATCCTGCACTGGCAGCGGTGCCGCAAAACCGCCGGGCCGGAGCGCAGCAGGTTGATTGCAATTAAGAGCGGAGAAGGGAGCCACGGCGTACAGCACCAGATCGACTATGCACAGGAGAGAACATGTTTTCGTATGTATTCTCTTGCTCATGGCAGTCATGACCGGCTGCACAAAGTCCACCGATCTCACCAGAGCGATCGACAACCCGTCCTCGGCAGATCCGGCCGATAGGTCCGCTAACGCCAACAGCCAGCCTCATACTCAATGGCCACCTCCGGTTGCACAGGAGACAGCTCCCCGGCAGCCTGCTCCAGTCCTCCCATCCAGAATCCTGACAAAGGACCCGGCGTACAGGGCCCTGATCAAGCCTCCCGAAGGTGATGCGTTCTTAAAGCTCTACAGCACTGAATACAATTCGAAGATGGCCCAGGTGGAAGCGAGCGTAGCCGCTATCAGTGACAACGCACTCCGGGAGAAGGCCCGCCTGGATGGATGGAAAAATGTTGACAAGGCAGATTTTCAGAAGCAGGCAGTGGAAGCGCATGCCACTGCGCTCCGGGAGTACATGGCGAAGCACCGGGACGGATGGGTTGAAATAGGTCATTGTGAGTACGACCCATCCACGCAAATATTCAGGGTCTATTCAATACCGGCGTCCCCTTTTCAGGGGACTGATAAATTCGAGATGCATCTGGACATTGCGACCATAGACGCTGTCTATAGCAAATTTCGTTCGCTCGCGGAACCCAGAATCTCGGCCAAAATCGAGCAGGACGTTACGGAATACTTCGCACAGGAAGATTCTACAGTTTACTCTCGCGACCAGGTTACCAAGTTCCTGCGCGGACAACGGTACAAAGCCTACGAATCAGGTATTCGCCTGGAGCAAATGGTCATTATCGGACGAGGCGACCTTGCCAATAAGGATATCGAGCATCTATCCATAGTTGACTATCCAACCGAGACAGTGCTGCTGGAACTTGATCCTAAGGTGTTAACCGCCAGTAACCCAACCTGGTTGTATTAGCGACGTCCGCCAGTAAAACCTGGGAGCAGGGCATCCTTACCGGGTAAATCAGGGTGTAAGGTCAGCGATTCGGGACTTCGTTTTTACGTAATTGCCTTCGATTCCGCGCCGGGCTGTCCTGTCATCGTCCACCAGGAGAGACTCCCGGCTGCGGAACTTCCTTTTGGTGAATTGTCAAAATCGCAGCGGCCTGTCCCGCAGTGCCGCGGACCGTGCTACAGTTTCAGCCCCGGCAGGCAGGCCTCTCCTCTGCTTCCGATTTCCTCTCAGGGGGCGCAGAATGCGCATTCGACACGCCATAGCTGTTGCGCTGTTCGCATTGCTCGCCGGCAATTCATGGGCGAGCACCGAGACCATTCTCTACAGCTTCACCGGCGGCGCGGATGGTTCCAATCCCGCGTCTCAACTCGTCTTTGACAGCGCAGGCAATGCCTACGGCACAACCGTGACCGGAGGCCCGTCGGATTGCGGAGTCGTCTTCCAGCTCACTCCCACGGGACAGGGGCAGTATCAGCAGACGGTGCTGCACAGCTTCAATTGCTTCGATGACGGCAAGAACCCTTATGGCGGTGTGACTCTGGACAGCGCGGGCAACCTGTACGGCACCACCGCGGCGGGCGGCACGGGAGGCGTTTGCGTCGGAGATGGATGCGGCGTTGTCTACAAGCTGACGCACTCGGGCGGCGGCTGGACGGAGACCGTGCTCTACAGCTTTCTTGACGCTCCCGACGCGGGCGGCCCAGGCAGCGCGGTTGTCTTCGATGCTGCCGGCGATCTTCTCGGCACCGCGCCCGACGGCGGCGCCTTCGGCGTGGGCGCCGTCTATCAGCTGACTTCCAGCAACGGGCAGTGGAGCGAACGCATCATTCACGATTTCACCGGCGGGGACGACGGATCGACCGGATTCCTGGGACGGCTCCTGCCGGACGCCTTCGGCAACTTCTACGGTGTGACCGAACTGGGCGGGGCGAACGGAGCCGGCACCGTCTTCAAGCTGGCTCCCGCCTCCGGCGGAGCGTGGACCTTCAGCACACTGTATGCATTTGGCAGTCAGCCTGACGCTGCCTTCCCCTATGGCGGCCTCATCGCCGACCGTAATGGAAATCTCTACGGCACTTCCTATTTTGGTGGAACGTTTGGAGCGGGTGCGGTGTTTCGGGTGGGGCCCGGTCCGGGCATCGGAGGCTGGCGCGACGCGGTGCTGTACAGTTTTCAGGGCAGCACGGATGGAGCAAATCCAACCAGCACCCTGGTCTTTACGCCCACAGGGCGGCTGCTCGGCACCACCTCGGCGGGCGGCGATTCGGGCTGCGATTGCGGCGTGATCTTCGCGCTCTCCCCCACCGGGGTCAATCGCTGGCTGGAAACCGTGCTGCACACTTTCGGCGCGCCGCCGGACGGAGAGTATTCGTATTACGGACTCACGCCGGACGGAGCAGGTCACTATTTCGGAACGACGGCAGCGGGCGGAGTGCACAACCAGGGCTCGGTCTTCGAGCTGACGCCCTAGCGTTATATGTGCCGCAGCGCCGACCGGGTCGTCGCTCCTCTGACGGCCCCGCTTATAATCCTCCCGCATGCCCGGCTTCTTCGCACGGCGGACGTCATGGGACCTCACGCCCAACCGCTACACCCAGGCGCTGGAGGCGCACCGCCGCGAGGGCAGGGAACTGGTCGACCTGACCGCCTCCAACCCGACCACCATCGGCCTGCACTATCGCGAAGATGCCCTGCTGCGTGCGCTGGCTCATCCTGAAGCTTTGCGCTATAAGCCCGAGCCGAAAGGGCTGCCTGCCGCCCGCGCCGCGGTTGCGGCTTATTATTCCGCGCGCGGAAGCCGCATCTCACCCGACGATCTGCTTCTCACCACCAGCACCAGCGAGGCCTACTCGTTCATCTTCCGCCTGCTGTGCGAGCCGGGAGATGCGGTGCTGGTGCCGGCTCCGGGTTATCCGCTGTTCGACTTTCTTGCCGACATCCAGGACGTGAAGCTCTTTCCCTACGAGCTGGTGTACGACCACGGTTGGCAGATCGACTTTCATTCGCTGCAAACCGCCATCCAGCGGGCCGGCGACGCCACTGCGCGATGCCGCGCCGTGATGGTCGTCCATCCCAACAATCCCACCGGCTCGTACGTGAAGCCGTCCGAGGTGGAAGAGCTGAACCGCATCTGCGCGAAGAATGGTCTCGCCCTCGTCGCCGACGAAGTTTTCCTCGACTACTCGCTCGAGCAGGGAAAGCCGCTGACCTTCGCGGCAAATCGGGCCGCGCTTACCTTCACGCTGAGTGGATTGTCGAAGATCTCCGGCTTGCCGCAGATGAAGGTGGCGTGGATCGCCCTCAGCGGCCCCGAGGCGCTGAAGCAGCCGGCGCTGGCTCGGCTGGAGGTCATCGCGGACACCTATCTGTCGCTGAACGCTCCGGCGCAGCTTGCGCTGCCGGCGATGCTGGAAGAGCGCAACAACTTCCAGCCGCAACTCATCGAGCGCATCCGGAGGAACCTGGCCGAACTCGATTCCCAGCTCGCCGCGCAGAAATTCTGTCATCGTCTCGAGGCTGAGGGCGGCTGGTACGCGGTGTTGCGGGTCCCGGCGATCCGCCCGGACGAGGATCTGGCCATCGCCCTCCTTCAGCGCACCGGAGTGCTGCTGCAGCCCGGGCATTTCTACAACTTCCCGGCCGAGGGTTTCCTGGTGGCCAGTCTCATCGCGCCGCCCCGGGTGTTTGCTATAGGCATAAAGCGTTTTCTGGAATTTGTTGTCGCCGCCGCCAGAGAAAGCCCGCTCTCCGGAAGCTGCTGACGCACGGTGTGCGCTGATGAGGTGCAGCTCCGGCTTGGGCGTCTTGCCGGTGTGTTCCGGGCGGGGCTCGGTTATCAGGAGGCCGGGACTTTGAATCCACCGCGTCCGACGTATAATACAAAGGCACGTGCCTAAGTACTCCATCGTCGTCCCGTTTCACAACGAAGAAGAGAACGTCACCGAGCTCTACGACCGGCTGAAGGTCGTGATGGAAGCGGCGGGTGAGCCGTTCGAGCTGGTCTTCGTGGATGACGGCAGCCAGGACAACACCTTCTGGCTGCTGCAGCAGATCACCGCCGTTGATCGGCGGGTCGTGGTCGTCAAGCTGCGCCGCAACTTCGGCCAGACCTCCGCATTGGCTGCCGGATTCGACCATGCCGAAGGCGAGTTCGTCATCGCCATGGACGGCGACCTGCAGCACGATCCCCACGACATTCCACTCTTCCTGCAGAAGCTGCGCGAGGGCTACGACATTGTCAGCGGCTGGCGCAAGCAGCGCATCGACAACTTCGTCATGCGCCGTATTCCCTCGCGGGTCGCCAACTGGCTGATGGCCCGCCTCAGCGGCGTCGATCTGCACGACTTCGGTACCACCTTCAAGGCCTACCGGCGCCAGGTAGTGCAGGAGGTGCCGCTCTACGGCGAGCTGCACCGCTTCATCCCCGCGCTGGCATCGGCATACGGCGCCAGCATCTGCGAAATTCCCATCCGCAACGTCAACCGCGAGCGCGGCGAATCGCATTACGGCATCTCGCGCACCTTCCGCGTCTTTTTCGATCTCATCACCATCCGCTTCCTGCTGAAATACATGTCGCGACCGCTGCATTTCTTCGGCAGCTTTGGCGCGCTCAGCTCGATAACCGGCCTGGCCATCGCCCTGTGGATGGTGGCGGAGAAGTTCCTCCGCGGGAAAAACGTCATGGACGAGCACGGGCCGCTGCTGGTCTTCGCGGCGGTGCTGATCGTGGCCGGCGTGCAGCTGATCGCCCTCGGTCTGCTGGGCGAGTTGCAGGTGCGGCACTTCCACGAGCCGGCGAAGCGCGCGCCCTACGCCGTCGATCGCGTGCTGCGCTCCTCGCATAGCCAGAGCGCGCTGGCCGACTAGCGGCTGACCGGGCGCCTTTTTTGCGACCGCCCCCGCAACTCTGCATCGAACGGATATTGCACTTCATACGGCATGAATACCCGCAAGATCATCGTCTTCACCCAGCCTGACTCTCTGCCCTGCGAGGCCGTCAAGCTTTTTCTTGGCGACCGCGGAGCGCGCTTCCAGGAGCGTAACGTGACACGCGATGACGAAGCCGTGCGCGAGTTGCAGGAGAAGTACAACAGCCGCGCCACACCTACCCTGGTGATCGGCGACCACGTCCTGATCGGTTTCGACCCTGAACGCATCGACCAGCTTCTCGGGCGCTAGGCCCCATTTCGCGCGCGGCTACCTGTTCATTGCCGCGGCAACCTTCTTCTGGGGATTGTCCGCCGCCCTGGGCCGGGCGATGTTCCTGGGCCGGCTCTCCGGGGGTGCGCAGGTGTTGCGCCCCATCGACCCGCTCGCCCTGGCCCAGAGCCGCACGACTTTCGCGCTGCTGGTTCTGGCCCCTCTGTTGCTGCTCTCCGGCCGGCGCGCCCTGCTGCGGGTGCGTCCCGCTCACCTGGCGCAGTTCTTTCTGCTGGGAGTGCTCGGCCTCGCCGCCTCCAATTACCTGTACTACTTCGCCATCCAGAAGACCACAGTCGCCACCGCCATCGTGCTGCAATACGTCGCCCCTGTCTGGGTGCTTCTGTACATGCTGGCGCGGCGCTTGCAGCGGCCAACCATGCTGCGGATCAGTGGCGTGGTCCTGGCGGTGATTGGCTGCGCCCTCGCCGTCGGCGAACTCGCCGCTCGCCCGCGCTTCCCGTGGCTTGGCGCCTCCGGCGCCCGCTACAACACCGCGGGAGTAGTTGCCGCCGAGCTGGCCGCGGTTTCTTTCGCCTTCTACAACGTTTATGGCCAGCACCTGCTGCAGATATATCAGCGCTGGACGGTGCTGCTCTATTCGCTTCTCGGCGCTGCCGTCTTCTGGATCGTCGTCAATCCGCCGTGGAAAATTGCCGCGCAGCATTACAGCGGCGGGCAATGGCTGTTCATGCTGGTCTTCTCCATTGCCTCCATGCTGATTCCGTTCTCGCTGTACTTCGCCGGACTGCAGTATCTGGACCCCACGCGCGCCATCGTGACCGCCTGCCTGGAGCCGGTCTGGGCCATTGTGCTGACGGCGATGATTCTGGGAGAACTGGTTTCGCCGATGCAGATCGTGGGAATCGTGGTGGTGCTGTCGGCCACCATCCTCGTGCAGCGTCCCGACCGCAAGGCCCCGGCTGAACTGACGATTGCCGTCGAGCCCATCGAGTAGGCTCGCGCACAGCTCTCAGGGCGCTTGCTCGCGGATGCATGCGAAGAATCCGGGTCGCAGGTCGGCAAATCCGCCGCAGCGCTGGTAGGCTGAAATGAGGAGCTTTCCCATGCCGCAAACCATCTTTCCCATGATCGCCTACGCCAACGCGGCCGCCGCCATGGATTGGCTGGTGCGCGCCTTCGGCTTTCGCGAAACCACCCGCATGACCGCGCCCGATGGGACTGTCATTCATGGCGAGCTGGAGCTGTCCGACGCGAAGGTCATGCTGGCCACTCCCACGCCCGAATATCAGGGGCCCTTCCGCCACGCGGAAACCTGCGAGGCTGCCCGCCACTGGTCAGCCGTGCCATACATCATCGATGGCGTGCTGGTTTACGTTGACGACGTGAACGCGCACTACGCGCGAGCAAAGGCCGAGGGAGCGACGATCCTGAGCGATTTGGAGGAGAGCCAGGCCGGCCGTCGCTATCGCGCTGCCGACCTCGAAGGACACCGCTGGATGTTTGCCCAGAAGCAGTGATTGAGCAGTTGCCGGCGGACGTCCCCGGCACCGTCCATCCCGGCGTGCGGCAGGGCCTGGTGTCTGCCGGCGGCCTGGCACGGGCTTTACGCCTGTGACCGGCCTCACTGCAACCCGCCATGCGCCCGAACGATGATATGGATATGGCCGCCATAACAGCTCCAACCATAACGCCGGTAGTAAGGAATTTTGCTCAACTCCGCCGTTGCGCTCAGCCGCTGGGGCCGAAGCGCCTGGCGGTCGTCGTTGCCGACGACGAGGTCGCGCTCACCGCCGCCGACGCCGCCCTCCACCTCGCCATTGCGCTTCCCGTGCTGATTGGCAATGCGCCGGCTATTCGCGCCAGGGCGGAGAGTCTCGGCCTGTACGACCTGAGCAGCCGCGCGGAATTCGTCGATGCCGCCGCCGACGCCGCAACCGTCGCCGTACGCATGGCCCATGCGGGAGAAGTGGACGTGCTGCTGAAAGGCCATCTGCGCACCGACGAACTGCTGCATGCCGTGCTCGACAGGACCGCCGGGCTGCGCACCGGCCGCCTGCTCAGCGACGTTCTCCTCTATGAAGACAAACTCGCGCGCGAGCTGAGGCTGGTGGGCATCAGCGATGGCGGACTCAACGTGCTGCCCAATCTCGAGCAGAAGAAACAGATCGTCCAGAATGCCATCGACGTCATGCACTGCATCGGACTCACGCGCCCGAAGATCGCCATCATGAGCGCCACCGAAGCGGTCAGCGAATCCGTGCCCTCCAGCGTGGATGCGAAGCTGCTGACGCAGATGGGAGAAGCGGCTCAGTTTGGCGAGGCGGAGGTCTTTGGCCCGCTGGCGCTGGATTGCGCGCTGCTGGAATCGGCGGCCCGCGAGAAAGGCATCAGGAACTCCATCGCCGGCCACGCGGACTGCATGATCGTGCCCAACATCGAGGCCGGCAACCTGCTCGGAAAGTCGGTCAAGTATCTGGGCGGCTCGCAATGCGCTCATGTCGTCGCCGGCGCGCAGGTGCCAATTCTCATTCCGTCACGCGTGGAGAGCGTGGACGACAAGGTAAATTCCATCGCTCTGGGGGTGATGTTTGCCGGCCGCTGAATTCAGGATTCTCGCCGTCAATCCCGGATCTTCGTCAACCAAGTTTGCATTGTATGTGAACGACCGCGCGGATTTCGTCCAGAACATCAGGCACACCGATGCCGATCTCGACGAGTTCGCCGGGCGTTCCATTCTCGATCAGCAGCAATTCCGTTCGGCGCAGATTCAGCGCGTGCTGGGCAACGCAGGACACGACATCCGCGAACTGGACGCGGTGGTGGGACGCGGCGGCCTCCTGCCCCCGTTGCCCGGCGGCACCTGGCTGGTGAATGAGGAGATGCTGGCGGAGTTGCGCCTGGCCAGGCGCGGCGAGCATGCCTCGAATCTGGGAGCTTTTCTTGCTCAGGACATCGCCCGCAAAGCCGGCGTGCAGGCTTTCGTGGTCGATCCTGTCAGCGTGGACGAATGGCCGGAGTGCGCGCGCTTTTCGGGAAGCGCGCTGCTGGAGCGGCAGTGTCTGTCGCATGCCCTCAATTCCAGGGCGGTCGCCAAACGCTTCGCGCGCGAGTGCGGCCGGTCCTACGCCTCGCTAAGGCTGATCGTGGCCCATCTCGGCAGCGGAATTTCCATCTCGGCGCACGAAGGCGGACGCATGGTCGACGTCACCAACTCCCGTGAGGAAGGCGCATTCTCCACCGAGCGCGCCGGCACCGTTCCAGTCATGCAGTTGGTGGACCTCTGCTTCAGCGGCAAATATGGCCGCAAGGAAGTGGAGACCCTGCTGTTCCGCGAAGGCGGACTGCAATCCTATCTGGGCACCAAAGATCTGGTTGAGGTAGAGCGTCGCATCGCCGCCGGCGATGCAAGGGCAGAAGCCGTGTTCGAGGCGATGGTCTACCAGATCGCGAAGGAGATCGGCGCGATGGCCGCCGTCCTTCACGGACACGTTGACGCGCTGCTGGTCACCGGCGGCATGGCACATTCCGCGCGTCTGGTCTCCCGGCTGGGCGAGTACGTAAACTGGATCGCACCCATAACGACCTACCCCGGCGAGGATGAATTGCAGGCCCTCGCCGAAGGCGCTCTGCGCGTGCTGCGCGGCGAAGAGCAGCCGCGGAGCCTGGGCGCTGTGGCTGCGGCGGCCGGATCGTAGCCATCGAATCGCACCCTCCTGGATGCAGGCGCAAAATCGGCAGGTTGCTATTGCCTGGCACCGGCGTGCGGCACCGGAAGTAGCTGCGTAATCTGGATGCGGCGTGAGCCGGAGCACCACGGTCACCCAAGCAGCAGCCGATTCCATCCAGAAGTAACGTTACCGGCGGCGTCCGCCACATCATTGTTTCCAAATCTCCCGAACTGAGCTATCATTCTGCAACTCATTCGGCATTGCCCGTCAGCACGACCTGTCATGCAGCCATCGTGACGTCGCTCCGGCATTTGTAACCATCTCAGGGTTGAGGCTTCTATGAGACAACGTTCGGTGTCCCTGGGCCCTTTGCTGTCCGCAACGGTCGTGTTCGCCGAATTCATCGCGTGCAAGCTGCCGCTTTCCGACAGCGCTGATCGCCGGCAAACCGCGCCCCGCCTGCAGCGGGAGAACTCCCCCGCAACCCGGCTGTTCCACTGTGTCCTGTTATTTGTCTTCACGTCGGCAGGGCTCACCGGTTTGCAGGCCCAGACCTGCGATGACTGGAAGACCGTCACTGGCTGGCAGGGAACCTATACCCTCTCGTCGGGCGGGACCTTCATCCACAACGGCATTGACATGTACTCCATCGACGAGACCAGCGGCGCTACCGTAAGCATGCTCACCATGGTCGACGGTCTCTGCAATCAACTGCGCTGGCAGGGTCCCGACCAGCACAACACCGGCTCGGTAGGCGACTCCACCCAGGTGCTGAGCGCGTGCTTGCAGGGGCAGTGGTTCACCACCGACACTCTGGCCGGCAACACCGGCCACCCCGGCAATTCGGAACTTGAGGTTGATGCCACGGATGGCACCATCTCCTTCCAGCCCATCCCCTCCGATACCGCGAGGCACACGGTTTACAACTGCGAAGGTCAGCAGAGTCAGGAGATCCAGTGGGGCACGGGTCCGGCGGACAACTGGCCTATCAACTTCACGCTTCCCGGCCAGGTCGGGCCGCTGACGGTCACCAACTATGCCTTCATGGCCAGAAATAACTATGCCGGTTACCAGGACATCAATTGGACTCTTACCTTCAATCTCACGCCAATCTTTGCCGATTACAAGCTCCTGACCGTCGGCGTGCAGGGCCAGGGAACCGTCACCAGTATTGATAGTTCCATAAATTGTCCGGGCGTGTGCAGTTACTACTATCCCCCGAACACTCAGGTGACCCTGATCGCGAGTCCGAACCAGGGTTGGAGCTTCGTCGGCTGGGGCGGCGCCTGTATGGGTACGGGGCCCTGCACCGTTACCATGACCCAGGCGTTGACGGTGAATGCCGTCTTTTCCGTGCCGCTGCAATTCCTCGGCGTGGCCCCTTGCCGCCTCGTTGATACCCGCAACCCGGATGGCGAATTCGGCGGCCCGCCCATCCAGGGCGGCCACTCCCGCAGCTTCGCCATCCCTGATAACCACGACTGCGGCATCCCCTCCACCGCTGCTGCCTACTCTCTGAATGTCACGGTTGTGCCGCACGGTCCGCTGGGATATCTGACCATCTGGCCCACCGGCGAAACCCAGCCCAACGTCTCTACCATGAACTCGCCGGATGGGAGGACCAAGGCGAATGCCGCCATCGTGCCTGCCGGCACCAACGGTGCAGTGAGTGTCTTCGCCAGCAACACGACCGATGTCGTGCTCGACATTGACGGTTACTTCGAGCCTGCAGGCAACGGCACCTCCCAGTTCTTTGCCCTGCCGCCCTGCCGGGTCATCGACACTCGCGGGCCAGCCGGTGAATTCGGAGGTCCCTACCTGCAGGGTGGCGTGGAGCGCGATTTCAGGGTCCAGTTCCACCCCTGTCTTCCGAACTATGGAGTTGTGGGCGGGCTCATCGGCAACGGGAAC
>DATJAI010000117.1:0-15755 GCA_035516415.1 Binatia bacterium | reverse complement strand
AGCCGACAATTTGGCCGCCTGGAGGGTACGGCTCAAGCCGTACCCTCATACGAGGACAAGAAGGAAAGCTTTTATGGCAAGACACACTGTCGTAATCATGCCGGGCGACGGCATCGGCAACCAGGTGCTGCCCGAGGCGATGCGCGTGCTGGATGCGGTGGGCTTCGAGGCCGACTACGTGCATGCCGAGATCGGCTGGGAGTGCTGGATCCGGGAAGGTAATGCACTGCCCGAGCGCACCATCGAACTGCTGCGGCAGCATAAAGTGGGCCTGTTCGGCGCGATCACCTCGAAGCCGAAGAAGGAAGCCGAAGCGGAGCTGAGCCCGGCGCTCAAGGGCAAGGGCTATCAGTATTTCAGCCCCATCGTTGCGATGCGGCAGAAGTTCAATCTCGACATCTGCATGCGGCCATGCCTTTCGTTCCCCGGCAATCCGCTGAACTTCATCCGCAAGCAACCGGGCGGCGGTTCCGAAGAGCCCAGGGTCAACGTCGTGGTCTTCCGGCAGAATACCGAAGGCCTGTATGCCGGGGTGGAGTGGAGCAATCCGCCGCAGCAGGTTCGGGAGGCGCTGCGCACGCATCCGAAGTTCAGGCCGTTCGAAAATGTCCCGGGCGAGGACCTTGCAATTTCAGTTCGCATTATCACGCGGCCTGCGGCGCGGCGCATCTGCGAAGCCGCGTTCGAACACGCGCGCCGGTTCGGCTACCGGTCGGTCACCATCTGCGAGAAGCCCAACGTACTGCGCGAAACGTCGGGCCTGATGGAAGAGGTTGCGAAAGAGGTGCAGAAGCGGTACAGCGGGATCCCACTGTGGTCCACCAATATCGACGCGCAAACCATGTGGCTGACGAAAAATCCGGAGGACTATGGCGTGATCGTCGCCAGCAACCTTTTCGGCGATGTGATCAGCGACGCGTTTGCCGGTCTGGTTGGTGGCCTGGGGTTTGCCGCTTCGGGCAACATTGGCGGGGAGGTTGCGGTGTTTGAGCCGACCCATGGTTCGGCACCCAAATATGCAGAGCTGGATCCACCGATCGTGAATCCCATTGCCATGATTCTCTCCGCAGCTATGATGCTGGACCATCTTGGCGAGAGCGGGAAGGCGGAGAACGTGCGCAGCGCGATCGCCTCGGTTGTTGCCGAGGGCAAGGTGCGCACCTATGACATGCTGCGCATTCCCGGCGGGGCGAAATCGCTCGCCCAGGGCGCGGCTTCGACGACCCAGATGACAGACGCGATTCTCGACAAACTCGGAGTGGGAGCGGAGAAAGCCTATGCCGGCAGTGGCAGGAATTAGCACGGCGGCACGCGGCGAAGCCGGCCGCGCCGGAGAGGATGTCCGCTCCGACCTGCATGTCAGCTTCGAGGAGCGCGCCGGCGGCGGCATCGAAATCGATCTGCGCTCGCGGGTGGATGTGTACTACGGCACGAGCATCCGTCAGCAGGTGAGAGATGTGCTGCATGCCCTTGGCGTTGAGCAGGCTCACGTGGCTATCGTGGACGAAGGCGCGCTGCCGTTCGTCATTGCCGCGCGCGTGGAAGCGGCCGTAAGGCGCGCCGGCCGGGGCAAGGGCAAATCATCCTTGCCGGAAGCCACGGCGTTCCCGCCACCCTCTGCACGGGACCGCCTGCGGCGTTCCCGGCTGTATCTTCCCGGCAACGAGCCGAAGTACTTCATCAACGCCGGGCTGCATGGGCCGGACGCCGTCATCCTCGACCTGGAAGATTCTGTTCACTTCGCCGAGAAGGACGTTGCCCGCCTGCTGGTACGCAATGCACTGCGCGCGGTGGACTTCGGCGCCGCCGAGCGCATGGTGCGGATCAACCAGTTGCCACTGGGGCTCAGCGATCTGGAAGAAATCGTGCCGCAGGCGCCGGACCTCATCCTGGTTCCGAAAGTTGAGGCGCCGGAGCAGGTGTCTGACGTTGTGGGAGCAATTGAATCGATTGCAGAAACAAGCGCCGTGAGGCGGCCCATCTGGCTGATGCCGATTCTCGAGTCGGCGCTCGGTATCGAGAACGCCATGGCCATTGCCCGGGCTTCGGATCGCGTCGTGGCCCTGACCATCGGTCTGGAGGACTACACCGCCGATCTTGGCGTGGCAAAAACGGCTGGCGGAACGGAGTCTCTCTACGCGCGGATGCGGGTGGTGAACGCTGCTCATGCCGTGCATGTGCAGGCGATCGATTCGGTTTACGGCGATGTCACGGACAGCGAGGGCCTGCTGCGCTGGGGCGAGGCCTCGCGCGCCATGGGATTCGAGGGGATGGGCTGCATCCATCCCATTCAGATCGGGATCATCCATCGTGCCTTCGCTCCCACAGCGTCAGAGCTGGAGAAAGCCTTGCAGATTGTCGCCGCATACGAAGACGCGCAGGCGCGCGGCCTGGGAGTGGTGAGCCTGGGCTCGAAGATGATCGATCCTCCTGTGGTGCAGCGCGCGCTGAAGCTGGTGGCGCGGGCGAAACAGATGGGAATTGCCACCCCAACGAGCGCAAGTAAGGCGCTCATCGGAGGCACCGAGTTATCGTCCCCGGCGGGAGGGCAATCATGAGCGCCGGGGTTGCCACCACACTGATCACCAACGCCATTGGCCGTCGCGTGCCGACCCTGGTCAATGGCCGCGAAACGATGCCATATCAGGGCGTGGACGGATATCGCCCTTCAGGGCGCAAAGCTGCGACTCCCGTCCGCAGCAACAGCGACTACCCGGCCAATGGCGACAAGCGCGTGCCCGATCTCGAGACGGCGCTGAGGCTGTGCGGCCTGCGCGACGGCATGACCATCAGCAGCCATCATCATCTTCGCAATGGCGATCAGGTTGCCCTTACCGCGCTTCAGACTGCCGCGCGTCTGGGCGCGAAGGAGTTGGTCTGGTTTCCCAGCGCGTCGTTTCCCTGCCACGAGCCGGTGATCGAACTGATGAAATCCGGCGCGGTGCACCATATTGAGGGCAGCATGAACGGCCCGCTGGGCGACTGGTGCTCGCACGGGCACATGCGCGGGCTGGGCGTGCTGCGCTCACACGGCGGACGCTGGCAGGCGGTACAGGATGGCGAAGTCCACATTGACATTGCCGTCATCGCCGCGCCGACGGCCGACTACTTCGGCAATGCCGACGGTTCGCATGGCAAATCGGCCTGCGGGTCGCTGGGCTTTGCGCTTGCCGATTCAATCTATGCCGATCGCGTCATCGTAGTCACCGACAATCTCGTCCCCTTCCCGTGCATTCCCTGGCAGATTCAGGGCAACAACGTGGATTACGTCGTGGAGGTGGATTCTATCGGCGATCCGGAGAAGATCGTCAGCGGCACCACGCAGATCACGCGCAGTCCGGACCGTCTGCGTATCTCCGAACTGGTGGCGCGCTTCCTGCGCGACAGCGGCATCATGCGCGAGGGTTTCTCGTTCCAGGCGGGCGCGGGCGGCATCGCGCTGGCCTTCGTCGATTACCTGGCGCGGATGATGAAACAGGCGAACGTGAAGGCCAGCTTCGTGCGGGGCGGCTCGACAAAGTACCTGGTCGATCTGCTGCACGAGGGCCTCACCGGTTACATCCTCGACGGGCAGACCTTCGACCTCGACGCGGTGCGCTCCATCGCCAGCGATCCGCGCCACGTGCCGACCAGTCCCTTCACGTCATACAACTTTCACGGCAAGGGGAACTTCGCCTCGATGGTGGATGCGTGCGTGCTTGGCGCAACCGAGGTGGATGTCAATTTCAATGCGAACGTCGTCACGCATTCCGACGGCCGCCTGCTGCACGGCATCGGCGGATGGCAGAACTGTCTGTCTGCCGGATGCACGATCCTGGCCGTGCCATCATTCCGTGACCGCATTCCGGTCATCGTTGACGAGGTAACAACCGTTACCGGCCCAGGTGAGCTGATTGATGTGATCGCGACTGAACGCGGGATGGCGATAAATCCCCGGCGCCGGGACCTGCTGGATGCGGTCAAGGGCAAAGGCCTGCCGATTCGGCCTATCGAAGAGATCAAGGCCGAGGTCGAGAAGATCTGCGGCGGCAAGCCTGCGAAGCCCCGGCTGCTGGATCGTCCGGTTGCGGTGGTGAAATGGGTGGATGGGACGGTACTCGACACCGTCTGGCAGGTCGTGGATGATAACCCCTATGCGCCCCAGGTGAGCGGGGGAGAGTAACTATTTCGGCGGCTCCTGGCCGCCCGACTCCTGCTTCTGCGCCGCGGCAACGGCGCGCTCGGCGCCCTGGAAGCCGATGCGGGAATGGGTGCCGTCGCAAAAAGGCTTGTTCACCGAACCGCCGCAGCGGCACAGGGAAAACGCCGGCTTGCCGGTCAGGTCGTAGCGGTTGCCGTCGGCGTCCACCAATTCGACTGCCCCCTCGGGGGCTTCTACCCGGTACGGTCCGTTGTTGCGGACGGTGATCTTCACTTGCGCCATGTGTCCTCCGGAAGCTTCAGCTTCGGGTCGAGTGTCCATTGTATTGAGCGGATGGGGAATAGTGAATAGGCGGAGCGATCGGCCCCGGTTCTCCGACATCCACGAACGAATGCGTGCGATGATCTTCTCTTTCCTCTATCGCACACCTGATAGCCGGAATTGCCGATCGTGACCGAATTCCCGCACTCTGGCTCGCCTGTTCCCTTCCTCGATGAGGACGCGATCCGTCCCCTGCTGCGGCTGGAAGATCTCATCTCCGCAATGGAGGGCGCGCTCGTCGATTTCTCCGCGGGAAGGGTGTTGCAGCCCGTCCGCAGCATCATCCCGGTTTCGCAGCACAACGGCCTTATGGGTATTATGCCTGCGGTCTACGACGACATCATGGGCGCGAAACTGGTGAATGTTTACCCCGGGAACGAAGCGCGACACCTGCCCACTCACCTTGCCGTTATCGTTCTATTTCGCGCCGACACCGGTGAGACCTTGGCTGTGATGGATGGCCGGCTGATCACGGAATTGCGCACGGCCGCCGTTTCGGCGGTCGCGACCAGGCTGCTGTCGGCGCCGGAAGCGAAGAGCTTGGCGATTCTGGGCAGCGGAGTGCAGGCGCGAGCGCATGTTCGCGCGCTCTGGCTGGTGCGGAGCTTTGATGATATCCGCATCTGGAGCCGAAACCGGCAACACGCGCTGGCTCTGGCCGGCGAGATCGGTGGCAAGGCGACGTCTGCGGAGGAGGCCGTACGGGGCGCCGACGTCGTCGTAACGGTTACCAATTCGCCGGATCCGGTGCTCCGGGGTGCATGGCTGAAAACCGGAGCTCTGGTGAATGCCGTAGGCGCCGTAGGCCCCAATCGGAGGGAACTCGACGACGATGCCATGGCCGGCGCAGTGATTGTGGATTCGCGCGAGGCGGCCCTGAAGGAATCCGGCGACGTGCTGCTGGCCGGTGCTGCAATCCATGCCGAGCTCGGTGAGCTGCTGGCTGGAGCGAAGCCGCTGCCGCAGGCCCGTTTCACGGTTTTCAAGTCCCTGGGAATCGCAGTGGAAGACCTCGCCGCCGCAAAGCTGGTGTTTGAACGGATGAAGGCCGGCTAGCGTTCTCGACAAGGTTAGGGGCAGTCCATGGCAGTGCCAGCTATTCGGGGCTACGCTGGTGGGGAAGCATTCAGGCTCGCCTCACTCGGACGCGAGGAAGTACCCGCCGTAATGCCGGCCCATGCGGTACGTAAGCCGGGCATGGCAGCGGTACGCGGACTCGCCACGCTGCACAAACTCGAGGACGACGACGTCACCGACGTTCAGCTCCGCCTCGCTATCGAATGCGACTCCCCCCTCGCACAGGTCGGTGCAGGTGCCGAGATCGGACTTTTCCATCAGCAGCCCGCAACTCAGGATTCTCACCGGAATCCTGAGGGGAACACGTTCGCGGTGGCGGCGGTCAAAGCTGGGTGGCAGTTCGGGAAGGACTCTGTGTTCCTCGATGCGTGCATCTTTCATGCGGCGCTACCCCCGGTCCGGGTGCTGAAAACAGCCTGTCAGCAAATCCATCGGCAGACAATCGGAAAGAGTTCGGGAGCGAAGCCACATTGCCTGCGGGCTTCCCGATTCGGGCCAGTTCCGGGCTGGGTCCATCCGCTTTGCCGGAGCATATCCAGCCCTGCTCTACAATGACACGCATGAGCACCAGATCCGGGGAGCTGCTGCGTCCGCGCGATGCCGCCGTGGTGCTGGGCATCAGCTATGCCAGTCTCAAGCAGTGGATTTATCAGGGCAAGCTGCGGTCAGTAAAGACGGCGGGCGGGCATCATCGCATTCCGCAGGGCGAAATCGACCGCTTTCTGTTCCGCTCGTTAGGCAAGCAGCCGGCAGAAAAACGGGCCAGTTTCCGCACCATCAGCGGGCGCAATCAGCTGGTTGGCCGCATCGTCGACGTGCGCATCGAAGGCCTGCTGGCGCAGGTCAAGCTGTCTATCGGCGGGCAGCACATCACCTCCATTATCACTGCCGACGCCGCCCGCGAGATGCGCCTCAAGGCCGGCGACAAGGCTGCCGCGCTGGTAAAGTCGACGGAAGTCATGATCGTGAGGGTGTAAGAAGCTGAGCCTGGCTGCAGTCGGGCCGGAGAGAATCGGGTGAACGACCGAACGAACGGTCAACCACCCCAACCAGCTCAAAAAGCGGGGCTGGTTGGGGGCCCCGGTCAAACCGATCCGCCTAGGGCAGGTAATAGCGGAAGGAGGTGAAGAACATATTGTCGATAGCTGTGGGCGTCGGAGTTCCCGCAGGCACGGGCCGTGCGGTGCCGATTCCCGTCCAGGCCGTCTTCGTCAGATAGGAATACTGCAGTCCCATCTGCAGCCGTCCCTTCGGACCGTTGTAGAACTTGTACCAGAATCCTGCCGTGCCTTCCCAAATGTCCTTGGTATCTGCGGAGCAGGCAGACGGACTAAAGCCGGTGGAGAAGGCTGTTCCCGGCACGGCTTCCTTGCCGCAACTCAGATTGCTCAAGTCGATAGCGCCGTACCCAATTACCGGCTTTCCATGGTTGGACCCCGTAAAGGGAGACAGGAACTGCGTGCGGTCGTCATACTCGATTCCGGCGTTGCCATACCAGTCCCACTTCGGTGAGTGATACTCGAGCGTGAACAGGCCCTGGTAGCTGGTGATCGGAGCCAGGCTGCCGTTGGGACGGACGGTCACGTCGGAGAGGCCCGCGGTGCCGTAGCGGCCCACGCCCTGTCCAGCCAGCACGTGGATGCCGATATCAACATGCTTCTGGAAGACCGACCAGCGGGCGTTGCCACCACCGCCGCCAGTCCACGTCGAATCGTTGGACGCGCCCGTTGCCGAAACCGTCCCCGTGCTCGAGGTCGGGAAAATGCGGTCGCGGAACTGGGTGACGATACCAAAAACCTCATAGTGTCCAAAGCCGGGCTGAAACGCCAGCTTTCCAATGAAATCGGGCGCTGGGTTGTATGAATAGCTCGCCAGAGGGGAGCAGGTAGTGACGGGAGCGCCCGCGGGATTCAGTGTGGTGGAGCAGCCACTGACCCCACCGTTGTACAGGCCGCCGCTGTTCCCTGGCTGACCGATGAGGAAGTTGTTTACGTTGCCGTGGGCGGTAACCGTTTCCTGCGAATTCTCCACCGAAAATCCGGCCCATACCTTATTGTTGATGTTCTTGACTACACGAAAACCGTACTGCCGCGCCCAGCTGAAGCCCACGGTGTACTGCGGGTCAATAGTAAGAGGCGTGGCTTCGGTGCGGTTATCCAGGCCCACCTTGGTCTCCGTGATCAGACTCCACATCTGCCCGCCAGTGAAGCTCCAGCCGTTGTGCAATGCGGCCTGTCCCCACACCTGGCGCTGGCGAAGGACGTACGAGTTGCTCTGGTTGTTGTTGGAAGTGACGCCCGCGCCCAGGAAGTCGGCCTCGACGTAGCCGGTCATACTCATGTTGTCCAGCTTGCCCTGCGCCAGCATCGAAACACGCGACTGGCGTCCCGAGCCGTAGAACTCTGAGATGTGGGCCTGGTTGGCGCCAAAATAATTGATCCCATTCAGCTGCGTGTTGATATCGCTACCGGTGGCCCGCTGCCGCCACACCGTTTCAGCCGCCAGGAAGCCACCGGGAGTAATGGTGATTCCCTTGTAATGGATAGCCAGCGGGCTCTCCAGTCCAGCGACGCGCTTCTGGGTGTCCTGCAGCTCGTTCATGGCGGTCCCCGAGGCCGTCCTGAGGTCCACGACATCGTGCTGCAGCGCTCCGATCTGGTCGGCCGTCTGCGGATTCTGCGCGGCAGCGGCAGCGGCCTGCTGCGCCTGTTGCGCCGCCGACTGCGCCTGCGTCACCTGCTGCTGCAGTTGCTGGATGGCCTGGTCGCGGGTGGAAATCTGCTGCTGCAATTGCTGGATCTGCTGCTGCTGCGCCGAGATGGCGTCCTTCATGTCCTCCAGTTGCTTCGAAACGGGAGCGGAACTGCCGTGGTGGCGCGTTCGGGTCTTCGGTGTCTGAGGTTCGTTTTGCGCAAAAACGCCGGTTGTGATCAGCACCGTAAGCGCCATAGCAAGTTGTCGTGTCATTTTCTCTCCTGAGAAGGGCAAGTTGAGAACGGAATCTCAGCAAAAACACGGGGAGCCCTGCACTGGTTTGTGCGAGAACTGCCCGATAAATCAACGCGAAATGCTAAGTTGCGGAAGTTACAGGTTCGTGAATAAACAATGAATGTTCCGCGAATTGCCCCTGTACTCCAGGAACTGGAAAAATGAAGCGGCGGGGCGATGGCAGATGAGCAAACCAGACGAGGCCGGAGCAGGATATTTCACGATGCTGTAACATTCGTTCTCTATGCTTGCAGACAACTTGCGGCGCAATAAACGGAGGAGTTATGCGGAACGGGCTTCCAAACGGATGGTCCTGGATTTTGTTCACTCCCCTGGTGGCACTCAGCGTTTTCCTTCCCGGCAATACTTTTGCGCAGAACATGAACCCAGGTTCTGCTCAGGTCCAGGAGATCGCGCAAAATGTGAAGGAAATCTATTTCCCGTTTAACGTCTATAACAAGGTGGTCGATCCCGGAACTCTGAAGTCCGACGCCGACTGGCTGCGGCAACACCCGGACACGCGTGTGTGGATCCAGGCCTATGCCGACATTCGCGGAGACATTTTCTACAATCTTGTGCTCTCCTACCGCCGCGCGCAGTTTGTGAAGTCGGTGCTGTTAAGGGATGGCGTGAATGAGTCGCAGATCGGGTTTGCGACCGGCTGGGGGGAACTCTATCCCATCTGCCGCGCGACGGACGACGCGTGCTATCAGAGGCAGCGGCGCGTGGATATCGTTCCGCCTGACAACATGTAGCAACCGCATTGCTGGCTGGCAAACGGGTCAGATAACCACCGTCTCCTGGTACTCGCCATACACGTTCCGCATGGCGTCGGAGATTTCGCCTACGGTGGCGTGGGCCTCGACAGCCTCGACAATCATGGGCATAAGATTGCCCGCGCCACGGGCGGTTTCCTCTACTCTCTTCAGCGCGGCCTGCCACCTGGCGGCATCGCGTTTGGCCCGCAGCGCCCGCACCCGTTCCACCTGCTTGCGCTCCAGCGAATCGTCAATGCGCTGCAGGGGAATCGGTTTTTCTTCGTCCAGCTGGAACGAGTTCACTCCCACCACCAGCGCCTCCCTGCGGTCGACGGTTCGCTGGCATTCGTAGGCAGCGTTCTGGATCTCCTGCTGGACGAAGCCGCGCTCGATGGCCTTCAGCATCCCACCCATGGCCTCGATCCTGGCCAGATATCCGAAAGCGTGGGTTTCAATCTGGTTAGTCAGATATTCGACATAATAGGAACCTGCCAGGGGATCGATGGTCTGTGCCACTCCGGATTCATAGGCGACAATCTGCTGGGTACGCAGCGCGACGCGCGCCGACTGCTCGGTAGGCAGGGCCAGCGCCTCGTCAAACGAGTTGGTGTGCAGCGACTGCGTTCCGCCCAATACGGCCGACAAGGCCTGCAGCGCCGTGCGCACAATGTTGTTCTCCGGCTGCTGGGCCGTGAGCGTAGAACCGGCGGTCTGGGTATGGAAGCGTAGCATCCAGGATTTGGGGTTCCTGGCACCGAAACGATCGCGCATGATGCGCGCCCACATGCGGCGCGCGGCACGGAACTTCGCAACTTCCTCCAGAAAGTTGCTGTGCGCGTTGAAAAAGAACGACAGGCGGGGTGCGAAGTTGTCCACGTCAAGCCCGGCATCAATCGCCGCCTGCACGTAGGTCATGCCGTTGGCCAGCGTGAAGGCCACTTCCTGCACCGCCGTGCATCCCGCCTCGCGCATGTGATAGCCGGAGATGGAGATGGTATTCCAGTCCGGCACACGCTCATTGGCCCAGGAAAAAATATCGGTGATGATGCGCATCGCCTGCGCCGGCGGATAGATGTAGGTTCCGCGCGCGATGTACTCCTTGAGTACGTCGTTCTGGATGGTTCCGGAAAGCCTGCCGACGTCGCGCCCGGTGCGCTGCGCGGTAACAATGTACAGCGCCAGCAGGATGGATGCGGTGGCATTGATGGTCATCGAAGTGGAGATCTTCTCCAGGTTGATGCCGTCGAACAGACGCATCATGTCTTCGATGGAGTCAATGGCGACCCCCACTTTGCCGACTTCGCCGGCGGCGCGCGGGTGGTCGGAGTCCAGACCGATCTGGGTGGGCAGATCGAAGGCGACACTGAGTCCGCTGGTTCCCTGGCTGAGCAGGTACCTGTACCGGCGGTTCGACTCTTCGGCGTCACCCATGCCGGCGTACTGCCGCATGGTCCAGAGCCTGCCGCGGTACATGGTGGCCTGCACGCCGCGCGTGTAGGGGAATTGTCCAGGATAGCCGACGTCGCGGTCGTAGTCCCAGCCCTGGAGATCGGCGGGCGTGTAAAGCGGCTGCACGGCGATGTGCGAAGAAGTCTGCTGCGGTTCAGCGGGCCTGTTCAGCACCGCGCTCTGAGGTTTTGCCTCGCCCATGGGAGCAGGCCCCCGTCACAGGATGTGGCTCATTATGAGCCGGAGACGAAGCGGCCAACCATGACTCAGATCACAATTGCCCAGCCTCTACGTCTTTCGCGATTTCCAGAACGAACTCACGCCGAACCAGGCAAACAGCAGGGCGAAAAGGGCCGCCAGCAGCATCTTTGCAACCGATCCGGCTCCTCCGGAAAGGTGGTGGTACTGGCGAACCGCTGCGCCTGCCCCGATCAGCGCGAGCACCAGAAACAGCAGGCCTGTTACTTCCAGCCAGAGCACATGCAGGACCCGGCCAACGCTCCGGGCAGTGACCTGGCCTGCCCTGTAAAAGGCCCTGACCCAGCGGTTCTCGCCGGTCTTTCTCCCCGCCACGCGCAGAAACGCGCGTCCCTGAGTACCTAAACCGCGGGATGCCAAAAGGGAACCTCTCCCGGAGCGCTCGCGCCAGTCCCGATCTCTTATTCTAGCAGCGATGCTTCCGCCGCCGGCCAGGGCTGGATCTTCTGCTCCGACCAGAACCTGCGGTCACCGCGGGGCGAAACTCGCTGACCGGTACAGGCATCCAAATCATTGAAAAGGCGGATGCGGGCGGGGAAACAAAGCTTTCCCCTCCGAGACCCGGTGTGCGAACATCTGTGTACCGGTATATCCGCAAAGGGCCAGGTGCAAATCGTGGACAAGCGACTCAAGAGCATGATCAAAGAACTCGGCGATGCCATCAACCACTCGCTGTCTGATTCCGAGCAGATTGCCGAGGTGATCTCGCGGATCAAGGCCGGTGGATACGACGTGTTTGTTGTGCTTGAAGCAACTATTGGATTGAATCAGCGGGACGAAGCGGAGGAGGAAGCGCGATTGGTGCATCCGGGACGCTCCCCTGCCGGGCTGGAAATGACGGCGCAAGATGTGAAATTCCTCAAGTCGCTGCGCATCCGTGTTGAGGAGGAGTGAGCCGCCCGCCCTCCGCGGAGTCTGTGCTACATTTTAGCCCGGTCGAACCCGGGTTCGGGTTCCCGGTTCAGGGTCTTTCAGCAGCGGTTCTCAGGTACTCTTCACGTGCGTGACGTTAGCAGATGAGAGACACTCTAGGAGTCTTGCTGGCGGGAGGAGCGGGCGAGCGTCTGTACCCGCTCACGCGCGACCGCGCCAAGCCGGCGGTCACCTTCGGCGGCATTTACCGCATCATCGATATTACCCTGTCGAACTGCGTCAATTCTGACCTGCGCCGCGTCTACATTCTCACCCAGTACAAGGCCCTGTCGCTGAACCGCCATATCCGCGAAGGTTGGGGCAACATCGTCGGCCGCGAACTGGGGGAGTTCATCGAGATCCTGCCACCGATGAAGCGGGTCAGCGAGAACTGGTACATGGGAACGGCAGACGCGGTTTACCAGAACATCTATTCCATTGGCTCGGAGCAGCCGGCTCACGTGCTCATCCTCTCCGGCGATCACATCTACAAGATGAATTACGGTCTGATGCTGCGCCAGCACAAGGACTCGGGCGCTGACGTCACCCTCGCCACCATTCTGGTGGACCCATCGGAAACCAGGCAGTTCGGGGTGGTGGAGATTGACCGCACGGGAAGGGTGGTGGGCTTCCAGGAAAAGCCGGAAAACACCGATCTGCGCTCGCCCTACAACCCGCGCATGGTTTCGGCTTCGATGGGTATTTACCTGTTCAATACCGACGTGCTCATTCCGGTGCTGCTGAAAGATGCGGAGGACCCCACCTCGCGGCACGATTTTGGGCACAACGTGCTGCCCCGTATGGTGGACGATTACAAGGTCTATTCTTTCAACTTTATCGACGAGAACAAGAAGGAAGCTCTCTACTGGCGCGACGTGGGCACGCTGGAAGCCTATTACGAGGCCAACATGGACCTGGTATCGGTGGCCCCCGTCTTCAATCTGTACGATGCAGCCTGGCCGATCCGCACCCACATGCGGCAGTATCCGCCCGCCAAGTTCGTCTTCAACGATCCGGGACGCACCGGCGAAGCGCACGATTCCATCGTTTCGATGGGCTGCATCATCTCCGGAGGCACGGTGCGGAACAGCGTGCTCTCTCCGGACGTGCGCGTCAACTCCTATGCGCACGTGGACACCAGCATTTTCTGTTCGCACGTCGATGTCGGGCGTCATTGCCGCATTCGCAAGGCGATCATCGACCGCGACGTGCATGTTCCCGAAGGGACCGTCATCGGCTACGACACCGAAGCCGACCGCCAGAAATATCACGTCACGGACACGGGCATAACAGTTGTGACGCGCGACTACTCCCTGTTCGAGAACCCCGTAACCGTAGACTACTTCACCTCGGAGTAGCGGCCACCGGGTTCCCTCCCCATTGTGCAACGTTCCGCGGTTTGCAACGTGGGATCTTCCTGCCGGATCGGGCTGATAGCTGCGGCACGGCACGATACCATGGACGTGCCGGCGGCGCTTATCAGGCTCGGCATATCAGGGCAACGCATCGTGAAAACGTTCAAGCTCGGACGGAGTGAGAAGCTGGTCCTGGTCATCTGGATCTGCTTCGTTGTTCGCGGCTGTTTTTACTGCGCGCTCCTGCCCATGTGGGAAGGCTACGACGAGCCATTCCACTTCGCCTTCATTCAGCATGTTGCGGCGGGGAAGGGACTGCCTGTTCCGACTACGCCGGTATCGCGAGAGGTGCAGGAATCGCTGCACCTCGTGCCCTTGTCGTGGCAGGAGCGGCTACATGCCTTGGCGCCGCCGATCTACAGCGAGGATTCCTATTGGCAATTGACGAAGGCTGAGAGGAAAAATCTTCAGCAACAGGTGCGTGCGCTGCCGCCGGAATGGGGGATGCAGCCGGGAACGGCTCCCGCGCTCTACGAGGCGCAGCAGGCGCCTTTGTACTACTGGATCATGGCTGTCCCGTTCAGGCTAGTCGCGGAATGGCCACTCGCGGCCCGTGTTTTGTTCCTGCGCGTGGCCAGCGTGCTGCTGGCATCGCTTGTGATCCCGCTTGCGTATGCTGCCGCGGGGCGATTCTTTGCCGGTGACACCCAGGCGTCTGCAATCGTGGCCGTAATCGCGTGCATGCCCGAGCTCATGATCGATATCAGCCGGGTGGGCAACGAGAGCCTCGCGATTCCGGTGTATTCTCTGCTCACGCTGCTCCTGCTGCGGGCAGTCCAGCGCGGCGGTTCCCGGTGGTTCGTTGCCGCCGGCGTTGTACTCGGGGCAGGGCTGCTGACCAAGGCCTATTTCGTGTTCGCGATCCCCGCATTGCTGGCGACCGGTGCGTATTCCGCGTGGCAGGGCGGAGCCCAGCGGAGGCGGATTATTTTCAACACCGCGCTGGGAACTGTTCTTGCGGTGCTCATCAGTTTTGCCTGGTACTGGCGCAACCATCTCGTCACCGGCACCTGGTCGGGAGAACAGGATGCGGCAATCGCGGCCCATGGCACGGTGTCCCACGTGGTGGGCGCTGTCGGGCATGTACACTGGACCGGCGCTATCGCCTCCGTGCTGATCTCACATATCTGGTTCGGAGGCTGGAGCTTTCTGAAGCTGCCCAGGTTCGTCTATGCCGTTTTCGTGCTGGGCATGGGGGCGGCGGTTGTCGGGCTTGCGAAGGCGGTCCTCGGACACCGGCTGCGGCCGGGACAGCTTGTTGTCCCCCTTGCCTTGTATGGTTTCTTCTGGGTGGGGCTGCTGTGCGACGTGCTGGCGATCTACATCGCCAGGGGGGTTTCAGCTTCGTGCGGCTGGTATCTGTACGCGCTGATCGTACCCGAGGTGCTGCTGGTGACGTGCGGACTTTACGCGCTCGCCCCCGAAGTCTGGCGCTGGACCGTGCTGCCAGGCATGACAGTTGCGTTTGCTGCACTCGACCTCTACGGAGCTCATGCGCTGCTGGTCCCTTATTACACGGGGCTGATTTCCCACCCGGGAGCCGGCGACCTCATCCGTCCTGCCGGCTTGTCCGATCTGGTAAATGCCGGCCCGCATCTGCTGCTCGCCCGACTGACTGCAAACCGGCCGGCCTTTCTGAGCCCGGAGATGATGGCTCTGCTGTTGCTGGCCTGGTACGCCGCCACGGCGGTGTGTGTCGCAATCAGTTATTCCGCGATGCGACGGCACAGACGGCTGGACCAGCCGGAAATGGCTGCAACGGTCATTCGCTGATCATCCGCGACCTGACGGCGATGGCGCCCACGCACCACAACAGAGCATCTTCCGCCTCTTCGCGCAGGGCGTGCTTCCGGAAGATGTCCTGCAGTTTCATGCGTTCAGTGAGGCGGGCCGCCAGTTCCGTCAGCAGGCCCTGGTAGTGATCCGGCATGTGCAGCTTCGTCGCCCGCACCAGGTCGTCCAGCATCAGCAGGGAATCGAGGATGACACCATCCGGATCGTCGTCCTGCGAATTCACCAGGTGCAGCGCTTCCGCAATGTCGCAGAAGGTTTCGGCTTGCTGAGGGGCGGGTCCGAGCTGTGCCAGTTCCCGGTCCAGCGCCAGCGCTCTCGCTGCCAGCTCCGGGCGGGTGAAGAAAAGCAGGTGCCCATCGGCCACGAGGGGCCGCTCGTTGTCTCCGCCCACCGCCACCAGGGTATAGAACTGCGGACCATCGTGTTGGGCGTCCAGACGCAGGGCCACCAGGAGCAACTCTTCGTGTTTTCGGGATGGAAGGATGGGAAGCCCGGACATGGGAGCAGTATAGCTGTGGGCCATCCGTTCAACCTACCAGTCAAGCAGACTTGTCCCCAAGAGTAGTCGCCCGAGGTAAGTTGTTGTAGAGAAAAGGGGAGCGTTTCCGCTCCCCTTTCGTTTCGGGGCTAAAGCCCGATCAA
>DATJAI010000116.1:0-3752 GCA_035516415.1 Binatia bacterium | reverse complement strand
GCGGCCGCGGTGAAGCAGGCCATCACCCGCAAGCACGGCGACTTTGCCGGCGAGCTGCCGGGCTACTCCCGCTATGACGCCGACCCGCTCGGGCTGGAGAAACTGCAAGCGGCCGAGGTGCCGCTGTGCGTGATCGACTTCGATGGTGACCGCCAGGCCGCGGCGCAGGCGGCGAGCTGGCTGCAACAGGCACTGCATGGCCGCGGCAACCTGATCGCCGTCTCCGCCAACGCCGATCCCGGGCTGATTCTGGAGGCGATGCGGGCGGGCTGTGCCGAGTATCTGACCAAGCCGGTGCTGGCGGAGCAGGTGGCCGAAGCCCTGGACCGGCTGCGCAGCCGCGCGAGCGTGCGCCAGGCACTGGCGCCCAAGCCTTCGGGGCGGATCCTGGCTTTGCTCGGCGCCCGCGGTGGCGCCGGCACCACCACCCTGGCCGTACATCTGGGATGTTTTCTGGTACGCCAGTACGGCAAGCGGACCCTGATTCTCGACGAACATCGGCGGCTGGGCCACGTCTCGCTGTATCTGGGCGAAGACGAAGGCAACTACCACTTCTACGAACTGGTGCGCAACATCGCGCGCCTGGACCAGTTCCTGCTCGACGGCTTCGTCATTCACCACTCCAACTGCCTGGACATTCTGCCTTCGCCCGATGTCTTCGACGAGTCCGGCAATGTCTCCATGGACGATATTCAGCGCGCCATCCGCTTTCTCGGCCAGAACTATGAGTTCGTGGTCATCGATTGCCCTCATGGGGTACACAACCTGAGCCTGGCCACCATCGACTGCTGCGAAGAGGTCTACCTGATCGCCACCCCCGATGTGCCGGCGTTGCGCGACCTGTCGCGTTACATCGACCGGCTGCTGCAAAGCAGCGTCCCGCCAAGCAAGTTGAAGGTCGTGATTAATCGCTTTTCTTCCGAAGGGGCGCTGACCCTGGAGCAGATCGAGAAGGCGATTCGCCAGCCGATTGCGATCACCATCCCCAACGCTTCCTCCGACCTGATTCGCGCGATGAATACGGGCACGCCCATTCTGCCCAATCGCCGCTCGGAGTTCGCCATCCAGATGAAGAAGTGGGCGGCCAGCCTGGTGCCGGAATCGGAAAAGCCGGCGCCGGCGACGGAGCCGAAACGGAGGTTCGCCTTTTGGAGCTGACCGGGGGCACTTGCCGGAGAGGGGTCGATGCCTGATACCGCCACCATTACGCTGGACAGCTATCTGGACAGCGCCGCGCTGCGCAAGGACAATCCGCTGCTGGCGCGGGCCCAGCAGGAGGTCAAGTCGGCGGTCCACCGCGAGCTGATCAACAAGGTCGACCTGGAAAAGCTGCTCTTCATGCAGGACACGCGCGGGCGGCAGCAGTTACTGGCGCTCATTCTGCAGCTGGTCAGCGAATACGGTGTGCCCTTCAGCGCCAGCGAGCGTACCCGTCTAGCCAATGAGGTCATGGACGAGGTCTTTGGCCTGGGGCCGCTGGAGCCGCTGCTGCAGGACCCGACGGTGACCGACATTCTGGTCAACACCGCCAATATGGTTTACGTGGAGCGCGGCGGGGTGCTGGAAAAAACCAATGTGGTGTTCAAGGACGACCACCACCTCATGCACATCATCGAGAAGATCGTGTCCAAGGTGGGGCGCCGGGTGGATGAATCCTCGCCCATGGTGGACGCGCGCCTGCAGGACGGCTCGCGGGTGAATGCCATTATCCCGCCGCTGGCCATCGATGGACCGATCTTGTCGATTCGCCGTTTCGGCACGGATCCGCTGACCGCGCATGACCTGTTGTCCTATCGCGAGCTGACGCAGGTGATGATGGGCGTGCTGGAGAGCGCGGTGCGGGCGCGGCTGAACATCGTGGTTTCCGGGGGCACCGGCGCCGGCAAGACGACATTGCTGAACGTGCTCTCCGGATTCGTCTCCCCGCGCGAGCGCATTGTGACCATCGAAGACTCGGCCGAGCTGCGCCTGAAGCAGGAGCACGTCGTGCGCCTGGAGTGCCGGCCGCCGAATGTCGAAGGCAAGGGGGGCGTGCGCCAGCGCGAGCTGCTGATCAACGCCCTGCGCATGCGTCCCGACCGCATCATCGTGGGCGAGGTGCGCGGGGAGGAAGCGCTGGACATGTTGCAGGCGATGAACACCGGTCATGATGGCTCGATCACCACCGTTCATGCCAACAGCCCGCGCGATGCGCTGGCGAGAATCGAAACCATGGCCATGATGGCCAACCTCAACCTGCCGCAGGCGGCATTGCGGCAGCAGATTGCTTCGGCCGTACAGGTGATTGTGCAGGTCTCGCGCATGAGCGACGGCTCGCGGCGGGTGACCCATGTCTCGGAGATTACCGGCACCAGCGAGCAGGTGATCAGCATGCAGGACATCTTCCGCTTCGAGAAGCGCGGGCTGGGTCCGAACGGCAAAGTGCTGGGACGTTTCTACGCCACCGGCATTGTGCCCAAGTTTTCCGAGAAGCTGCAGGCGGCCGGGGTGCCGCTGGAGACGAATCTGCTGAACTTTTCCGAGGAGATCTAGATGGAAAGAGCTTTCACCACCGAGGACACCGAGGACACGGAGAAAAACCCAGGCGCTGAATCTGCCCTCGCGCAACGGAGACTACGAGCATGTTCCTGATGGTGCTGGTCTTTAGCGTCGTCCTGGTGCTGACCTTCGGGATCGTCCTGGTGATGACGCGTCCAACCTCGATCGAGCGCACGATTGCCGGGCGCATCCGCAAATTGCAGGCGGCGCTGAAGGCTGCGCCCGCGCCCGAGGAGCAGGGCCCGGAGATCGTCAAGCAGACTCGGCTGAGCGCCAATGCCCGCCTCGATGCCTTACTCCAGCAGTGGAAGCTGATGCACAAGCTCCACCTGCTGATCGCCCAGGCCGAGAGCGCGTGGAGCGTGGCCGGGGTGCTGGCATGCAGCGCGGCGCTGGGGCTGATCGGCTACGCCCTCGGCTTATATGAGCTGCCCAACCCGCTGCTGGCGCTGGCGCCGGCGCTGGGCCTGGCCGCCTCGCCGGTTCTGGTGCTGCGCTACCAGCGGAGCCGGCGGCTTCGGGAGTTCAATCGCCATCTGGCTGACTCGATCGATCTGATGAGTCGCGCCTTGCGCGCCGGGCACTCCCTAACCGCGGCCATCGAGATAGTGGGCGACGAATCGCCCGAACCGGTACGCAGCGAATTCCGCTCGGTGTATCAGCAGCAGAACTTCGGCTTGCCGGCGCGCGAGGCCCTGGTGCAACTGGCGCAGCGCATCCCGCTGCCCGAGCTGAACTTCGTGGTCACAGCCATTCTGCTGCAGAAAGAGACGGGAGGGAACCTGGTAGAAGTCCTGGACCGTACCACGGCGGTGATTCGGGAGCGGCTGCGGATTCAGGGCGAGGTACGGATTTATACCGCGCAGGGCCGCATGACCGGCTGGATTCTGTCAGTGCTGCCCATCGCCATGTTCTTCCTCTTGAGCCTGGCCAATCGCGGCTACACCCGCGTGCTGGTCGAAGATCCCACCGGGCGCAAGCTGGTCTACACCGGGGTGGGCCTGATGCTGCTGGGCGGGCTGGCTATCCGCAAGATCGTGAACGTGAAGATATGAGCAAGCTGAACCCGGCCTTCGTGATCAGCCTGATGGTGACCATCGCCTGTGCGGTGGCCATGGTTCCCGTGTTTTTCTGGATGCGGAGTTCGGAAGAGAGCAAGCGGCTGATGGAGGTCACGCGGGCGCCGCTGAAGCTGGAAGCAAAGCCGGGGGACA
>DATJAI010000115.1:0-14593 GCA_035516415.1 Binatia bacterium | reverse complement strand
GGAGAATTCACGGCGACTGTTCTGGCGATCTTCGCCGCGCAGCGATGGCGCAGGCGCAATCCCAGGTTGAGGTGGTCATTGGTCATCCCGACCCTGGTTGCGTTCCTGCTGATGTTGCCCGTCGCAGGCCTGGCGTATCGCCTCATGCCGGACCTGCGATTCGTGCAGTTTCCCTGGCGCTGGCTGCTGGCGACCGGCGTGGCTTATGCGGTTTTCGTGGTGATTGCGGTCCCGCCTTTTCGATTCAAGCCGTGGCTCTACGGCGTACTATTCGTAGCGCTGATCGGTGCCTGCAACCGGCAGTTTCAGCCGCAATGCGACCCCGCCGAGACGCCTTTCATGATCTCCAACCTGTATCACACCGGTTATGGATATATGGGTACCGACGAATATGTTCCCGCGGGCGGCGACAATTATGAGATCAAGCCGGACTTCCCGGAATTTCGCCTGCTAGGCGAAAGCGGCGGCACGGCGCCGCCGGGCGCGCGAGTGACGCACTTTCACGGCACGACGTATCGCAAACAGCTGATGGTTGAGTCGCCGCAGCCACTCGAACTCGTGCTGCGGCTAATGAACTATCCCGCCTGGTATGTGGAGTTGAATGGCAGGCGGGTGACGCCGCAATCCGAAGATCCGACGGGAAGAATGGTGATTGCCGTTCCCGCCGGCCACAGCGACATTGATGTCCGCTTCGTCCGCACCCCGGACCGCTGGATCGGCGACGGCGTCAGCCTGGGGGCGCTCATCCTGCTGTGCGGGTTCTGTTACGTCAGACGGCGAAGGCGTGCGTAACAGACGTGGACACGGCGCTTATGCGCCGCATTACCGACGACGGCGCATTCCGGCACCTGTACAGCAGCCGCCGAAATCAGTGCCCGTGATGCAAATCGGACACGGATTGGCCATAAGAAAGGTTTTTTGCGTGAAGCGCGTTCTCGTTGCCACTTCCAATGCGGGCAAGATCCGGGACCTGATTGGGGCGGCCGCCGCCCACGATGTGGTGGTCGAGATGCTGCCGGATTACTCCTCAATTTCCCCGGTCGTGGAAGACGGCGCGACGTTCGAGGCAAACGCGCGGAAGAAGGCGGAGCACTACAGCAAGCATGCGCCAGGAGAAGTGGTGATTGCCGACGATTCCGGCCTGGAGGTGGGCGCGCTGGGAGGCGCGCCGGGTGTGCGCTCCGCACGCTACGCGGCCGACGAACACGACAAGGCCGAACTCGCCTCGGATGATGAGGCCAACAACGCCCGCCTGTTGCGCGAACTGCACGATGTTCCCGACGAATTCCGCACGGCCCGCTTCGTGTGCGTGATCGCGGCGGCACGCAACGGACACACCCTCGCCAGCTTCCACGGCAGGGCGGAAGGCATCATTCTGCGCGCTCCGCGCGGCACGAATGGTTTCGGCTACGATCCGCTGTTCTATTTTCCGGAGATCGGCAGGACCTTTGCCGAACTGAGCGCGGAGGAGAAGGCCCGCTACAGCCATCGCGGCGCGGCCTTTCGCGCCTTTCTTCGGTGGGAGGACGAGAGCGGCGAGCGTCATCCCCACGGTTAGAACCGGCGAGCTCAGGCCTCCGATTCAACTTCGGCCAGCGCGCCGGCGGAGGGGCCGGCTCCGGCTTCATGCACCTTGGCGGTGGTCACCAGCGCCACGCCGGCGACGATGATGATGGTCCCGGTGAACATGAACCTGTCAAGCCGCTCACCATGCAGCAGCCAGCCCAGAAACACCGCGACCAGGGGATTCACGTAAGCGTAAGTCGCGACCTTCGGCGTCGGCACATGCTTCAGCAGCCAGATATAGGCGGTATAGCCGACCCATGATCCGAAAGTGACCAGATACAGGACGGCCATCATTCCGCGGGCCGTGATCACGATGTGGTGGTGCTCGCCGGTCAGAAGCGCGACCAGCGCATTGCCGAGGGCAGCGAAAGTCATCTCCCAGCCCGTGGCCGTGAAAGGATCCACCTTCATCTGCCACTTGCGCGACAGCACCGAACCTACGGACCAGCTGAAGGACGAGAGCAGCAGGGTGCAGGCCCCAACCAGCGGCATGATGCCGAGAGTAGCGCGATGCGCAAACCTGGTCCAGAACAGGAGCGCAATACCGCCGAGGCCGAGCACCACGCCGAGCAGCCCACGCGGAGAGAGCCGGTCGCCGCGAAAGACGAATGCTTCCAGCAGGAGGAACCAGATTGGTGTGACCGCGATAATCAGGGCCGCAAAGCCGGTCGGCACCCACTGCTCCGCCCACGCGAGACCGAAATTGCCGCCCACCAGCAGCAGGCAGCCAATGGCGGCCAGACGAGCCGCCTCGTTCAGCGTGATGCGGACCCTGCGGCCCATTGCGGCGCAGGCCACCAGCATCAGCGATCCCGCGATGGCGAAGCGCATGGCGCACATCACCGCCGGCGCAAGGCGCTCCTCGTCGGCAATGCCGATGGCCAGATAGGTGGAGCCCCAGAAGATGTACACCAGGGCAAATGCCAGGACTACCTGGAGACGATGATGACGCTCGCTGGTCATGAAGTCCGGGTCCGGGTTGCCAGTGACGTATTGGATTGGAATTTCAGGGGCACGGGTTCAGGCGCCTGCCATACCCGAGCCTGAGGCGCAAGACTGCGGGACATTGGCGCTTTTATCCTGCCGGTCCCGGCTGTGTATGGCGCAAGCGATGTCCGGTCAGGAGAATGTAGTGCACGCCGGAGACGGTAGTAAGCGTAAAGGTGGCATAGAGCAGCAGCCTGACCAGAATCTTCAGCCAGTGTGCCTCCAGGACCTGGGCCAGGACCACGAAATAGATGGTGGAAATCTGGCAGGCGGTATTCAGCTTGCCGAAGATGCTGGGACGGAAGTCGCGGAAGCCTACGGTAGCGTACAGCACCACGGCGGTGGCGACGATGCAGATATCGCGGCTGAATACCAGCACGGTATATTTCCAGGGGATCTTCTTTACGAACGACAGCACCAGAAAGAGCGAACTGAGCAGCAACTTGTCGGCAATGGGATCCAGATACTGGCCCAGCAAGGTCTGCTGATGGAGCGTGCGAGCCAGCAGTCCGTCGAGAGCGTCACTGAGCGCGGCGGCAATCAGCAGACCGAGCGCCCATCCCCAATCCCCATCGAAGACAGAGATGATGACAAAAGGAATGAAGATCAGGCGCAGTAATGTGATCTGGTTCGGTGCCGTCCAGAACTGACTGCTCGCCCGTGTGCTGGGAGGAGATGGCATGTCCCTGGCAAGCGCAAACCGCCCCTCCGCGGCTCAGCCGCGGCTCAGGTTTTCGACGCTTTCTCCGATTGTGACGGGTTTGTCGGCGGCTGGCAATGCCCGCCCAGGCGCGCGGCAGCCGGCCGGGAAGCTCAGCGCCGCGAACGATGCGGGGCCTGAAGTCTGAAATACCTGCGCGCCTTGTGTACGTCCCTGGCTATCTGCTCCCGCAGAGCGTCTACCGAAGGAAATCTGATCTCCAGGCGGAGCCGCTTCAGGAAACTCAGCTCCAGCTCAGTCTCCGGAACCAGCTCGAGGGGATGGAAATTCAGCAGATGGCTCTCGATGGCAAAGGATTCGGCGCCGAAGGTGGGACGATTGCCAACGTTGGTTACGGCTTCAAAGCACTCGCCGCCTACCCGCAGCCAGGCAATGTACACGCCATCAGCGGGCACCAGTTCGTCATAGCGCGCGAGGTTCATGGTGGGAACGGTGTACTTATGCCCGTAGCCCCGGCCCCGGCCAGGATTGGAAAGGATGTTGAACGGGCGTCCCAGCAGGGCCCGCGCCCGGCTAACGCTTCCCTCCGCGATCAGCTTGCGAATCTCGCTGCTGGAGACGTGATGGCCACGGACGATCTGCTCGGGATAGACCTTCGCCTCGAAACCACACTGGCTGCCCAGTTCTGCCAGGGTGTTGACGTTTCCTTGTGCCTTATGTCCGAAGTGGAAGTTGTAACCCTCGTGCACTTCGCGCGCGTGCAGGGTTTGCGCCAGCACCTGGCGGGCGAAGTTTTCCGCCGTCATCAGGGAGAGATCGCGGGTAAAGGGCAGCACCAGCACGGCATCCACGCGGGTCTGCTCCAGCAGTCTGAGTTTCGCCGGCAGAGGAGTGAGCAGTTTCGGGGCTACGTCGGGGCGGAGAATGCGCAGCGGATGGGGCTCGAAGGTCACCACGACCGCCTTGCCTCCGAGGGAACGGGCGCGGTCAGCCATGTGGCGCACCACTTCCTGGTGGGCGCGATGCACGCCATCGAAATTTCCCACGCTCACGACCGTGGGGCCGAAGTCGGAGGGCACTTCTTCGAGATGGCGAAAGACCTGCATCGTTCCTTTACTGCTCGCGGGCTGAGCCGGCTGCATTATCGTGGCGCTGCAATGGAGGCCCTGAAGACCCGTCTACACGAAGCCCTCCTGAGTGCTATAGGTCGAATTCAAGTTTCAGACCGTCGTGCGAGAGGCGCACGTTGCCGGGGAGCGCCGCATTGGTCGCTTCGTGCGGCAGGTCGTGCGAGATGTGGGTGAAATACGTGCGCTTCGCCTTCAGCCGGTCGGCGATTTTCAGCGAGTTCTCCACGGTTGAGTGTGTCGGATGAGGATGATGGCGCAGGGCATCGAGAAACAGGATGTCCAGGCCCGCCAGTTGCGCCAGCGACTCCTCGGGAAGGCTGCTGAAATCGGTGAGATAAGCCGCGCTGCCGAATCGATAGCCTTCGATAGGCAAATCCCCGTGCATTACCATGACGGGCTGGAAAATGGCGCCGAAGAGTTCAATAGGCCCGTTCACCGGTTTCAGTTCCACCTGCGCCAGCCCGCCGTATTTGTAATCCGCTTCGAAGATGTAGCGGAAGACGCTGCGCAGGACGTGGGCGGTGTTGTCGCTGGCGAAGAGCGGGATCTTGCCACCCCCGGTAATGCGCGGGAAGCTCAGCGGCCGGACGTCATCGAGTCCAAGGATGTGATCGGCGTGACCGTGGGTGTAGAGGACGGCGTCGAGTTTGCGAATGTGCTCGCGAATGGCCTGCTGGCGGAAATCGGGCGTGGTGTCGATGATGACCGTACGGCCATCCCATTGCACCATCACGGAGGGACGGGTGCGCCGGTCATGCGGATCGGCCGAGGTACAGACGGCACACTGGCAGCCGACAGTCGGGACTCCCATGGAAGTCCCGCTGCCCAGCACGGTGAGCGTGGCTTTCATCAGGCCTGGCTGGCCGCGCCGGGGCCTCCCTGCGGCGGACGCGTGATGAGATTGGTAACTTCAAGGTATGCCATGCGCAGCTCGTAAAGGCAGTTCTGCAGCATGTTGTCTTCGGCCGCGGTCAGGTTCCCTTTTGTTTTTTCCTGCAGAATGGAGAGGGTGTCGATGGTCTGGCGCGCACCGATCAGGTCCACCTCCGGTTTCGTGCCCTCCGGAGCAGCCAGGCCAAGCTGCATCAGCGCGGTCATGTACAGGGAAGCCACGAACTTGTCGAAGGTAATCTCGAAATCGCGCGCGGCATGCGCATGACCGTGCTTGCGCATCTCCTTTTCGATGCGGGCGTCGACTTCGCGCGTAGATTCTTTGTAAGCCGCTGCCGAGGCCTGCTGCTCCTGCGCAGTCGGAGCCTGTATCTGGGGCTCTTCCGCGGCAGTGGTGGCGGGAGCAGCGTTCTGCGCAGCATGGTTTTGCGCGGCGCGCTGGTCGTTGGCGTGCTTCTGCGCTTCCTGTTTCTCGAGCTCGCGCTCGGCACGACGCTCTTCGGCTTCCACCACGTCCTTGCGCAGCTCGCCATCGGTGCTGAACAGACGGCGATCGGTGACCACAAATTCAGGTTTTTTTTCTTTTTCCACCATAGGTTCCATTTACTCGCTGAAAGGGAGTGCGCGCACGGTCGCGTTCTGCTCGCCAACCCGCACGACGGCGCCGGGAGACGCGACCTCACGCCGCAGATAACCCAGCGCGAGGGTGCGCTCGCCGCCGGCAAGCGGCACGCGCGCCGAACTGGTTATCTCGCCCACGTCCTTGTCGCTGGCCCGGACCTTCGCGCCCGGCGGCGGGCCGCCATCAATCTCGAACCCGACCAGCGCGCGATGCACGTTGCCGCGGGTACGAATTCGTTCCACGATCTCCTGCCCCACGTAGCAGCCCTTGCTGAAGTTGAGCGCATGCTGCTGGCCCGTCTCCTGGGGCAGATCGCGCTCCCGCAGGTCCACTCCGTAGCGGGGAACGCCGCGCAGAATGCGGTACATCTCCAGCGCATCGCTTCCGGCCGGCGTGGCTCCGGCGGCAGCCAGGGCGTCCCAGAGTTTCTCGACGTTCTCGGCGGCCAGCCAGACTTCGTACCCATCCATCTGCGGAATCGTACTGCGGGCAATCGAGATCCCCATGTCGCGCCAGATCGCGTCGACTACCTGTCCAGCTTCGAGTTGCGAAATGTCGATGCCTGCGGTGGACAGCGTTTCGGCCGCTTTTGGACCGGCAATGCCAATCCCGCCCAGCCGGTCACTGATGTCTTCGATTTCGACCTGGTCCATGATGATGTAACGCTTCAGGATGGTCGTGATTTCCGGGGCCTGTCCGCGATCGGTGGTGGCCAGCAGGTAATCGCCGCGATTCCAGGCGACCAGATCGCCCTGGTTATGTCCCTGGGGGGTGAGGATGAAGCTGTAAACACCCCGTCCAGGCGCGAGATCGCGGATGTTATTCGTGATCATGCCGTTGAGCCAGCGAGTGCGGTCCTTGCCGCTGATCACCAGCCGGGCCTGCCAGCTCAGATCCAGGACGGCACAACCGTGGAGCAGAGCCCGGAACTCGGCTACCGTATCGCCGAAGGTGGCGGGTGTCTCCGCCCCGCGATAGCTGCCGAAGCGCGCTCCCAAGGCCGCCAGCCTGTCCTGTAACGTCACGACGGTCATAGCGAATATCTGATTATAAAAGACGGCAAGCGGCTGCGGGCGCCCGGCCGATCGGGGCCCTCGCGTGGAAAACAACGGGCGCAGCTCCTGCCGGCGCACTGGCCAGGTCGCTGATTGCCAAATGCGCCCTGCATTTCTGTTATCTTCATCTCCCGTGAGCAGCAAGAGGCGCATTGCCGTCGTTGCCGGCGACGGCATCGGCAAGGAAGTCATTCCGAACGCGCTCGACGTGGTGCGCGCCAGCCGCGCGGAGGTTGAGTTCACCACTTTCGACTGGGGCGCCGACCGCTATCTGGCCGAGGGCATCACCATTCCCGCCGACTGCTTTCAGATGCTGGCGCGCGACTTCGATGCCATCTTTGTCGGCGCGCTTGGCGATCCGCGGGTGCCCACCAATATCCATGCCAAAGAAATCCTGCTGGGCATGCGCTTCAGAATGGACCTTTACGCCAACGTGCGTCCCGTACGCCTGCTCGACGCCTCGCTTTGCCCGCTGAAGAACGCCACGCCGGAGGACATCAACTTCACCGTCATCCGCGAGAACACCGAAGGCGTGTACATGGACATGGGCGGCAACTTCAAGGCCGGCACGCCCGACGAAGTGGCCACCCAGGAGGACATCAACACGCGCAAGGGAGTAGAGCGGGTGATCCGCTTTGCCTTCGAATACGCTCGCACGAACGGGCGCAAGAAAGTACTCATGTGCGACAAGTCAAATGTGATGACCTATGCCGGCGGCCTGTGGCAGCGCACCTTCAAAGAAGTTGCGAAGGAGTATTCAGATATCCGGACGCAGCACATGTACGTGGACGCTCTTTGCCTGCAGATGGTGCGCGAGCCGGGCTCGCTCGACGTGGTTGTCACCAACAACATGTTCGGCGACATCATCACCGATCTTGCCGCCGCGCTGCAGGGCGGGCTGGGCATGGCCGCCAGCGGTAACATTCATCCGGGGCGGATCTCGATGTTCGAGCCGGTACACGGCTCGGCCCCGGCGATTGCGGGCAAAAACATCGCCAATCCCATGGGTGCGATTCTGACGGCAGCGATGATGCTGGCGCACCTGGGGCTGAGCGGAGAGGCGCAGAGAATCGAGAACGCGGTGCTGGAGGCCGTGCGCGAAAAGAAGACGACGGTGGATGTGGGCGGTGCAATGGGAACGCGGGAATGCGCGGCGTGGATTGCGGAGCGGGTGGGAAAGTAGACGCCTTGCGCTCTTCGCTTTCGGCTCCTCGAGAGAACCCCCGGACTGCTTCAGCTAACCTGCTGAGCTCACCGCCGCCTTCTTCTCCGCCCTGGCCTGCTTCTGCGCCGCCGCAAGCTGCCTGCGCAAAATCCTGATTCCTCTGTCCACGTCCTTCTCTTCCAGCAGGAAGGGCGGGAGGAAGCGCAGGACGTTTTCCTGGGTCACGTTGATCAGCAGGCCGTCGGCGAGCGCGCCCTCCAGGACCGGCTTGCCCGCTACGGTTAACTGCAGTGCCTGAATGGCACCCACGCCACGCACCTCGGTCGCAATATCGAACTTGTCGACCAGTTCACGCAGCTTCTGCGAGAGATAAGCGCCCACGCGGCGCACGCGCTCCAGCAGGTTTTCGTCTTCGAGAATCGCCAAGTACTCCAGCGCCACGCGGCAGGTGAGCGGGCCGCCCCCGAACGTCGTGCCGTGCTTGCCGGGCGTGATATGCCTGGCGAACTGTTCTTTGGAGAGAAAGGCGCCGAGAGGCAATCCCGCGGCGATGGGTTTGGCGATGCAGACGACATCGGGCGTGACGCCGAAGTGCTCGAAGGCGAAGAGCCGTCCGGTGCGGCCCATACCACACTGAATTTCGTCGAAGATGAGCGCGGCCTGGTGCTGGTCGGCCAACTCGCGGCAGGCCGTCAGGAACTCGGGCGTTGTCTCCTGAATGCCGCCTTCGCCCTGAATGGGCTCCAGCACGATGGCACAGACCTTTCCGTCCATAACGCCGCGCAGGGCTTCCACGTCGTTGCGCGGGACGAAACGCACGCCTTCCAGCATGGGATCGAAGTCTTTGCGATATTTCGGCTGGCCGGTGAGGGCCAGGGCCCCCATGGTGCGGCCGTGAAAGGAATTGTCGAGCGCGATGATGACGCATTTCTCCGGGCCGCCCGCGGCGTGGCCGGCGGCGCGCACCAGCTTCAGCGCGCCCTCAATCGCTTCGGTGCCGCTGTTGGAGAAGAAGGCGCGGTCCATCCCGGAGGCGGTGCAGAGCTTTTCCGCCAGCAGACCCTGGTACTCGTTGTAATAGAGGTTGGAGACGTGGATGATCTTCGCCGCCTGATCGCGGATGACCTTCACGATGCGCGGGTGCGAGTGGCCGAGAGCATTGACGCCGAGCCCGGTGAGGAAGTCGAGATAGCGCCGGCCTTCGACGTCATAGACGTAGACGCCCTTGCCGCGAGCGATGGCCAGCGGATAGCGAGCATAGGTATTGAGCAGGTATTTCTGCTCGCGACCGGCAATCTCCTGATAAGTGGACACAATCATGACCTCGCAGAAATTTCATTGTAGCCCGTCCCTCGAAAAAACGAACACGCCGCTGGTGACCGCGATCACAGCAGGATGTTTGTCTCTCCCGTTACAGTTTTCCTGAGGCTGTTTGTTTATGTTGAGCGAAAAGCAATTCCGCGAGCGTGCCCGGGGCGAGCTCCGCCAGATCGGCGACGAGCTGCTGAGTGTGGCGGGCGACCGCAACATTTACTGGCGGGTGGAGCGCGACATCATCGCACACAATCCGCAACTGCACAATGCCCGCAATGCTTTTCTGGACATGCTACGCGGCTGCTACGCCGATGCGATGACGGTGCGCGTGCTCCGGCTGCTCAGTGCGGGCGATGGCGAGGTTTCCCTGCCGGCCATTCTCGCGCGGCTTGCCGACTACCCCCAGCTCC
Source organism: Binatia bacterium (assembly GCA_035516415.1). Lineage (GTDB taxonomy): Bacteria > Acidobacteriota > Terriglobia > Terriglobales > Acidobacteriaceae > Bog-257. Next base: position 4,792 of record DATJAI010000115.1, on the reverse strand, counting down.
TGCAGGACAGAATCACGGAGCACGAGTTCGCCGACGATCGCGCCGCCCTGGAGCAGGCTGCGGCAGCCCTGAAGCGCGTAGCGATGCCGCACACCGGACGGCATGAACGCAGCCTGCCGGCGCTGGCGGCGGTGCATCGTGAGCTGGATGCGGCCATCGAGCTTCTGCTCCCGATGGTAAAGACCTACTACTGGATCATTGCCGATCGCCACATCGATCTGGAGGCCAGCTACTCCGGGGATGCCCTATCCATCTTTCAATGTGCCTGGGCCGTGCCGATTCTGGCCTGAGCTATCCCCGCAAAAAGCGCAAGCATCCGCTCTCCAGGGCGGTCTTAATTCATCACCGCCAATGAGCTGGATTCAAACGCACAAAATATCGGGAAAAAGTGTTCCAGGGCAGCCCAGTTGGCCGGAGCGCTGGCCTTCCCCGGTGGCGTTGTGGTAACGAAATTGCCGTCCTCCGCGTCTAATGGCGTGAGAATCCTCAGTGAACTCCCCTCAAATCCCAGCCCAAGTCGCTGCGACGGTATAATTTTTATTTGGCTTCGTAGCCGGAGGATAGGAATGGACTCGCAAGTTTCAGGTTTCAGGCAAAGACTCAGCGCCAATCGCTTTGCCTCGATCATGGTGATCCTAGCGACGCTCTCGCTGGGAATTCTGATTGGCACGGTAGTTTCCGGTGTAGTCAAGGGAAAGGAACAGAACTCATCGGCTGACGCGACGCCGCTGAAGGTCCCCTCGCCCGTCCAGATGTCGAACCAGTTTTCTTCGATTGCCCGCCAGCTCGAGCCGTCGGTGGTGAACATCAATACCGAATCGACCATCCGGAATCCGCATCGCCGGGGCATGCCGCCGGGACAGGACGAGGGCCCGGGCGGGGGCGACGAAGACAATCCATTTCAGGACTTCTTTAACCGCTTCTTTGGGGGGCAGCCGGGCGGCGGTGGCCAGGGTGGGCAGGGCTCCGCGCCTGATATGCGCGAGCGCTCCCTGGGCTCGGGCGTGATCGTCGATCCCAAGGGCTACATCCTGACGAACAATCACGTGGTGGAGAAAGCGGACCGCATTCGGGTCAACCTCATGGGCGATCCCGAGACGGTGACCTACAACGCCACGGTCATCGGAACCGACTCGGAGACGGACCTGGCAGTGATCAAGATCGACGCCAAAAAACCGCTGCCCTCGGCCAGGCTGGGCAATTCTGACAGCATGAACGTTGGCGACTGGGTGCTCGCCATCGGCAGTCCCTTCGGGCTGAACGAAACGGTGACCGCCGGCATCGTCTCTGCCATCGGGCGCAACATCGTTCCCGGGCGCCAGTTCGAATCGTTTATCCAGACCGACGCCGCCATCAATCCCGGCAACTCCGGCGGCCCGTTGGTCAACATGAATGGCGAGGTAATCGGCATCAACACTGCCATCTACACCAGCGGAGGCGGATATCAGGGGGTGGGCTTCGCCATGCCCTCCAACACCGTGGTACAGGTTTACAACCAGCTTATCGGGCCGGAGCACAAGGTCCTGCGCGGCTCCATCGGGGTGCAGTTCAATGCTGTTCCAAACCCTGCTGTGGCACGGGTTTACGGCGTCACCAGCGGGGTGACGATCGCCGACGTGACGCCCAACGGGCCTGCCGAGAAGGCCGGACTGAAGACCGGCGACACCATCGTCTCGGTGAACGGCAAGCCGGTAAAGAACGGGGATGAACTGGTAGCCGACATCTCCGCGCTGAAGCCTGGAGCCACGGCCAAGCTGGGTTACGTGCGTAACGGCAAGGAACAGACGGCGGAGGTGACGATCGCCGATCGCGCCAAGCTGTTCGCCAGTCGCCTGGGTGGTGGCCAGGAGGAAGGCCAGGAAGGCAAGCCGCAGGAGAGCAAATTCGGTATCAGCGTCCGCGGCATCACGCAGGACATGGCCAACCGCTACAACTTCCCGAATACAAAGGGTGTCATCGTGATGGAGGTGAAGCCTGACGGCTTCGGCGACACCGCGGGTCTGAGCCGCGGCGACGTGATCCTCGAGATCAACAAGCAGCCAGTGAACAGCGAGGCCGACTTCCAGCACATCGAATCGCAGACGAAGAGCGGCCAGGACGTGGTATTTCTGGTGCGGCCGCGTGGCAGCCGGGACAACACCACGGTGTTCATGGGAGGCACACTCCCATAACCAGGAGGTACTCAGGTCCAACGAAAGGTTAACTGAGAAGCAACCCCGAGAACGGCGCTGGCGCATCACAGAAAGACGATGACCAGCGCCGCGCTGTTTCATTTTGGGAACCCGGCACTTTTTGGTGGTTCCCTCCACGGTTAGGGCTTCGTTACAATTAGGGAATCATCCGTGCAGTTGCTGAACTTGCCAGAGAGGTGGTCGTTGCCTATCGGAAATCGTATTTTGCGGATCGCCATGATTTTGTTGGCTCTGGCCGTTCTGGCACCGGCGAGCGCGACCACCACTTCAAGTCACTCGAAAACCCATCATCCAAAGATCACGAGCAGCCATACTTCGTCCCGCCATCACTCATCGAGCCATGCCGCGAAGGCAGCGTCCAAGCGGCACGGCCAGCGCAGCATTGATGAGGAACGGACGACAGCCATCCAGAGCGCTCTCATCCGGGAACATTATCTCCAGGGCGAACCGAGCGGGATATGGGACCAGGCATCGAAAGAGGCCATGAGCCGGTATCAGGCGGCCAATGGATGGCAGACGAAGATAACCCCCGACTCACGGGCTCTGATCAAGCTGGGGCTTGGACCCGACCATAAGGGCCTGCTCAATCCCGAAACGGCAAACATCCCTTCACCTCATGAACTCGGGGTGGACAGCGGGACCCAGCCGGGAGGGGCGGGCAATTTGCAGTAGCGGGTGAAGATTTTGAATACCAGGGAAGCGCGGGAAACCGCGCTTTTGCTGTCTTCGGGATTGCCGCCCTTTTTTGGCTCTTCGGCACAGTCCCAGCGCTTTTCGGCGCGCATGTGCTAGTCTCCCAGTTGTTTGGTCAGGCAGGCGAGAAGGTCATGAGTAAGCAGGAACACAATCTGCAGGTGGATTACATTGAGTTTCCGGCCACGGACATCGAGGCCACGAAGCGTTTCTACGGCCAGGTCTTTGGCTGGAAGTTTCAGGACTACGGACCGGATTACACCAGTTTTCATGACGGCCGGCTGGCCGGGGGATTCAACCGCGACGCCACGCCTTCCGGCGCCGGTGGCGAGAAAACTCGCGGTCCGCTAATCGTCATCTATGCAGCTTCCCTGGAAGAGACCTATGCCAGGGTCACGGCAGCCGGCGGAAAGATAGTGCGCGAGACGTTCGCCTTTCCCGGTGGCCGCCGCTTCCACTTCTCCGACCCCAACGACAACGAGCTGGCAGTGTGGAGCGAGTAGCGGGCCCGGGCTGTGCTCCTGAAGCACGGCAGTCGTAGGGCTATTTCGCCGCCCGCCTCCCCGGCGGCGCCGATCCAGGGCGCCCCACAGCCCGACCTGGGGCGCTTGGGAAACCAACTCCTGAACCGGATATGCATTCCAATACGGCAGGAGAAAGCATGAAATTCAGGGCCCTGCACGTCCTCTGCATCTGTGTCCTTGCTGCCGCCTGGATCGCCTGTGGTGCCGGACACCCAACAATCACTCACCTGACAGTGGCTCCCCAAATGGGAACGGCGCCCGTGAGCCCGCCCACCGACGTGCAATACACGGCGACGGCCACCTTTTCCAACAACACCAATCGGGAGTTGAGCGTGGCGGATGGACTCACCTGGTCCAGTTCCAACACCTCGATTGCGACCATCAGCGACAACGGCAGCGCAACCTGCATTGCCGTCGGACAGGTGACCATTACCGCAAAAGCGCCGACCGAGCTGAACATCACGGTGAACAACGGTATTGACAACACTTCGCCCAAGATCACCGGCACGGCGCAATTGACCTGCAATGCGATGTAGCTCCGCCGACCGCACCTGGCGCTGGAGTGGAAGAAGTTCTTTCCGCAGTGGCGGCTTATCTCGGGTGTGCAGCTCAGGGATTGCGCGTCGGCTCTTCTTCGGCGGCGTCCTGTTCTTCGCGGCCGGGCGGCCAGGAATACATCTTGCTTGCCACGTTGGGCGTCACGTGGCGGCGTTCGGCGATCATCTCGGCGACAATGGCCACCGCGATCTCCTCCGGGGTGACTGCGCCGATCTCCAGCCCCACCGGCGCGTGCACTCTGTCGAACTTCCCGGCGGGAATGCCTTCCTTTTCCAGTTCCCTGTAAATCGAGATGGTCTTGCGCTTTGAGCCGATCATGCCCAAATAGCGGGCGCGGAGGTTCACCGCCCAGCGCAACACGCGCATATCGTCGCGATGTCCGCGGGTGACAATGACAATGTAGGCGCCCTCAGGTGGGTTCAGCCGCGCGGTGACGGCCTCAAAGTCGCCGGCGATGACTTCGCGGGCGTCGGGAAAACGCTGGCGGTTGGCGTAGGCCTCGCGGTCGTCCACAACGGTCACCTCGAAGCCGGCGATGGTTGCGACCTTGTACAGGTTATAGGCGACATGGCCGGCGCCAAAGATGTAGAGCAGGGTCGGGGGGAGAATCGGCTCGATGAAAATCTCCAGCGTGCCGCCGCAAACCAGGCCGGTATCGTATTTGGGATTGTTGTTGAGGTTGAAGGTGAGCGAGCGCGGCTTCTCTTCTTCCATCACCTCACGGGCGGCCTGCCAGACCTCGGCTTCCACGCAGCCGCCGCCGATGGTGCCGGCTATGGAGCCGTCATCGCGCACCAGCATCTTCGCGGTCTGGAAGGAGGGAAT
>DATJAI010000114.1:0-19263 GCA_035516415.1 Binatia bacterium | reverse complement strand
CGAGCTGCGCTCCGACCTGACGTTCTACGCCGTGCCCTACGACAGGATCACCGCCGCAGTCTGTCCCGAGTCGAAGTTGCGCAAGCTGGTGAAGAACATGGTGTACGTCGGGGTGGTGGCAAAGCTGCTCGACCTCGACATGGCGGAAGTGGAGAGGGCGCTGCGCAAGCAGTTCCAGAAGAAAGTGAAGGCCGCCGAACTGAACTGGAACGCCGCCCGGGCGGGCTACGATTGGGCCGCTGCGTCGCTGACCAAGGCCGATCCTTTCACCATCGAGCGCATGAATCGGACCAGCGGCATGATCATCATTGACGGCAATTCGGCCGCCGCCCTGGGCTCGATGTTTGCCGGCGTGACGGTGGTGACGTGGTATCCCATCACGCCCTCGTCGTCGCTGGTGGAAAGCCTCATCGAATACATGAAGGAATACCGCATCGGGCCTGATGGCAAAGCTACCTTTGCCATCGTGCAGGCGGAAGATGAACTGGCGGCTATCGGCATGGTGCTGGGCGCGGGATGGGCCGGCGCCCGCTCCATGACAGCCACTGCCGGACCGGGCATTTCGCTGATGGCGGAGTTCGCCGGATTGGGCTATTACGTCGAGATTCCCGGGGTTATCTGGGACATCCAGCGCGTGGGCCCCTCGACGGGATTGCCCACCCGCACCTCGCAGGGCGATATGTCGTTCGTTGCCAGACTTTCGCACGGCGACACCCGCCATCCCATGCTGATCCCATGCAATCCGGGCGAGTGTTTCACCATGGCGAGCGATGCCTTCGATCTGGCCGAGCAGCTTCAGACGCCGGTGTTCATCATGTCGGACCTCGATTTGGGCATGAACAACTGGATGTCCGAGCCCTTCCAGTATCCCGGGAAGCCGCAGAAGCGTGGCAAGGTGCTGGGCGCCGAAGACCTGGAGCGCCTGGGCGGCTTCGCGCGATACAAGGACGTGGATGGTGACGGCGTCGGCTACCGCACGCTGCCTGGGACAGAACATCCGGCGGCGGCGTGGTTCGCCCGCGGCAGCGGTCATAACGAGAAGTCGCAATACAGCGAGCGGCCCGACGACTACGCCAACAACATGGACCGCATCGCGAAGAAGTTCGAGACGGCGCGGACACTGATCCCCAGGCCGGAGATCGTGCGCAACGAGGGCAACCAGGTCGGGATCATTGCTTACGGAACATCACATCACGCGCTGGTGGAAACGGTCGATCAGCTGGAGACGGAGTACGGCGTGAAGGCCGATTACCTGCGGCTGCGGGCGTACCCGTTCACGCGCGAGACGCACGAATTCATTGCCACGCACCGGCGCGTTTACATCGTCGACCAGAACCGCGACGGGCAGATGCTGGAGCTGCTGAAGCTGGACATCGCGGTCCCCGATATCGGCAAGCTGCGCGGCGTCCGCCATTACAACGGACTGCCGATTGACGCCCGCTCCGTTACGGACGAAATCATCTCGCAGGAGGGCAGGTAAATGGCGACCACCGCCTCGCCCCAACCGAAGACCAACCGAATCGGTCTGACCGTGCTCGACTATCGCGGAGGCAAAACCACGCTGTGTGCCGGCTGCGGCCACAACGCCATCTCCGAACGCATCATTGACGCCTTCTACGAGATGGGCATCGCGCCCGAGCGGGTCATCAAGATGTCGGGGATCGGCTGCTCATCGAAGAGCCCGGCCTATTTCATGGGACGCTCGCACAGCTTCAATGCGGTGCACGGGCGCATGCCGGCGGTCACGACCGGCGCGGTGCTGGCGAACTCGAAGATCGTGGCCCTGGGCGTCAGCGGCGACGGCGACACGGCATCCATCGGCATCGGCCAGTTCGTTCACCTGATGCGGCGCAATCTGCCGATGATCTACATCATCGAAGACAACGGCGTCTATGGGCTGACCAAGGGGCAGTTCTCCGCTACCGCCGATCTCGGCTCGAAGCTGAAGACGGGGGTCATCAACGACCTGCCGCCTATCGACACCTGCGCGCTGGCCATCATGCTGGGCGCGACGTTCGTCGGGCGGTCGTTCTCCGGCGACAAGAAGCAGCTCCACACCATGCTGAAGGCGGCGCTGTCGCATCGCGGCACGGTGATGCTCGATGTGATCTCTCCCTGTACCACTTTCAATGACCACGAAGGCTCGACCAAGTCGTACAAGTTCGTCAAGGACCACGAAGAGCCGCTGCACGACGTGGGTTTCGTCCCCCACTTCCACGAAATTGACGTGGAGTACGACGAGGGCACCAGCCTGAATGTCACCATGCACGACGGGTCTTCGCTGCGGCTGCGCAAGCTGGAGCACGACTACGATCCCACCGACAAGGTCGGGGCCGTGAAGCGCCTGATCGAATCGCACGCTGCCGAGGAGGTGCTTACCGGCGTCATCTATGTGAATACCACCGCGCCCAACTTCCTCGACATGATCAACATGACCGACCGGCCGCTGGCGACGCTGCCGGAGAGCGTCACCCGGCCCTCGCGCGAGGCGCTGGAAGAGTGCATGGAGGCGCTGCGGTAGGGCAGGGCACAGCCCCAGCATCTTGATCGCCGCGCCGCGCGGAGTGTAGTCTGGCCCAACCCCCGCTGCCTGGAAATGATAGCCACCGGCTTCCGCACGCTCATCGACGCGCTCAATGCCGCTCCCGCGCAGCGCGAGTTCGTTACCTCCTGGATCGACGAAGACGAGCGCGAAACCGTCAGCTTTGGTGAGTTCCGCCGGCGGGCAGGGGGACAGGCGGCGCTGCTGCGCAAGCATGGCGTCCTGCGCGGCGACCGGGTGGTGATCATCATGCCCCAGGACATCGCGGCCATGACCGCGTTCATGGGAGCAATGATGCTGGGCGCGGTTCCCGCCTTTCTGGCCTATCCCAATTTCAAGGTCGAGCCTGCGAAGTACCACTCCGGCCTGGCCGGCCTCACGGCGAATCTTGCCGCGCGGGTGGTGATTATCGACGCGGATTTTCCCGAGGACCTGCTGGGTCACGTTGCGCTGGGCGAGGGCGCGAAGCTGCTTCGCGCCGCCCCAGAGACGGATGTTGGCGATGGGAAGCCGGCCGATTCAGGAGCCGAGCCTGCCGATCTGGCCTTTCTGCAACATTCCGCCGGAACGACTGGCCTGCAAAAGGGGGTGGCGCTGAGCCATGCCGCCGTGTTGCGGCAGCTACAGTCTCTGATTGAGGCGCTGCAGATCGACGGCTCGCGCGACCGCATCTACAGTTGGCTTCCCCTGTATCACGACATGGGGCTGATCGCCTGTTTCATGTTGCCTCTGGTCTGTCACACGCCGGTCGTGATGCAGTCGCCGCTGGCCTGGGTGATGCAGCCGCAAAGCATGCTGCAGATTATGAGCGAGTATCGCTGCACCCTGGCATGGCTGCCAAACTTTACCTTCCAGTTTGTGCCACGGCGCACGCCGCGTGAGTGCTGGAGCGAATACGATCTTTCGGCGGCCCGCGCCCTCATCAACTGCTCTGAACCGGTGCGCGCGGCCAGTATGGACGAGTTTTACCGCGCGTTTGCACCGATCGGATTGCGCCGCGAGGCGCTCCAGTCGTCCTACGCAATGGCAGAGAATGTCTTCGCCGTCACGCAGTCGGGCACCAATGGCCGCATCGCGCCGGCGCGCGTTTGGGCCGATAGCCAGCGCTTTCGCAGCGAGCACAGGGTCTTTCCGGTCGCACAGGGCACTGCGGGCGCCATAGAATTCGTCTCTTCGGGACAGTTGCTGCCCGGCAATGAGGTGCGGATCGTCTCCGACTCCGGGGAGACACTGCCCGATGGTCAGGTTGGGGAAATCCGGATCAGAAGCAGCTGCCTTTTCGACGGCTATTACAATCGTCCTGACCTCACGGCGAAGGCCATCGTCGACGGCTGGTACCGCAGTGGGGACCTTGGTTTCTATCTTGAGGACGAGCTGTACGTCATCGGCCGCAAGAACGACCTGCTCATCACCGGCGGCGAAAACATCTATCCCCAGGACATCGAGGAGATTGCGGCCGGCCACCCCGCTATCCACGACGGCCGCGCCGTGGCCATGGGCCTGTACAATCCTGATCTTGGGACCGAGGAGATTGTGCTGGTGGCGGAGGTCGAGCGCGAAGAGATGCTGGAAAACGCTGCGGCGATCGAGAGCGAGCTTCGAAGCCGGATCGTCGGCGAGGCAGGCCTGGCAGTGCGGAACATCTTTGTCAAACCTCCAAAGTGGATTGTGAAAAGTACCGCCGGGAAGCCTGCGCGCTCCGCCACCCGCGAAAAGCTGCTGCGCGAGCACCCTGAGCTGCAACGGGAGCCAATGGATGACAGCCGAAGCGCAACAGATGGTTGAGCACATCGCCCGTCTCCTCCGCAAACCCGGCCTGGCCATCGACGAGAACACGCCCCTGGTTTCCTCGGGACTGATCGACTCGATGGCGTTGGTGGATCTGCTGGTGAAACTGGAGGACCTGACGCGCCTGCGCATTCCGGCGGGCAAGGTGCGCCCGAAGGACATGGACACTGTCGCCCTGATGTTCGCCACCGCCGAGCGCGTAGGCAAGCCGCGCAAATCGTAGAGCCGGTCTTGAGTGCCACGCAGACCAAACCGATTACGGCCGCCCCGCCAGCACCGGATCCACGGCGGCAGCGCCGCGTCAAGCTGGCACTGTTTCTTCTCTCCAGCCTTATCAGCGTGTGCGCGTTCCTTACCGTGGACTATTCCTGCAGCAGGGCGATTCTGGGCGCGGTGGTCTCCGGCGGGCCGCATGGGTTCTGCTTCAGCCGCGATCCGGTGCGCGCTTTCGCCTTCCGGCCGGACTGCTCCTGCATCCGACCCTGGCTGGGAAGCTCCTGGGAGTTCAAGACCAACTGTCTTGGATTTCGCGATGAACGCATCCGCGAGGTGCCGCCTACCGATCCCAGGCCGCGCGTCCTCATTCTCGGCGACTCGGCCCCAGAGGGGATGACCAGCTGGCAGGACAGCTTCATCGGACGGGTGGCGGCGAAGTTCCCGCAATACGAGTTCCTCAACGGCAGTGTGGAAGGGTATTCGCCGTCCAACTACCTCAACACGGAGAGGATGGTGGTTGAGCGCGGCATCGACTTCGATGAGGCCATCGTGTTTATCGATCTTTCCGACGCTCAGGACGAGGCGGCTTTTTTTCATGATGCGGATTCGTCGGGAGCTGTCGGCACGGCGAGCCGCAAGGTGGCGAAGAGTAGCTGGTATTCAGAATCGCGGTTATGGATCAACAACAACCTGCTGCTCACCAACGATGTTTTTCAGTTCTTCGAGAAGGCGCTGGTGCGCTTCGGCTGCTATCACCTCGATCTGGGTCATGGCGGCAACGAGTTCGACCTGGAGCGCTCGGCATGGACTTATCGTCAGGTCTCCGATACCGAGCCGTATGAGACCGGGTACGCGCCGTTAGGGTTGGAGGGGGGCATTGCCAAAGAAAGGTCCAAAATGGACATTCTCGGGCACGAGCTTGAGCAGCGGAACATTCCGATCAGTGTTGTGGTTTATCCCTGGCCGGCGCAGCTCGCGCACGACGTGGTCGACTCGCGCCAGGTGCGCATCTGGCGCGAGTGGTGCGAAGGCAGGTGCAAGCGGTTTGTCACGCTGTTTCCCGCGTTCTTTGCCATCAAGCAGCAATGCCCGCGATTCCAGCCGGGCTGCTGGTACCTAAGCCATTTCATCTTCGGCGACACGCACTACAACTCCGCCGGGGATGCCATCGCCGCGGATGTAATCAGCAGAAGCCTGATCGCAAGCCCTCCGGAAAAAAAGACGCCGGCGACGACGCCGGGCGCGCGAGAGGGTCGGCAGGAGCGGCCATGAGCGTGGGATCGGCAGTGCTATTTCGAATTCTGCTGTATGCCGTCGCCCTTCTGTCGGGAGTGGCGATTCTCAGACGCGTGCGCTCGCGCAGCGCGCGACAGTTTTTCCTTCTCGCCGCCAGCTATGGGCTCTATCTCACCTGGGGGACGTGGTTCCTGCTGGTGCTGCTTATCTCCACCGCCATCAACTTCCTCGTGGGCCGGTGGCTCAGGCGCAATCCTTCGGCAACGGTCCTGTGGGCAGGCCTCGCATTCAACCTGCTCCTGCTGGCAATTTTCAAGTACCTGCCCGGCGTTTCCGTCCCGATTCCTCTGGCGTCGCTGCAGAGGTTCTCGCATCTCGCTCTTCCGCTGGGAATCTCCTTCTGGACCTTCCAGGCGATGAGCTACCTGCTCGACCTCTATCGCGACCAGGAGCTGGGTGCGTCATGGGTGGAATTCGCTCTGTACATGGCATTTTTCCCGGTTGCGATCTCCGGACCTATCTGCCGCATGCCCGACATGTTGCCGCAATTCCGGTCGGAGGCGCCGCCTTCGCGCCACGACTTTGGCCGCGGGCTCTGCCGCATCGCCACCGGAGTGCTGATGATGCAGGTGGCGCAACTGCTGGGGAAGGGACTCCTCAGCGGACAGGGAATTAACGCCGGCTTTGATCAGATGGCGCGATGGAGCGGCCCCGACGTCTGGTGTCTGGCGCTCGGCTACGGCCTGCAGATCTTCTTTGATTTTGCCGGCTACTCGCACATCGCTATCGGCGCTGCCCGCATGATGGGCTTCACGCTGCCGGAAAACTTCGCCCGGCCGTTCACGTCCACGACGCCCTCGATCTTCTGGACGCGCTGGCACATGTCGCTCTCGTTCTGGATCAGGGATTATGTCTTCGTTCCGCTGGCGACCCGGCGCCGCGAAGAGTGGTGGAGAAAGTTCTGCCTGCTGGTGGCGATGGTGCTCTTCGGACTGTGGCACAAGGCGACGATTCTCTTCCTGTTCTTTGGTATTTACCACGGTCTGCTGCTCATCCTGCATCGGCAGGTGCAGCAGGTGGAGCGCAGATTCAGCTGGGAGCCGTCCGGGAAGACATGGACAGTGCTTTCCTGGCTGGCAACCATGGCGCTGGTGAACCTGGGATGGATCTTCTTTCGCGCGGATTCGCTGTCCGAGGCCGGCCAGATGTTCTCGGCGTTGCTCTCGCCAGCCACCTATGCCAGGCACGTGCTGCACCCGAGTCTTTACCTGCTGGTTGTGGCTCTGGCCCTGGCCTATGCAGCGACGCTGTATGTAATCGGGATGCTGGAAGGCTATGCGCAGCGGGCTGAGGAGCCGGCAGGTCCGCGCTCTGAAGCGATGGCGGTCGCCGTGCGCGAACGCTGGGTCTGGGTTGCGCCCGTGTGGGCGATGGCCTGCGTGCTGGTGCTGACCCTGATACCTCATCAGGGCCGGGCCGCCAATGTGTTCATGTACCGCTTCTTCTAATGCTCCGCGCCACGTCAGCCGATATCCGGAGTTGCGAGATGGGCTACAATCCAGGGTACAATCAGCCAACAGCCGCCATCCCTGCGAGAAAACCGCTTTGGTACAACAGGGGAGTCGATGGAGAGAGTGATATGGGTCTGTTCAGAACCACGGGTCAGCGTTTGGGAACTGCCGGTCAGCTATTCTCCTTTTTCTGGGGCAACAAGCGCTGGTGGCTGACCCCGATCCTGATTACTCTGGCGCTGTTCGCCGTGGTGCTGATTTTGGCCCAGAGCTCCGCGATCGCGCCGTTTATCTATACGTTCTTCTAGGGAGCCCGCCATGTGGCAAGGTGTGAAGAAGCTGTGGGAAGCCTGGAAGAAGATTGCCCGCGCCATCGGCAACTTCAATGCGCGCGTCATTCTCACGGTGCTTTATTACCTTGTGATCCTGCCGTTCGGGCTGGCGGTGCGTTTCTTTTCCGATTCTCTTCGTACCAGGAAACGGCCCCCGAAGTGGTTTGACCATCCGGCACTTCCTAACACTCTGGAAGAGGCTCGCCGCCAGGGCTGACATGAATATCCTGGGAATCTCCTGTTATTACCACGACGCCGCAGCCGCGCTGTTGCGCGACGGCCAGCTCATCGCCGCCGCGGAGGAGGAACGCTTCACCCGCATCAAGCACGACTTCGGCTTTCCCCACCAGGCCATCCGCTTCTGCCTGGAGAGCGGAGGAATCGCCGCCGGCGAGGTGGACTATGCCGTCTTTTACGAGAAGCCGTTCCGCAAGTTCGACCGCATCCTGATGAGCGTGTTGCAGACCTATCCGCAGTCGTACAAGGTATTCCGCGAGTCGATGATCACGTGGATGATCGACAAGCTGTGGGTGGGCTCGAAAATCTCGGCCGAGCTGGGCATTCCGCTAAACAGGATCCTGTACAGCGAGCACCACATGTCGCATGCGGCGAGCGCCTTCCTGTGCTCGCCATTTGAGGAAGCCGCGATCCTCACGGTCGATGGCGTGGGCGAGTGGGTGACGGGAACGTGGGGCATCGGACGCGGCAACCAGATTGACATCCGCAAGCAGATGATGTTCCCGCATTCGCTGGGACTGCTGTACAGCGCCTTCACCGCGTTTCTCGGCTTCGAGGTGAACGAGGGCGAGTACAAGGTGATGGGCATGGCACCGTACGGCCAGCCGCGCTATGTCGATAAGGTATGGAAGCTGATCCGGCAGGAGGCGGACGGCTCATTTTCGCTGGACATGGATTATTTCTGCTTCCAGCACTCCACCGAGCGGACCTTCAACAACCGCTTCGTGCAGCTCTTCGGCGAGCCAAGGCCGCCGACGATGCTGTTCTTCACCGCCGACTCGGGCTTCCCGGCGTATTTCGGCGAGCCACCTGCAAATTTCAACGAGGTATGCAGGCTGAACCAGCACTATGCCGACATTGCCGCCAGTATCCAGCAGGTGACGGAAGAGGTTCTGATCACGATGGCTCGCCAGCTTCAGAAGGAGACCGGGCTGAGGAAGCTGTGCATCGCCGGAGGCGTGGGCCTGAACAGCGTGGCCAACCATCGCATTCTGCGCGAGACGCCATTTGACGATATCTTCATCCAGCCCTCGGCGGGAGACGGTGGCGGCGCCCTGGGAGCCGCGCTCTGGGCCGACAACATGCTGCTCGGCAACCCGCGACGCTTCCGCATGGACCACGCGTACTGGGGCAAGGCGTATTCCGACGCGGAGGTGCACCAGTTCCTGGAAGGGAACGGAATTCCGTACGAGCAGGTGGATGACGACGACCGGCTGCTGGACCTGGCGGTCGAGCGGCTACAGCGGGGCAATGTGATTGGCTGGTATCAGGGCCGCTTTGAGTGGGGACCGCGCGCGCTGGGGAACCGCAGCATTCTCGCCGATGCGCGCAACCCGCGGATGAAGGACATCGTCAATACCAAAATCAAGTTCCGCGAGCCCTACCGGCCGTTTGCCCCCTCGGTGCTGGCCGAGCGGACGGAAGAATTCTTCGAGCTGCCCAACGCGCGCGAGCATTATCCGGCGCGCTACATGCTGTACGTGGTGCCGGTGCGGCAATCGAAGCACAACGTCCTGCCCGCGATCACCCACGTGGATGGAACCGGACGCCTGCAGACGGTTTTCGAGGACGTCAACTCGCGCTACCACCGTCTGATCAAACGCTTCTCGCAGGCGACCGGCGTTCCGGCGGTGCTGAATACCTCGTTCAATCTCAAGGGCGAGCCGATCGTGAACACTCCTGCGAATGCCTTCAGCACCTTCTCGCGCAGCGAGATGGACATGCTGTTCCTGGGCAACTTCGTGGTGGAGAAGGAGCGCCTGCAGGCGAACCGGCAGCAGCTCCAGGCCGAGCCGGTCGGGGCGAAGTAAGGTCGGGTAGCGCAGGCCTTCACGCCTGCGTCTGGCGCTGTTCTTTGTGGTTGGCCGGCCTCAGCCGGATCCGCCCCATTTCTGTCGTACCCTGGCACGCTGTCCTTAGCCTGCGGTAACATTCTTAATATGCCCAAGCATCCTGTGCCGTTCGAGGTTGCCTGCCCGTGCTGCGGCGCAACCCTGAAAATCGACCCCGAGGTCAAGGCGGTGATCGCCCACACTCCGAAAGCCGTTCCCAAGACGTTTGAGGACCTGGAAGCGGCGGCCCGCGCCATGAAGGACCAGGACACGCGCAAGGAGTCCATCTTCCGGCAATCGGTGGAGGCACAGAAACATCAGGGCGATCTGCTGGAGAAGAAATTCCAGGAAGCCCTCAAGCGGGCGAAAGAAGCGCCGGATACCGGCAAGCCGCTGCGCGACTTCGATCTGGATTGAAAGAGCAATTGGAAGTCATCTCATAACCCGGTTTTGAAGCGGCACGGCTTTAGCCGTGCCGAAAACTGCCCCATAACACGGGCTTTAGCCTCTGAGGTGAGTCGATTTCGGCCAGACGCGACTAGTGAGATAGCTGCTGGCTGCTAGTTCGCCAATTACAAGTGTCCCTCTCTGTGGTAGTCGCAAACTCATCTCCGTTGCTGCTCGGCCATCGTGGCTTCCGTCCGTTGCCGCGCGCCGGCGTGCGCTGGCGCAGGCCCGGTACTCCCGCCGAGAACACGCTGGCAGCTTTCGATTACGCCATGGCAAATGGTTGCGACGGATTCGAGTTCGACGTGCGCTACACCCACGATCGCCGGTCGGTCCTCTGCCACGATCCAAAGCTCAGGCGCAAAGAGGTTGCCGCAACCGCCTACGCCGGTCTGGAGCGCCGTCGCGGCTACAATCTTCCCTGTCTTGAAGACGTGCTGGCGCGCTTTGCCGCAACTGCCTGGCTGGATATCGAGCTGAAAGCGACGGGCAACGAGGAAGCGATTGTCGCCGCGTTGCGCGCCCATCCGCCACAGCGCGGATATGTGGTTTCCTCGTTCCTGCCGGACCTGCTGCTCCGCCTGCACGAACTGGATCGGTCTTTGCCGCTGGGCTATGTCTGCAAACATCCGCAAGATGCGCCGCTGTGGACAGAGCTGCCCATCACGTGCTTCATTCCACATCACACGCTCGTCGCGCGGCGGCTGGTTGATGAGGTCCACAGCCGGGGTTTGAGGCTGCTTACGTGGACTGTCAATGCGGAACGCGATCTGCGAAGGCTCGCTGGTTGGGGCGTGGATGGCCTGATCTCCGATGATCCCAGGCTGTTGGCCGAAACGTTCCCCGCGGAAATGGCGGCTAGCGCGCCATAGAGCCGGAACCTGGCCACATACGTATCATTCCTGGTAGATTGGTTCCTGATGCCAACCACAGGCGAACGATTTGAGCGCGCCGTCTCCATCATGGCGCGGCTGCGCGCCCCCGGCGGATGCCCCTGGGACCGCGAGCAGACCTTTGACACCATCAAGCCCTACACTCTCGAAGAAGCCTACGAGGTGGTGGAGGCCATCGATGCCCGCGACTGGGAGGAGCTGACGGGCGAACTGGGCGATCTGCTGCTGCAGGTCCTGTTCTACGCTGAAATGGCGGCGGAGGAGAAGCGTTTCTCGATCGACGATGTGCTCGACCGGCTGTGCAACAAACTCATCGATCGTCATCCCCACGTCTTCGGCGAGGTAAAGGCCGACACGCCCGGCCAGGTCCTGCGCAACTGGCAGGCCCTGAAAGCGGAGGAGAAGAAGAAGCGCCGGCAGCAGGAAGCGGAGGACCATCCCGAGTCGGTGCTCGCCGGAGTATCCTCGGCAATGCCTTCGCTGATGGAGGCCTACAAGATCAGCTCGCGCGTCGCCCATGTCGGCTTCGACTGGCCGAATATCGAAGGCCTCTTCGAGAAGCTCGAAGAGGAGACACAGGAGCTGCGGAAAAATCTGGAAGAGTATCCCGCACCCGGTCCGCAGCCGGAATCCGCAGCGGGCGTGGCGGGCGCACGGGGAATGAAGATTCCGCCCGAGTTGCGCTCGCGGCTGGAAGATGAAGTGGGGGACCTGCTGTTCGTGCTGGTCAACATCGCGCGCTATCTATCGCTCGATCCCGAGTCGGCGCTGCGCAAAACCAATCGCAAGTTTCGCCGCCGCTTCCAGTACCTGGAAGCCAGACTGAGGGAGCAGGGCCGCAAGCCAGTGGAAGCTTCACTCGACCAGATGGAGTCGTTGTGGCAGGAATCCAAACGGCAGGAACAGCCGTGAGCGACGACACGGTGCAGGTGCGCAATTGTAGCGAGGTGGAGGAGTTCCGCGCCTGTGTTGCGCTGCAGCAGGAAGTGTGGGGATTCGCCGACAACGAACTGGTGCCGCTGCGGATCTTTTCTCTTGCGCCCAAGATCGGCGGCCAGGTCATCGGGGCGTGGGACGGGACAACGCTTGTGGGCTTTGCCTTTTCCATTCCCGGCACGCGCAACGGCCACGCCTATCTGCATTCGCACATGCTGGCGGTAAAGACCGACTATCGCAACACCGGCCTCGGCCGGCGGCTGAAGCTGTTTCAGCGCGAGGACGCCATCGCGCACGGCTATGAGCTGATCGAGTGGACCTTCGACCCGCTGGAGATCAAGAACGCCTATTTCAATCTGGAGCGGCTGGGGGCGATCGCCCGCCGTTACAACATCAACCAGTACGGCATCACGTCGTCGCCGCTGCAGGGATTTCTTCCCACCGACCGCCTGGTCGCGGAGTGGTGGCTGAAGTCGAAACGGGTGGAAGATCTGCTGCGGCATGGGGTGCAGCAGGCATTCAGGGAGGAGATGCGGATTGAAGTCCCGGCCGAGATCTATGCGTGGAAGGGCCATCCCGACACACGGCAGAAAGCGGCCGATGTGCAGTTACGCAACCGCGAGCAGTTCCTGAAAGCCTTCGCGCAGGGATTCGCCTGTCTGCGCTACGGGCGCAACGATAACGGCAGCGGGGTGTTCGTGCTGGGCGGCTGGGATGAGCCCTGGTCCTACGCGAGCCGGTGATCGATGAAAATCGAGGCCGTCACCCTGCGCGAGCTTCACATGCCGCTCGTCCACTTCTTCGAGACGAGCTTCGGCCGCACCTATACCCGGCGTGTACTGCTCGTTACCCTGCATTGCGATGGGCTGGAGGGCTGGGGCGAGTGCGTTGCCGGCGAGGGACCCTGGTACAGCGAAGAATACATCGACGGCGCGTGGGACGTGATCACGCGCTACCTGGCGCCGGCGCTGCTCGGCAGAACGCCGCAGGCGGGAAGGGAAGTCCCGGCGCTGCTGGCCCGGGTGCGCGAGCATCGCATGGCCAAAGCGGCGCTGGAGAATGCCGCATGGGACGCCGAGGCGCAGGATAGGGGAATTCCGCTATGGAGGCTGCTGGGGGGCACCCGGGGCGAAATCGCCTGCGGCGTCAGCATCGGCATCCAGGATTCGCATGCGCAACTGTTGCAGAAGGTCGAAACCGAACTGGCGGCTGGCTATCAGCGAATCAAGGTGAAGGTAAAGCCGGGCTGGGACGTCGAAGTGCTGGAAAAAATCCGGGCGTGCTGGCCGGAGATCCTGCTGAGCTGCGATGCCAACTCCGCGTACACCCTGGCGGATGAGGCACACCTGAAGGGATTCGACCGTTTCCGGCTGCTGATGATCGAGCAGCCGCTGTGGAGCGACGACTTCTACTTCCACGCCCGATTGCAGAAACAGCTTCAGACGGCGATTTGCCTGGACGAAGCCATCCACGGCTCCCGCGACGCCGAGGCTGCGCTGGAACTCGGCGCCTGCCGCATCGTCAACATCAAAGTCGGCCGGGTTGGGGGCTTCTCGGAAGCGATCGCGGTGCACGATGTCGCACAGCGCTTCGCTATCCCGGTCTGGTGCGGAGGGATGCTGGAATCGGGCATTGGCCGCGCCCACAATGTGGCACTCTCAACGTTGTCGGATTTCACGCTGCCGGGAGACGTTTCAGCTTCAAAACGTTACTGGAAGGAAGACCTCATCGAGCCGGAGGTCGAGGTCTCGCCGCAGGGAACCATCGCTGTCCATGACAGACCCGGCCGGGGATATGAGCTGAAGAAGAAACTGATTGAGGCGCTCACGGTGCGGAAGCAAACGCTGCGGAGTTGACCCGGGGAGTCCCTACTAGCGGTTGTTATCCTGGGTGTTCTGCGCTTCCTTTACGCCGTTGTCTTTTTCCGCCGTTGCCTCGGCGCTCTTATGCAGGAGGTTCAGCGCCTGGGCGGTCGTGAGATTCGGGGGCACCGGATGGAAGTCGGTCATCGTCTCCCTTGACCATATCGTCAGGGACTTGATCATGAGGATCTTGCCGTTGAAGTGGAGAGTCTCCTCAACTTCTTCCCAGTCTCCGCCGCCGACGTCACGCTGCACAATGATGAACTTGCCGCCCTTATACAGCTTGCCCAGGATTCCCCAGCCGAAATCGACGTCCTTGAAGAGGGTGCCGTCGATCCTGGCGATGCGCATCGCTTCACGGTCGATGATCAGGTCACCCTGCATGCCCTGATACACCGCAGTCTCATGATTCGGAGGACTGAAATTGGGATTCGGCCTGAACTTCAGATGTACGAGCGGTTCGCCCCTGGGTCCATTGTCCGTACCGACATAGGTGTACAGAAAGGCGTCGGGCAGGCTGGTAAGCATAAGCTCGGCCCGTTTGTCATCGGCTTTCGTCGCCTGCCGTCGTCTGCGGCGGGCGTCAGGATCATTAGCGAACTTCGTCAGCTTGTCGTTGTCTTTCTTGCGCTCGTCCGCCGTCAGCGGCCGACCATTGACCAGCAGTGTTGCCGTAAGGCCGCCCTCCGGGGTGCGGACGATTTCTCTGGCAACGGAGTGATCCTTGTACTCGATGGTGTCGCGGAACATGGCATAGTGCTGGACATTGCTTGCCCTGATTTCGTTTCTGGATGCCTGGCGCACCAGTTCCAGCGGATCAATGTCCAGTTTCTGCTGTGCCCGGGCTGGAACGACGCCAAAGAAGAGAAGCACGGCCGCCGCAAGAGCCCGGCGGATCAATTCAGGGTGTGAGTACACGGAATCTCCGGCTGTTCAGGCACATCCCATCACAAGATTAGACGAGCGGCTGAACCCGTCCGTTGCCCTTTTGCACAACTGCTTTGCTCACGCAAGCGCCTTGACGAGGGTCTCCGCTCGCGGATCAGGCTCAAATCTACGCAGTATTCCGCAGCTTACAGCTTAGATGGTGCTCCAGAAAGCGACCTTTGGCAAGAGTCCCGAAAAGGCAGGCCGATATGGCGGGCAAGGGTGGTGAGTGTCGGTCCGGCAGAGCGAACAGTCCCATTGGTCTCGCCGATGCAGCACGAGCAGAAACCGCTGTTCCCCTGGTTCCCGGTCCTGCTCGTGCGGCCGGCACTTCTGCCGGACCGACCTAAGCTTGCTGTAGCAACTGAGTGTCCAAAAACTGCAACGCTCTGGAGGCGGACAGCCAGGGCCAGATGACGTACCGGCCCACGGTTGCGTCCGGACGGCCATCGCAAGCCATATCGGGGTTTCCAACTGTGACACCCCAGGTTCCATCTCTTAGCAGCGAGGTTCCCGCGGGGCAGCTCGCAAAAGACGCCCGCGAACTGCCGGAAGTGACAAACACGCCAACGCGCGAGACGGACCAGATTCGCGGCAGAGGCGGCAGTTGATACCATCGAGGGGCCGCGGGAAGCCATGCTACGAGAGGTCACTGCCGAACTGCTGGACGAGGACTCGGGGACGGCTGCCGAGATAGCGTCGTCACTGGCAGACCTGGGTCGCATCAATCGCTGGTTTGGAGGAATGCGAACCACAGCCCGTCTGCTGCTAAACGTGGCGGACGAGAGCAACTGCCACACCCTGTCGCTGCTGGAGGTGGGAGCGGGTGCGGGCGATGTCCCGCTGGGGGTGCAGCGCATTTTGAGCGGCAAGGCGCGGCAGCTGGATATAACCCTGCTGGATCGCATGTGGTCGCATCTTCCGCCCGCAATGGCGAGGTCGGTCTGCGGAGATGCACTGCAACTGCCGTTCCGGGATGGGGCGTTCGATGTCGTGAGCTGCACATTACTCGCCCATCATCTGGAGCCCACAGAGCTGGGTATGTTTGTTCGCGAAAGCCTGCGCGTCTGCCGGCGGGCGGTGCTGATCAACGACCTGATTCGCAGCCGGATGCACCTGTGCCTGGTGTACGCCGGTTTGCCGCTCTTCCGCAGCCGCCTGACCTGGCACGACGCTCCTGCATCGGTGCGCCGCGCTTATACCATAGGGGAGATGCGCTCCATTCTGCAGACGGTACCGGCGCGGCGGATCGCGATCTCGAGGCATTATCTATACCGGATGGGAGTGCTGCTGTGGAAATGAGGAAGGCAGCGACGGGCCAACTGACGAGTAACCGCCAGGCCGATTGTTTGCGCATGAGTGGGAAACACATTCGCGAGTTCCCGCGGCTGCATCCCAGGTGCTGAGTGCCAACTGCCGACAAATTCGATCTCGCAATCATCGGCGGCGGACCGGCGGGGACGTCCGCTGCCATTACCGCCGCGCGCCTGGGAATCAGCGTAGCCCTGTTCGAAGCCAGGGAGTACCCACGCCACAAGGTGTGCGGCGAGTTCGTCTCGGCTGAGGCACTCGGTGTCCTGGCGAACCTGCTGAAGGATGTGCCTTGCGGCCGGGTGCTGCTGGGTCGGGCTCCGGCGATCAGCAGTACACGGTTTTGGCTGGGCCCGCGAATGCTGGAGGCCGCAGTCTTGCCTGCGGGAATAAGCATCGCGCGATTCGATCTGGATTCCTGCTTATGGAGGGCGGCCCAGGCTGCGGGGGCGGAAGCTCTGGCCGGTTGTGAAGTGCGGGCGACCATAGGCGGCGGTCCGTTCGAGTTGCAGACCTCAGCCGGCGTTATTCGCGCGAGAGCGCTGATTGTTGCGGCGGGACGATGGTCGCAGTTACTTCGTGACCGGACCATTCCACCCGGTCCGCGCTGGATCGGAGTGAAGGGTCATTTTCGGGCAAGGCGTCCTGACCTCTGTACCGATCTCTACTTCTTTGATCGTGGATATTGCGGGGTACAGCCTGTTTCCGAAGACGTCGTCAATGCCTGTGCGATGGTTCGCGCTGACCAGGCGACCTCCATGCCGGAGGTGTTGCGGCTGCATGCCGGGCTTGAACAGCAGTCCCGGAGCTGGATTCCGGTGACCCAGACCATCACGACGGCGCCGCTGATTTATCGCCGGCCGCAACCGGTGGACGGAAACGTCATCTTCGCCGGGGATGCTGCGGCCTTCATCGATCCCTACGTGGGTGACGGGATCTCCATCGCATTGCGCAGCGGACGCGTGGCCGCACAATCGGTGTGCAGGTTTCTCGATGGTGAGATTTCGCTCAGCGACGCCGCCGCGCTATACGAACGGGAATACTCACGGCAATTTGCGCCCCTGTGGACGGCTGCGTCACGTGTGCGTCCGCTGCTGTCGTTGCCGCCGCTGGCCCGCGCCGCGGTATTCGAGCTGCTGCGCCTGCCGGGGCTGATGCCGTATCTCATCCGAAGGACACGCCGGGCGAATATCGGCCATCACCGCCGACCGGGACCATGTGGCGGCGAGGCATAGCTTCCCGTTTCCCGCCTGGCGGCCGCTGATTCATTAAGGGAAATGTGTTCCCAGTTTTGTTGCATCTTCCACTTTGCAGTCATTGACGTGGATACTCGCCAGACCTACGATGGGCGCGAAGCGGCACGAGGTCCTTTCGATGGCGGGTCCGGCGATAACCGAACGTCAGATGTCGGGCCGGGTGGTGGGGCACTACCGCATTGTCGAGAAACTCGGCGGGGGCGGGATGGGCGTAGTGTACAAGGCCGAAGATGCCCGCCTGCATCGCTTCGTTGCTCTCAAGTTCCTCCCCGAAACTCCGGGCCGCGATTCCCGCGCGTTGATGCGGTTTCGACGTGAGGCGGAGACCGCCTCTGCCCTTAACCACCCCAATATCTGCACCATTTATGACATTGGCGAAGATGAAGGCGAAACCTTCATCGCCATGGAGTTTCTCGATGGCACGACGCTGCAGCACCGTATCGCGGGGCGTCCGCTGGCATTGGACACGCTGCTATCGAGGCAGAGTCAGGCAATGCCGGGGCCGCGAAGAAGGGAGTGACGGCAGCACTGAAGCTGTCGTCCGGCAAGGATGTCAGGGAGCAGGCCGCCCTCACGCTGGCCCGATATTCGCCAGGCAAGGGCGCTGGTCGAGGAACTGGAGAAGACCTATCCCACCGATACCCTGTTGAAAGTCTGCTGCCTGCCGACGATCGACGCAGCCATCGAACTGAGCAGCGGCAACCCCTCGAAAGCGCTGCTGTTGTTACAGCCCGTCGCTCCCTACGAGTTGGCGGGAGGCCTGACCCTGTACCCCGCCTATCTGCGTGGGCAGGCTTATCTGGAAACACACAACGGAGTGGCCGCCGCTGCTGAATTCCGAAAACTGCTGGAGCATACAGGCATCGTGGTGAACTCCGTGACGGGATCACTGGCCCGGCTGCAGACCGGCCGGGCGTATGCGCCTGCGGGCGATACAGCCAAAGCACGGGCAGGGTACCAGGAGTTTTTTGCCCTCTGGAAAGACGCCGATCCCGGCATTCCCATCTACAAACAGGCCAAAGCTGAGTACGCGAAGCTGCGATAAGCGCAGCCGGCTCAGCTTGCAGACGCGGTTGAGGTCGCCCACCTATGGTTCGGGCACGCTGGCAAACTCCACGCTCTGCACGGGAACGCCCCCAGCCGTAACACGCCCGTCGGTCCAGGTGACGAAGGCATTATTGTTCAGTGCGGTCGCGTAGTCATAGTCGCCGTCGTAGCAGAAAGGCATATCAGGATCGCCCTGACCGGGCTGGGGAATTATCACATTGCTGATCTCGATGTTCTGTCCCCAGGTGGCACCGTTGTCACGCGACTGGACGCCGAAGCGCTGATAGTTACAACCGGGATCGCCCGGATTGTTGCAGGCCGAGATGGCCTGCCGCCGGTCATACCAGGAAACGGTTACGTCCTCGGGCGGGTTGAAAGCCGCCAGGTTGTAGTTGACCGAAAGAGACGGCAACCAGTGGCTCTGGAACTGGTTCGTCTCCGGATCGTTGAGGACGATGGGTGCGGACCAGGTCAGGCCGTTGTCGGCGGAACGGACGTAATAGATGTCTCCGGTCGAAAGCGATCCTTTGCCGGCGTAAGCATAGTGAACCACGCCGTTGGGACCCACTCCGGGTTGTCCCCAGCCCATGTGGCGCCAGAAGGGATTCATCTTCGCGAAGTAGCTCCCCGCCGAGCAGAGGCCGTCGCCGGGCGGGCTGAATGGCTGGCCCACGTTGACCTCGGTCCACGTAACGCCGCCATCGATGGAACGAAACATGATGTTTTGCCGCATGTTCAGTCCGCCGCCGCCCTCATCCATAGCGGCGAGAAATACCGCGCTGGTATAGCTGGCATGTGGGGCCGGAGGTCCGGGAGGCGCACCGGTGAGCTGAACACCGCGCAGGAAGCCGGAAGTCAGTTGCGATGGAGTACTCCAGGTAACGCCGTCA
>DATJAI010000113.1:0-14794 GCA_035516415.1 Binatia bacterium | reverse complement strand
CGTTTTTGGCCTCTATCCGTTCCTGTGTGCCGAGGTCGCCAAAATCATCGTCTCTGCTGGGGGCGCCCTGCGCCTGCGCCGCACCCTGTAATCGCGGCAGTTGCCCGGATTGCCTGCAACCTGTAATCTCTCAATACAGGTAAGCGGCCACTTTAAGCTGCCACTTTATGACCCTAAATTCCGGTGATAGCGTCCGCGAAATCAAGGTCGCGCACAGTCCCGACTCCGACGATGCCTTCATGTTTTACGGCATGGCCACCAACAAGATCCGCGTGCCGGGCGCCAAATTCACTCACTCCCTGTGCGACATCGAGACGCTGAACCGGAAGGCGCTGGAGGGCCACTATGACATCACCGCCATATCGTTCCATGCCTATCCCTATATCCAGGAGAAGTATGCCCTGATGCCCGTAGGCGGCAGCGTGGGCGAAGGCTACGGGCCCATGATCGTCGCCTCGCGTAATATCGCGCCCGAAGACATCGCGGCCTACAAAATCGCGGTTCCGGGCACAATGACCACCGCCTATCTCACGCTCAGGCTCTTCGCTCCGGCCATAGCGACCGAGGTGGTCCCCTTTGACAGGATCATTCCGGCAGTGCTGGAGGGGAAGCACGACGCTGGCCTGATTATTCACGAAGGGCAACTGACTTTCGCGAAGTCGGGTCTGCATAAGATTCTGGACATGGGCAAATGGTGGCGCGAGCGCACCGGCCTGCCCCTGCCGCTCGGCGGCAACGCGATTCGCCGCGACCTCGGCCCGGAGTGGATGGCCGCCTGCTGCAACGCCCTGCGTGACAGCATCCGCTATGCCCTCGAGCATCGCGAAGAAGCGCTGCAGTACGCCATGCAGTTCGCCAAAGACCTGGATCCCCAGATGGCCGACAAGTTCGTCGGCATGTACGTCAACGATCGCACGCTGGACTACGGCGAGGATGGGCGCGTAGCCATTGTCCGCCTGCTGGAAATGGGCCACGCCGCAGGCATCATTCCGCACAAGCCGGCAGTGGATTTCGCCGGCGATGCCGCCGCCATCTCCGCCGCCTAGCTTCGCCAGGGATCGCCTTCACTCTGGCCGGCATAAGTTCAAGAAATCGCTCATTCAGGACCAAAACTTCGCTGCTGTAAACAGGTCAGCTTTCCTCCCGGCCGCTCTACCTGGCAGTTTGGCCTGACTCGGCAAAATCTGGTGGAAACGCAAACACCTTCCCGCTCGCGTCAATCATTACCTTCTGCCGTGGCGCTCCACCCGGGGCAAACAGGTCGTGTCCCGCCACCTGCCACGGAACCCTTACACCCGCGGCCGCCGCAATGGTCGGCGCCAGATCGATGGACTGCGCGTCCTGCATCGAGACCCGCCCTGCGCTCTGCCCCGGAAGCTTGATAAACAGCGGGACGGGGAGGATCATGTCGGCATTCGCTCTCCTCAGCACTCGCCCCGGCGCCTCAGGTTTCCAGCTCACGCCGTGATCTGAAGCGATTACGATGAGTGCGCCACCGTACAATCCGGCCTGCTTCAGCCTGTCGATAAACCTGCCCAGTTCACCATCGACAAACTGGACCTGCAACTCATAGCTGTGGCGCAGGTGCTCCAGCAAGCTCGTGTCTCCGGCGAATGCGGGATCGAAACCTCCGGGCGATTGTTCATGAATCGAGCCCTCCGCGGCCAGCATGTAGGGAGCATGCGGCAGCTCCAGATGCATGAACTGCAACGGCGGCCTCGAGCCTGGCGCCGGCGTGATTTCGTCGAGAAATTCCTGGAAACGCCGCTGCTCTTCCCGCAGGTCTTCGGCCTGTAGCCCCATCACTACCGACTTCGGTGCAATGCGCAGCAGGTAGAGCCGGGCTACCGCCTTCAGCAGATAGCTGCGCTGCTGGATGCGCACTGCGTCAGGACAGCGATACTCGGCAGTCGCGCAGAAGCGCGTCACCACTTCATGAATGGTCACGCTGTATTCGGGTGCGAGCAGCCGGAAGAGATTGTCGGGATAGGCAGCGTCCGAGGCATCGTTGCCGTGAGGAAAATTACCCGTGACGATCACAGGAATGGAACGCGTGGTGTATTCGGCGTTGGCGGTGGCATTGGCGAACCATGTGCTCTGCCGTCCGAGCTCGGCGAAGTGAGGAAAGCGGCTCGCGTCGATGTTGCCGTTGCCATCGAGTAACGCGGGCCTGGTGAACTCATCCAGAACAAGAATGAAGATCGGCGGGTGTGGTTTGCCCGTGTCCGCCGCGGCAAAATCGGCGATCGAACTCGCCGGAGCCGCCGCCATGGCCGGCACCTCTTTCCACGCGTGCCAGAGGAACAGTCCGGGAAAAATCACGATAACCGGTGAAAGCACCAGCAGGAACCGTTCGAACTCAGCGCGATAACAGAAGACGAGCCAGGCAGCCACCGCCAATGGAACCAGTACCAGGGCGGTGTTGTGATGAAAAAGCAACAGGGGAGAGATGTAGCGCTTGTGCAGCTCCAGAAGGAACGGCGTGAGCAGCAATAAAAAGGACACGCTGCGGAACCGGCCCGCAGCCGCCGCAGCACGCCTGGCGAGCGCCAGCCAGAGCAACGCCAACACCACCGCGGGCAGCAGGTTGAAGCAGGCGACGATCAGCCACAGGTCGCCGTGGGTAATCTGGTTCAGGACCACGAACTCCGGGTTCCCGGCGACCGCCTGATACAGCGATTGGGCAAAGGCAAACGTCGTCAGAGACAGCAACGCGACCAGCACTGGAAGGAAAGCTCGTGGCCCGGGGCTACCTGTCATCGCACCCGCCGGAACAGGCGCGCCATCCACGCCGGCTCTGGGCCTGCCGGGTGACACTCCCCTTGCTACTGTCTTCATCGATCGTGCGCGCTCGCGGACTGTCTGCATTTGCCGGGCATCGGCTAATTCGCCGCCGTCGCGTGATACAGGAAACGCGTTCCACCCGGCAGCTCCAGTCGCCTGCCGATCCGGAAGCGCTCCTCCAGGCGCCGCTCAAAAGCTGCGCGGCTGTAATCCGCATAGGTGTCGTCTTTATTGAGGAGCAGACGGCGCACCATCGCATCGTCCTTGCTGATGAACTCGATCACCAGCTCGCGCGTGGTCTCCGCCAGCCAGCCCACCACGGCCGCTACCGGAATGTTGGCCGTGATGACGAGGTGGTGCACAAGCGCCAGCGCCAGAGTCAGGTCCGGCTTGCCCCGCTCAACCAGCGATGTGCGCTCGCCCGATGCCCAGCCTTGCGATGGCGAAGGATTGGCGAGGTTCATCAGCAGGGGAAGGATGTTGGCCCGTTGCTCCTTGCGCAGCTCCCCATAAAGTCGCTCGATGCTGCCGGCATCGGAGTCCACGGCAAGCACGGTGCTCGCCGCACCGGCCACGATCCGGCTGAAGCGCCCGTCATTACATCCAAGATCCCACACCAGCTCGAACCGCCGGCCCGCGACACACTCGTTGACGAAAGCTTCTTTCTGCGCCAGCGCCTCCGCGGCATAGTGGTCGCGCGAGTAGTCGCTCCACGCGCTTTTATACGATGCGGGTCGCAGCTTCAGCACCAGCTTGCGCAGCCGCAGTACATTGCGCGCGATCATCTGCGGCGTCATGCCCGCGGAGCTGATCTGCTGACGCACGCTGTAGCCCGCGGCCGCGAACTTGCGCATCAGCCAGGCCTGTGCCGTCACATGGCTCAGCACGCCGGGACGCCTGCGTTCCAGCCCGCGGAACAGGTTGCTGAAGACCACCGGATCGATGCCCTCCAGTTCGCTGCGCAGCCAGGGCTGGAACGGCACCTGCTTGTGTGCCTCGAGCATCAGCGGATACAGCATCGTGCGACAGAACTGGTTGTATCCCGCCCAGCAGTCTCCGCGCTGTAAGGGCGCAAACGACAGCACGTCGATGAACAGCGGAGTCACCCCACGGAACTGCACGTTGTATGGCGTGGCATCCTTCAGGATCCAGTTATGCCGCAGCGCACACTGCAGAATGTCCAGATGCAGTAGCGCCGCCTCGCGCAGCATGCCGAAGCTCCACTCGTAGGGATAGCTGGTGAAGGGAATACGTTCGTGTTCCAGCAGGATGCTGCCGCCGGGAATTGCGGGATCGGCACTGCCGGGGAAGATTTCGCGCGTGGCAACCAGCAGTCCCAGGGATTGCAGCTCCGCCGCCAGGCCCGACGCAGCGAACTGCCGCCAGCGCTCCACGGCTCCGGGAAGGACCACGCGAACGATCCGTTCTCCGTTGCGCAGGATGTAGCCGTCCGGATCGCGAAACGATCCGCCATCGCGCCGGAAGTCCGCAACCAGCAAATCTGGCTGCATTGCGCTCAAACTTGCCGCCCGATCTCGCCTTCTTCGTGAGGAATCGCCTGCATCTCGGATTCCGCGCCTTCCGGGCGGATCCCGAAAACGCCCAGCAGCTTCTGTTTGAAGAGGCGGAAGATGACGTAAACTCCACTAACACCACCCAGCAGGAGCTGGAGGATCATGCTCCCGGAACCGGGATCGACGTAAACGGCCAAACAGTTGAAGAGCAAGACTTACCCCAGGAGAAGCTGATTTGTTGCAGTTTAACATCTGGTTACAGCCGACGCCAAACCTGCAATGGTTATAAAAGATGTTGCCTCTATAAACCCCTCTCTGCCGGCGTGCTCTCATACTCAATGCAAAACTGCTTTAATCTATGCCTATGACGCTGGAAGAATTTCGTGCTTCTCTGTCGCGCGATGAGCCTCCGCGCAACCTCGGACCAGCGCTGGCCGGGCTGTGGTGGGACGCCAGGGGAAACTGGAAACAGGCGCACGAATCGGCGCAGCAGGACGAAGGCCCGGCCGGCGCATGGGTCCACGCCTACCTGCACCGCAAAGAGGGGGATTCCGCCAACGCCGGCTACTGGTATCGCCGTGCCGACAGGACGCCGGCGCAAAGCTCGCTGGAGGAGGAGTGGCTCGCAATTACCCAGTCGCTGCTGAGCGCGGGCGAGCCAGGCGGCTGGCCGTAAATCCCCGCACCGGGAGGCGCTCAGTTCGCCTCGATTCCCTGCACAATGGCGTCATGGACCTGCGGCCGCACTTCGCGGATGAGCTGCGATGCGCGGTCCGGCCAGGTCCGGTTTGTCAGCAGCGTCACCGACAGCTGTCGTTCGTGATCGATCCACAGCGAGGTGCCCGTGAAACCGAGGTGCCCGTAGGAGAGCCGCGAAAACAGCCGCCCCGCAGACGGCTCTGCACCTGACGGTGTGTCCCACCCCAGGGCGCGCGAGGTGCCTGGCGGCGAAGATTCGTGTTGCGTGAACAGCTTCACCGTCGTCGCTTGCAGAATAGGCACGCCGCCACGCAGCATGCATTCGGCGAAGCGCGCCACGTCGCCTGCTGGGGCGAAGACGCCGGCGTGTCCCGCCACTCCACCCATCACATAGGCGTTCTCGTCGTTGACTTCGCCCTGGATGGTCCGCTTGCGGAACTTGACGTCGTCCTCTGTCGGCGGAATCCGCGGCTTCCACTCCGCTGGTGGCCGGAAGCGGGTGTGGGCCATGCCGAGCGGTGTGAAGATTTCCTGGCGCGACAGCAGATCGAGCGCCAGCCCCGCTTTTTGCGCCAGCAGCTCGCCCAGAAGAATAAAGCCGACGTCACTGTATTCGGCGCGCGTGCCCGGTGCTGCCGCCAGTCGGGTGGTCAGCGCCGCCTGCAGCAGTTCATCGCGCGTGTTGCAGAATTCGAATAGCTTTTCGTAGGCCGGCAGCCCGCTGCAGTGCGCCAGCAGCATGCGAACGCTTACCTGCTCGCGCCATGCGCGCTGATGCCGAGGCGCCAGCGATACAAAGTCGCCGAGCGTTCTGGCCAGCGGCTCCTCCAGCGGCAGCCTGCCGCGTTCGAAAAGCACCATGGCGAGCGCCGTCGTGGCCACCACTTTGGTTACTGACGCCAGATCGAAGACGGTGTCGGCCTCCACCTCCGCCGCGTCTTCGTCATAAGTAAAGCGGCCGAAGCCCTGCGAGGCAACCAGCGCTCCCCGATGCGTGACGGCCAGAGCGGCGCCGGGGAATGCGCGCTGCGCAATCGCCTGGCGGATGATGGCGAAGGCCCGCGCGAACTGCTGCTCCTGCTGGTCGAACGCAGAATGCGGCGGGGCCAAGTGCTGCGACACCTGCTTTGCAAGTCCTCTGGCTGCGTTAAAGGCGAGCGCCACTTATAATAGCCTGCTCACCCGAGCTGTGGGCACAACCATCCATGGAAAGGTCCTCTTGAGCCTGCGTCTGCGACGGCCGGCCCCTGCGCTGGCCCATGTCTGCCTGGTCCTTGCCCTCGGCATCGCTGTCCCGGCACAGAATCCCGGCACCCCGCCGCAACAGCCGGCCAATCCTGCCGCCGGCGCCGCCCCCGCTGCCACCCCGCGTCCCGCCTCGAAAGAGGAGCAGAGCTGGTTCGCCCCGCTCGACGGCATTCTTCGGAATGCCGTGACCAGTGGCAACGCTACCGGCGCCGTTCTCCTGGTCGGCCATAACGGCCTCATCGTCTATCAGAAGGCCATGGGCAACCGCAACATCGGCTCCCCTCCCGAGCCGATGACCCTCGACACCATCTTCGATCTGGCCTCGCTGACCAAGGTGATCGCCACTACTACCTGCGTCATGCGCCTGGAGCAGTTGGGACAGATCAAGCTGAACGATCCGGTCGCAAAGTACATTCCCGACTTCGCGCAGAACGGCAAGAGCGACATCACCATCCGCATGCTGCTGACCCACTATTCGGGTCTCCCCGCCGACCTCGACTTCAAGGAACCGTGGAATGGGCTGGAGCAGGGCTACAGCCGCGCCAACGCCGCCAAACTGGTGAATGCTCCGGGCTCCACTTTCCTCTACAGTGACGTGGGATTCGTCGTCCTGGGCGAGCTGGTGCAGAAGGTGAGCGGCATGCCATTCGACCAGTACGCGCAGACCTGGGTCTTCGGCCCGCTGGGCATGACCTCGACGCGCTTCAATCCGCCTCCGTCGTGGGTGGGGCGCATTGCACCCACGCAACGCGACCCGCATACGGGACAGACGCTGCGGGGAACGGTGCACGATCCCACGGCGCGCCAGATGGGCGGTGTGGCCGGCGACGCCGGACTCTTTTCCACCGCCGAGGATGTTGCCAAATTCGCACAGGCGATGCTGAACGGCGGCGCGCCCATCCTGTCGCCGCTGGTGATGGAGAAGATGACCACCCCGCAGCAGCCGGCGAATATGCCGGACATGCGCGGCCTGGGGTGGGACATCGACTCGCCGTTCTCCTCCAACCGCGGCGAACTGCTGCCCGTCGGCTCCTTCGGCCACACCGGCTTCACCGGCACCTCGTTGTGGATCGATCCCACCACCAACACCTATATCGTTCTGCTGACCAATGCGGTGCAACTGCCAACCGGCAACGTGATCGCCGTGCGCACGGAAATCGCCAACGCGGTAGCGGTCGCGCTGCATCTGACGCCCAGCCAGGAACAGAAGATGCGCCTGGCGCGCATTACCGGATACAACGAAAGCCAGATGGCCGCGCGGCGCGTCGTCGTGCGCAATGGCAAGGTCCTGAACGGAATTGACGTGCTCGAGGAGCGCCAGTTCGAGCAGCTGAAGGTTCCGAATGTCGCGACACCGCGCGTCGGCCTGGTCACCAACCAGACCGGCCTCGACAGCCGGGGCAGGCGCACCATTGATGTGCTGGCGCGCGCTCCGGGATTGCAGTTGGCGGCCATCTTCACTCCCGAGCACGGGCTCCAGGGCACGGCGGACACACCCGACATCGCCAACTCGAAGGACGGCGCCACAGGTGTGCCCATATATAGCGTCTATGGCGATACCGATGCGAAGCGCCGTCCGCCGGCCGACGTGATGCGCCGCCTTGACGTGGTGGTCCTTGATCTTCAGGACGTCGGCGCGCGCTTCTCTTCTTACGAAAGCACGCTGGGATATTTTCTGGAGGCAGCAGCCAGGGTGAAGAAGCCGATCGTGGTGCTGGATCGCCCCAATCCCATCACTGGTGCTTACGTGCAGGGGCCGGTCTCGGATGTCCAGGAAAGTCCCCTGAACTACTATCCGCTGCCGGTGCGGCACGGCATGACGATCGGCGAGCTGGCAAGGTTCTTCAACGAAGAGAAGCACATTGACGCCGATCTCACCGTCGTGCCGATGCGCGGCTGGATGCGCGGCGACTGGTTCGATTCAACCGGAGCGATGTGGGTAAACCCCGCGCCAGACCTTCGCAATCTGGATCAGGCTGCGCTGTATCCGGGGGTGGCTCTCATCGGAGCCACCAGCGTTTCGGTGGGACGTGGGACTGAGATGCCCTTCCAGCTGGTCGGCTCACCCTATCTGAATGCGAAGGAGCTGGCCGGCTATCTCAACGGCCGCAACATCGGAGGTGTGCGCTTCGTTCCTACGTCTTTTACTCCCACGGCCGGCCCCTATGCGCGGCGCGAATGCTTTGGCGTAAACATCCTCGTCACCAATCGCGACGAACTGGATGCGCCGGAGCTGGGCCTGGAATTGGCGGCTGCGCTGCACAAACTCTACCCGCTGGGCTACGACATGGCACGCCTGAACCAGTTGCTGGTCAACCAGGCGGCATTCGCCGCCCTGCAGGCGGGACAGGATCCGCATCGCATCGCCGATGACTGGCGCGAGAAGCTGGAACACTTCATGGACCTGCGCTCGAAATACCTCATGTACTGAAACGTTTTCAAACGGCGCGCGACTCTGCCCCTCACGCCGAGGAGCTGAGTTCCGGCTGGGCAGCGCTGCTCTGACGCCGCCTGAGCACACGCACCGAGAGCAGGTACATCAGCCACTGGACGACCGCCGCTCCCACGGTGTCCAGCACCACGTCCTGCCAGCGCCCGTGGCGCGACGGAATAAGGCTCTGGTGGATCTCGTCCCATGAGGCCGTCACCACCGTCACCAGCATGCCGATCAGCACCCACTCCGCCCGCCACAGGTCGCTGAGATAGCTGCCCCAGCTCCGCCGCAGAATGCCACGCATTCGGTCGCGGTTGGTGTTTCGCAGCGCCAGAAAGACCAGAGCGCCCAATATTCCGTAGCCCAGAAAATGTCCGGTTTTGCGCAGGACTTCGTCAAGCCGCTCCACGAATGAGGGATCGACATGGGGAGCGACCGCCGCTATGACCTTGTACAGCGCGGAAGTCGTATTCGCCGATGATGCGGCGTCGGTCGATTCCAGCCGGATGACTCCCAGCCAGAACACCACCGGCCACAAGTTGCGCGCCAGCGATCGAAAAGAAGGCTTGAGTAGCGACGGCGTGACCCGTCCGTGCCGCACTTCCCCATGATGGAGCAAGCTTCTGTTCCCCGGAACTATTCGACGCGGTAGTTGGGCGCTTCGCGGGTGATCATCACGTCGTGTACGTGGCTCTCGCGCAGACCTGCGCCACTGATGCGGACAAAGCGCGCCTTCTGCTGCAGCTCGTCGATGCTGCTGCAGCCTACGTATCCCATGCCGCTCTTCACGCCGCCCACCAGCTGGTAGACGATCATGCCCACCGTTCCGCGATAGGGCACGCGTCCCTCGATGCCTTCCGGCACCAGCTTCGCCAGGCGATTGCCGTCCCCCTCTTCCGCCATCACGGGCACCGAAGAATCGCTGTCGGTGTCCTGGAAGTAGCGCTCGCTGGAGCCCTGGGACATGGCGGCCAGCGATCCCATGCCGCGATAAGCCTTGAACGAGCGGCCCTGGTAGAGGATCGTCTCCCCTGGGCTCTCTTCGGTTCCGGCCAGCAGCGAACCGATCATCACGCAGTCGGCGCCGGCGGCAATCGCCTTGGTGATGTCGCCCGAGTACTTGATGCCGCCGTCGGCGATAACCGAGACATCGCTGTCTCGCGTGGCCCGTGCCGCTTCGGCGATGGCCGTGATCTGCGGCACTCCCGCCCCGGTCACCACCCGCGTGGTGCAGATGGAACCGGGACCGATTCCGACCTTGATCCCGTCAGCTCCGGCGTGCGCCAGCTCGCAGGCGCCATCGAAGGTGCCCACGTTGCCGGCGATGAGGTCCACCTGCGGCAGCGCCGACTTGACGTTCCTGACCGCCTCAATCACCCGCGTGGAGTGGCCATGGGCGCTGTCGATGGCCAGCACATCGGCTTTGGCCCGCACCAGCTCCTGCGCGCGCTCCAGGTAATCGCCGGTGGCTCCAATCGCCGCGCCCACCCGCAGCCGCCCGTGGTCGTCCTTGGCCGCCGTGGGGTATTTCAGGCGCTTCTGGATGTCCTTCACCGTGATCAGGCCTTTCAGATTGTAGTGGTCGTCCACCACCAGCAGCTTCTCGATACGGTGCGTGTGCAGGATCGCCTCGGCATCGGTCAGCGTGGTGCCCACCGGGACGGTGATCAGGTTCTCCCGCGTCATTACTTCGCTGATGGGAACGTCGGTGCGGGTTTCGAAGCGCAGATCGCGGTTGGTGAGAATGCCAACCAGCTTGCCGTTCTTGGTGATCGGCACGCCCGAGATGCGGTAGTGGCGCATCACCTCCAGCGCGTCCGAAATCTTCTGCTCGGGCGACATGGTGATCGGGTCCACAATCATGCCGCTCTCCGAGCGTTTCACCTTGTCCACTTCCGTCACCTGCTGCTCGATGGAAAGGTTGCGGTGGATGATTCCGATGCCGCCCTGCTGCGCCATGGCGATGGCCATGTGCGACTCGGTGACGGTATCCATGGCCGCGCTGATGAGGGGAACGCGAAGCTCGATATTGCGGGTCAGGCGGGTCGTAGTGTCCACCAGGGCCGGAACCACATCGGATCGGGCGGGCAGCAACAACACGTCATCGAAGGTCAGCGCCTCAGGGACGGGAAAATGGATCATGATACGTGTTCCGCGGAGGGATAAAAATCAATTGTAGAGTTGCGGCGAATCTTAGGCAAACGTTGCAGGGTGAGGCGCCTCTTACGCGCGTTCCAGGTTCAGCGCCCGCCGGAAGGATCCGCGCTCGTTCTTGATCTTTTCCTGCAGCAGCATGATGGCGTAAATCAGCTGCTCGGGACGCGGCGGGCAGCCCGGTACGTACACATCCACGGGGATCCACTGATTCACGCCCTGCACCAGCGCGTAGTTGTTGAAGACGCCGCCCGAGGTCGCGCAGGCGCCCATCGAGATCACCCACTTCGGCTCAGGCATCTGGAGGTACAGCTCACGGATGACTGGCGCCATCTTCTGCGAAACGCGGCCGGCGATGATCATCAGGTCCGATTGCCGCGGCGAAGGACGAAACACCTCCGCGCCGAAGCGCGCGATATCGAAGCGCGACGCCCCCATCGACATCATCTCGATGGCGCAGCAGGCCAGGCCAAAGGTCATCGGCCAGATGGAGTTGCGCCGCACCCAGTTCACTACGGCGTCCATCGACGCCATCACGACGCCTTCCGGCTGCTGCTCGCCAAAGATGGCTCGCAGCATCGCCTGCCGGCTCTGGTCGGAGCCAACCAGATTATCGAATCGTTGGTGCCCCGTCGGCGGATTCTCCAGGCTTGGGCGGTCAGGGTTGCTCATATGCGCTCACATTATACCTGCCTGTTTTGATGCCCTGCCTCGCAACCGGGACGCAACTCGGGCCGCTTCTTCGAACCGGATTCGTCCGGCGGGGATTGGCGAAGCTAAACCGTCAGCACCACCTTGCCAAACATCTGGCTGTTTGCCAGATACTCGTGCGCCGCCCGAGTTTCACGCAGTGGGAAGGTGCGGTCCACCACAGGCTTCAGCTTGCCGCTGAAGACATATTTCAGCACCTCGTGCAGCTCGCCCATCTCGCCCATGTAGGAGCCGAGCAGCGAAATCTGCTTCGAGAACAGCACGCGCAGGTCGATATTGCCTTCATAACCGGTGGTCGCGCCGCAGGTCACCAGCGTGCCCCCGGGTTTAAGCGAGCGCACGCTGTCCGGCCACGTCGCCTGACCGACGTGCTCGAACACAATGTCCACGCCACGCCTCTCGGTGATATGCCTCACCTCATCGGCGATCTTCTGTTTGTAATGGTCAATGGTGTGGTCCGCACCCAGTCCGCGCGCCTTGGCCAGCTTGCGCTCATCACCTGCGGTGGTGATGACCCCGGCGCCCAGCATCTTCGCGATCTGGATGGCGGCCGAGCCCACGCCCGAGCCCGCGCCCAGCACCAGTACCGTCTGTCCGGCGCGCAGATGCGCGCGGCCCACCAGCATGTGCCAGGCGGTGAGAAACACCAGCGGAACGCTGGCCGCCTGCACGAAATCGAGCCCATCGGGAATGGGAATGACGTTAACCTCGGGGACGGCAATCAGCTCGCAATCACCGCCGTCGACCGTATTGCCCAGCACCGTGAACTGCGGACAGAAGCTCTGCCGCCCGCTGGAGCAGGCCTCGCAGTGATTGCAGAAAACCATGGGCGCCAGCAGCACGCGTGTCCCCGGCCTGATGCCGGAGATGTACTCGCCCGCCTCCACCACTTCGCCGGCAATATCGCTCCCCAGAATATGGGGCAGCGTTACCCCACGGAGCCCGCCGCGCACCCACAGGTCCAGATGGTTCAGAGCGCAGGCGCGCACCCGAATCAGTACTTGGTCCTTGCGCAGCACCGGATCGGGCGCATCTTCGTACCTGAGAACTTCCGGCCCGCCGAATTCATGAATGCGGACGGCTTTCATCGTGTGGATTCTAGCACTCTGCCCTTACGAAAAGCGGCCGCCGGATCGCGGGGTGAGGGCCCTCCTGAGTCAGTTGAGAACAGAGTGTGGCAGGCGAGCGCAGGCTGGAACGTTGCCTACCAGGTTCCCATGTGCAGCACCAGTCCGCCACTGAGCTGCACCGCATTTCTGTAGTTGAATCCGTTGATGTCGCTCGTCCAGGAGTAACCATACTCCAGATTCGCCACGTGGAGTGCGAGTGCACTGTTGAGTTTGTAGTCCACGCCTGCACCCGCCTGCATGGCAAAGCCGGCCGTGTCCCAGTCGGTAGTGAAATAAGCGTGCCTGGCGGCACGCCCCTCATCGGTCATGGTATGGGCGTCGGCGATCTGTGCCTTCAGGACCGGGTTCTCGTACTCCTGCGTCAGTTTGGTAACACCCACAAGGGCCTCGAGGTGCGGTACCCAGCGCCCTGTGGTCTGCGGCGTCCAGCGCGGACCGGTCACGAAGGTAAGCGCGTCGCCGCTGAAGTTCTCGCGAAAGCCCAGCATCTTGCAGCCACTCACGTCGAGCACCCATTGCCATTCGCTGGCCACGCGGAACGCGGCCGTGCCTCCGCCCCCCATGCAGGGGCCGGCGCCGCCGTTATTCACATAGTCCCGGAACATCGCGTGGAACGTGAAATCGAACGGAGCCACGCCCGGAGGAGGGTTCACCGGATCGCTCTGCGTCCGCCGTCTGGTGGCGGCAGCCCAGGCCGCGTTTTCCGGAAACGCCTGCAGCACTCCTGGCCGGTCGTCGCGATGCGTGGGCAGATTGCCGGTCAGGAGATTGGCGAAGGAACGCGCGGGATTCAAGGCGGTGCGTGCCGCCACGCGTAGCCAGGGATTCGAGACCCTGGCTTCGAAACGTTGAATCAGCAATCGGTCCACCGCATCCTCGGCTACCGCCCAGCCCGTGCCGATGGTGGGGGTAATCACGTGGTCGACAAATCCCACCTGAGGATAGAAGTTCTGGATGTGGCCGATCGAGGCCTCGCTGAACGGCCCGATCTCGAACTGCACGCTATAGACATAGGCAAATGCCATGCCCCGAAATCGTTCCTTCCAGTACTTCCGGTTGCGGCCGAACTCGACAGTACGATAGGCGCGATCGTTGTGCTGCCAGATATAGCTGCTCACCGCCCCCTGCATGGGGTGTCCGACGTAGTTGACCATGAACGGATCGCCGTCCGCCCAGCCGTGAAGATTCGCTACCGCGTCGCCATAGCGGGGAAAGAACGGTGTGTGAATCTGCCGTTTCGTCGTTGATTCCGTGGCATAGCGGAAGCTGTGCGATACGGTCAGAAAGGCCGCCGTGCTGGCCAGCAGATGTCCCCAGTCAACCCCGCTTTCCGGCTTGGG
Source organism: Binatia bacterium (assembly GCA_035516415.1). Taxonomy (GTDB): domain Bacteria; phylum Acidobacteriota; class Terriglobia; order Terriglobales; family Acidobacteriaceae; genus Bog-257. The sequence goes on along the minus strand of DATJAI010000113.1, from coordinate 780 downwards.
GGCGGTGGACACCACCAGCGGCGATGCGGATGCCGAATCCGCATCCTCCATCGCTCGAGTGCTCGAGGAGAACGATGAGGACTCCGGGCCCGACGATGAAGTTCCAATAAACGGCTCTCCTCCGTCCCAAGGTCTGAGGGACTGGGCCACGGCCGGCAGCCTGAACTCACACAGGGCCACAGCCAGGCAAATAACCAACAGGCTTTTCCCTTTCGTTCGTCCGATCATGAACCACAAAACCTTGGGTGCAACATCTCAGTTACCGGGGCTGAGGAACACGTCTCCGGCCCACCGCCATCCTCGTACTCCCGGCCACTGCAGGTCAGTGACACCTGGCTAGCCAAGTAGTGACAGAAAGCACACCGCTCCCGGACGCCGATACCGGCCTGGCCATTTGCGCATCCGGCACGCCTGCTGCCGCCCAGCAAAGCGGACCCGGCGGCCAGGTATGCAGAAACGTGGAGCTGTTTGGAAATCCGGCACGAGTATACGCAAGGCATTCGTTCCATTCAACAAAAAGCCAGGAGCTGGCTGCGTAGGGCGAGCATGGCCGCAATCTCTCGGTAGAAACGGTTCGAGCTTGGGGGAAATTCGCGGCCGCGGGGACGGTTTCCGAGCGCTGGGGCAACTGAAGTCGCCCATCAAACAGGGGACCCGGGCGCCTCTCCGGGTTTAGCGCTTTGACTTTGCCGATGTGCATCGAAATAATTGAAGCGCTCCGCCATGGATGTTTACGAACAGATCGTGCAGCTTCGCCGCGAGGGGCGGCGTGGCGCGGTC